>CALUMB010000023.1 GCA_944321645.1 uncultured Prevotella sp.
TTTTCCTTGTCACGACGTCGATGGAAACCGACAAGGGCATAGCCCGCCAGTTGCCTCCTATGCCTGCCGGCGGCGAGCAGTCGGTAAACGAAGTGAAGCGGCGCAACGTGATGGTGATAGACATTGGAGCAGGCGACAGCCTGGCTTGCAATGGCCGGCCCGTTGACATGGCCTCGCTGAAGGGGCGGGTGATGGAGTTCGTCGACAACAAGTCGGGTAGTTCTGCGCTGCCAGAGCGCATAGAGCGCGACATACCTTTGCTCGGCAAATGTGCGGTAACGGCCAACCACGTGATATTCATCCATGCCGACCGTGCCGCTACCTATAAGGCGTATTTTGGCGTTCAGGATGCCGTTACGGCGGCATACAACACCCTGCGCGACCGTCTGGCGGAGGAACGCTTTGGCCGCCGCTACTCCGAATGCACCGACGCGCAGCAGGAAGCCGTGCGCGAATACTACCCCATGCGGTTGTCGGAGGGCGACCTGGAGGAGAAAGGAGGCCGCCGATGAGCAGGTTCCGACCGTCGCGCCGCGAGGTGCCGGGGCTTAATACGGCCTCGCTGCCCGACCTCATTTTCACCGTTCTCTTCTTCTTTATGATTGTCACCCACATCAAGGACGATGCCGTTGGGGTGGACTACACGCCGCCCAAAGGCTCGCAGGTGGAGAAATTGGCCGGCAACTCCTCTGTGATGCACATCTACATAGGCCGCCCGGCGGGTGGCGCAAGCGCGGAAGGTGGCGGGGAGATGTGCGTACAGATAAACGACCGCCGCGTCGGCGTGGCCGACATCCCTAAGTATATAGCCGGCGAGCGCTCGCGCATGACCCCCGCAGAGGCGCAAAACGTCACTGTGAGCCTGCGTGCCGACAGTGCCGCGCCCATGGGGCTGGTAGACGACGTGAAGCGTGCCTTGCGCTCGTCTCAAGTTTTAAAAATTGTTTATTCTGCCCAAGAAAGCGACTGACCGTTACATTTTAAGCATATTTTTGCAACATAACTTATAGTTTTGTTGGATGAATGGAATTTTATTTATATCTTTGTGACCATATTAAAAAAACAATAATGGTATATCAAAGATTGGACAAATTAGACAAACAGATTCTGCGCCTCATCGCTAACAACGCCAGAATCGCGTTTCTTGAGGTGGCACGCTCGTGCAATGTGAGCGGGGCGGCCATCCACCAGCGCATACAGAAGCTGACTAACATGGGCGTGCTTAAAGGCTCGCAGTTTATAATCGACCCCGAGAAGATTGGCTACGAGACTTGCGCATACATAGGGCTTAACCTGAAAAACCCGGAGGATTTCGACAAGGTGGTGGCAGAGTTGCGCAACATTCCGGAGGTGGTGGAGTGCCACTATACCACGGGAGATTTTGATATGTTCATCAAAATCTACGCATTCAACAACCACCACCTGCTCAACATCATCCACGACAAACTCCAGCCCCTCGGCCTTTCGCGGAGCGAGACCATCATTTCGTTTAACTCGGCGATAGACAGGCAGTTGCCCATCATGGACATCCCGGGGATAGAAGACGACGAGATAGTGGAGCCTGCCGAGTGACGGCAGGTTTCCGCAAAGCGTAAGGGCGCATCGGGCCTGGCTGTCCAGGTGCGCAGGCTTGTTGCCTTTAGACGGTAACCCCCCGCCTGCGGCGGCTTTCCTTATGTGGGAGGCCAAGCGCAGGCGGTTTTTTTTGTTTGCCTACTGCCATGTTTGCCCGCCGTTGCGGCTTACCTCCTGTGTGGAGGTGCTGGTGGCGGAGGCGTGTGTTTCTTCGGCTTTTTGGGCTTCTTTGGTGGCTTGGGCTTCTTGTGGTGCTTGCCGTGGCCTGGCCCGTCTACAACAACTGGCGGATGCCTGTGCGGAGGCCGCGTGATGCACGATGTTGCACTGAAACCTATCGTCGCGGCCAGCAGGGCGTATAATACATATTTTTTCATACAAAAGTCGTTTTTATTTGTATGACGCGGGGAGGCTGTTAAAGTTTAAAACCAACTTGCCGATATGGGCCATTCACATTCTGCCAATACTTGCAAATATGTAACTAAAAAACGTTCCCCCGCGTCCGATTTTCTGTGTGCGCCATGTTTGTGCCACGAAACGGCCTGTTTCGGCCTGCGATATGGCCTGTTTCAGGAGCTAAAACGGCCTGTTTTGCAATCCAAAACGGCCTGTTCCGCAACACGTTGGAAGCCAAGCGTTTAGCCGAAATGCCGGTTGCCGTTGTTTTTAACGTAAAAATGTTAACGGCTGTTGGGCGTGGCGAATGGCGTTTGGGCAGGCTGTAGCTGTGTTCCTTGCGGCAAAAAGTTCACCGCCTCTTTTTAAATTCCAGCTTCTTGGGCAGCTTCTGCCATTTGCCCTTGTTCGGGACTTTCAGCGTGCTTCCGCCTTCTTGGGTCAGCACGAAGGTGCTGTCGTCAACCATTTTTAGCGTGGCCTTCAGGTCTTCGCTTCCATAGTCGTTGATAAGCTCCAGCTCGGCTTCGTCTTCCCCAACCACTTTTCCTGCAGTTACGAGCCAGAAGAAGCTGTTGCGCCTTTTGGCGAGATAGCCGGGCAGCTCGCCGAAAATCTCGTGGTTTGGCACTATCATGCCGTTGCCTTCGATGTTGAGGTTCATGTAAACCTCGTATTCGTTGTTGTTGAAGTTGCCGGTGAAAGGCTTGTTTACGTCTTGCGCGGTTGCCTGCAAGGCTGCGAAAGCCATTGTGGCCGCGAGTAGCAGTCTTGCGAAGCCCGGTTTCTTGTTTTCCATTATGTGTCGTTTTTTCTTGTCCATAATCCGTTTCTTGTTTGTGCGCCTGTCGCCTATGTGCGGCGGTTGGTAGGACAACCGTTGCCGTTTGGCGTTAAAAATGTTTGCGGAGCGATGCTGCAAAGGTAGCGAAAGAAAATCATTAAAACGCACGTTTACAGAAGATTAAGCAGTTTTTTGTTTGAAAGTTCACATTTTTTTCGTATATTTGCGCCGCTAAAAAAATGTATATGGGGAAATGTAAGTTCACCCCCGACTATGTTTTAGAGTCAAGTTGGGAAGTTTGCAATAAAGTTGGTGGCATTTACACGGTTTTGTCTTCGAGGGCAAAAACCTTGCAAAGCGCCATGCGTGACAAGATTATATTCATCGGGCCGGACTTCGGCGGCGATGTGCAGTCTGAATATTTCAGCGAAGATGCTTCGCTTTATGCCGAATGGCAGGACGCTGCCGCCAAGGCCGGAATCAAGGCCAGGATAGGCAGGTGGAACGTGCCGGGCAACCCTGTGACCATTCTCGTGGACTTCAAGCCGTATTTTGAGGTTAAGAACCGGCTTTACGGGTGGCTTTGGGAGCATTACGGAGTTGACAGCCTCCATGCTTACGGCGACTACGACGAGGCTTCCATGTTCTCATACGCAGCCGCGCTTGTGGTTGAGAGCTTTTACAACGCCTGCGCCAAGCCGTCGGACAGGGTCGTCTACCACGGCAACGAGTGGATGACTGGGCTTGGACTGCTATACGTTAATAATAAGTTGCCGCAGGTAGGCACGCTGTTCACCACCCACGCAACGAGCATAGGCCGCAGCATCGCCGGAAACATGAAGCCGCTTTACGACTACCTGTTTGCCTACAATGGCGACCAGATGGCCGGGGAACTGAACATGCAGAGCAAGCATTCGATAGAAAAGCAGACGGCATGGCACGTGGACTGCTTCACGACCGTGAGCGAGATAACCGCAAACGAGTGCAAGGAGCTGCTCGACCGCCCGGTTGACGTGGTGCTGCCCAACGGGTTCGACGACAGCTTCGTGCCAAGCGAGCCTTCGTTTGCCGAAAAGCGCAAGCTCGCCCGCAAGCGGCTGCTTGCAGTTGCAGGCGCGCTTATAGGCGAAAGCCTCGCTGACGACACACTGATAGTTTCTACCAGCGGCCGCTACGAGTTCCGCAACAAGGGCGTGGATGTCTACATCGAGGCCATGAACCGCTTGCTGCGCGACAAGGAACTTGGCCGGAAGGTGGTCGCTTTCATTGAAGTTCCCGGTTGGGTAGGGGAGCCGCGTAAGGACTTGCAAGACCGCCTGGCCTCCGGCGACAGCTACGACACGCCGCTAAGTGTGCCGCTGGTCACCCACTGGCTCCACGAAATGAGCCACGACCGCGTGCTCGATATGCTCAAGTACTTCGATATGCACAACAGGAAGGAAGACAACGTGAAGGTGATATTCCTCCCGTGCTACCTCGACGGGCATGATGGCATCTTGAATATGCCGTACTACGACATTATATTGGGCAACGACCTCTGCATCTATCCCTCCTATTACGAACCGTGGGGATACACTCCGCTTGAGGCCATCGCGTTCAAGGTGCCTTGCATCACGACAGACCTTTCAGGCTTCGGCCTGTGGGCCAACAGCCAGTTTGGCCGCTATGGCGAGCTTTCGGACGGCGTAAAGGTGATCCACCGCACCGACTACAACTATTCTGAAGTGGCGGACTGCATAAAGGATGCCGTTGCGGAATATTCCAACTTCACCCCCGAACACATATCGGAAGCACGCGAAAACGCTTCCGCGCTATCAAAGAAGGCACTTTGGAGCGAGTTCATAAAATACTATTACGAGGCTTACGACATCGCATTGTCAAAGGCTGAAGCCCGTAAAACATCGTCGAGACAATCATAAGTTTTTTACAGTCAGTTATATGAAGATTAAAGCAGATTACGTAAACGTTCCACAGTGGACGGAATTGAACGTGAGGGCTGTGATGCCAGACCAGCTGAAATGCCTGGACGAGTTGGCCCACAACATGTGGTGGTCTTGGAACTACGAAGCCCGCGATCTCTTCAGGGAACTTTCGCCCGAGCTTTACAGGAAAGTGAACCACAACCCTGTGCTCCTGCTTGAAAGGCTCAGCTATGAGCGCAAGGAGGAAATCCTGCAGGACGAAAACTTGATGAAGAAAATCAAGACAGTCTACACCCACTTCCGTGAATACATGGACGTGAAGCCCGACAGCACGAGGCCGTCTGTCGCATACTTCTCGATGGAATACGGACTCAACCAAGTCCTCAAGATATATTCTGGCGGTCTTGGAATGCTTGCAGGCGACTACCTTAAGGAAGCTTCCGACAGCAACGTCGATATGTGCGCCGTCGGTTTCCTCTACCGCTATGGCTACTTCACCCAGTCGCTGAGCATGGACGGCCAGCAGATTGCGAAATACGAGGCACAAAACTTCAACCTGCTCCCCATTGAGCGCGAGCTTGATGCCGACGGAAACCCGCTGGTGGTCGAAGTTCCCTATCCCAACTATTTCGTACACGCATACGTCTGGAGGGTAAACGTTGGCCGTATCAAGCTGTACCTCCTCGACACTGACAACGAAATGAACTCCGATTTCGACAAGCCCATAACCCACTCACTCTATGGCGGCGACTGGGAGAACCGCCTTAAGCAGGAAATACTCCTCGGCATGGGTGGCGTGCTGTTGCTTAAGAAGCTCGGAATCAAGAAAGACATATACCATTGCAACGAAGGCCACGCCGCATTGTGCAACCTCCAGCGTCTGTGCGACTACGTTGACAGCGGGTTGACATTCAACGAGGCGTTGGAACTTGTGCGCGCATCGTCGCTCTACACAGTCCACACGCCGGTGCCTGCCGGCCACGACTACTTCGACGAAGGTTTGTTTGGCAAGTACATGGGTGCTTATCCGGCAAAGCTTGGCATTTCGTGGGATGAGCTTATCGGCATGGGCCGCAACAATCCCGACGACCATTCGGAGAAATTCTGTATGTCGGTGTTCGCCTGCAACACCTGCCAGGAAGTCAATGGCGTGAGCAAGCTGCACGGATGGGTGAGCCAGAAGATGTTCTCAAGCATCTGGACCGGCTATTATCCCGAGGAAAACCATGTGGGCTATGTGACGAACGGCGTCCACATGCCGACATGGGCCGCAACGGAATGGCGCAAGCTTTACGCCAAGTATTTCGACGATTCGTTCATGGGCGACCAGAGCAACCCGAAGATTTGGGAAGCAATATACAATGTGCCTGACGACGAGATATGGGATACGCGCATGGCATTGAAGAACAAGCTGGTAGACTACATCCGCATTCAGTTTAAGGAAAAGTGGCTGCGCAACCAGGGAGATCCCGCCCGCGTCGTGTCGTTGCTTGAGCGCATCAACCCCAACGCGCTCATGATAGGCTTCTGCCGCCGCTTCGCCACATACAAGCGCGCACACCTGCTTTTCACGGACATTGACCGTTTGGAGAAGATTGTAAACAATCCGAACTTCCCCGTGCAGTTCCTGTTTGCCGGAAAGGCACATCCTGCCGATGGCGCGGGCCAGGGGTTGATAAAGAAGGTTTACGAGATCAGCCAGCGCCCGGAGTTCCTCGGCAAGATAATTTTCCTCGAAGACTACGACTACCAGCTTGCGCGCAGGCTCGTTTCCGGCGTGGACATTTGGATGAACACGCCGACCCGCCCGCTCGAGGCTTCTGGAACGTCAGGCGAGAAGGCCGAGATGAACGGCGTGGTGAACCTCTCCGTGCTCGACGGATGGTGGCTCGAGGGCTACCGCGAGGGCGCAGGCTGGGCCTTGACGGAGAAGCGCACCTACCAGAACCAGACTTACCAAGACCAACTCGATGCCGCTACTATCTACAGTATGCTTGAGCGCGAAATCATCCCGCTCTACTATGCAAGAAACGAGAAGGGCTACAGCGAAGGCTGGGTGAAGGTAATAAAGAACTCAATCGCACAGATTGCCCCCCACTATACGATGAAACGCCAGCTCGACGACTACTACCGCAAGTTCTACGAGAAGGAGGCTGCCCGCTTCAAGGTGCTTTCCGACAACGACAACCTCGTCGCAAAGGAAATTGCCCACTGGAAGGAGGCTGTCGCCGAGCGTTGGGATTCCATCTCGGTCGTTTCGTGTGAGTGGGACGTTTTGCCCTCCGGCATAGAGACGGGCAAGGAGTACACGCTGCGCTACGTTATCAACGAGCAAGGGCTTGACGATGCCATCGGCCTGGAATTTGTATCGGTGAAGAGCGGCAGCGATGGCGACAACTGCATCTCGAGCATCTACCCGATGGAGGTTGTGGAGCACAATGGCAACAACTATACTTTCGAGGGAAAGATAGAAGCCGACAACGCCGGCTCGTTCAAGGGTGCTGTCAGGATGTATCCTAAGAACTCCAAGTTGCCCCACAGGCAGGACTTCTGCTATGTGAAGTGGCTCACATTGCCAGAATATAAGTAATACAACAAGGTTGCCCCCAACCAGCCGTCGGCTGGTTGGGGGCGTTTTTTTGTTGCCGCGCCTGCAAATCCGTGCTTTGCTGTGGCCAAGGTTGCCATGGCGGGTGGTTTTCCGCATTGCAAAAGCTAAAGGTGGCGAAGCGCACCGCTTCTCCACCTTTAGCTTATTTAGTCTCGATTTCTTCCTTCATGTCGATGAAGTTGCCTTTCTTGTCGTAGAATTCGTATTGCAGGAAGGCCAACTTTTGCGATGCCACAACGTTAAGCCCGAATCCATACTTTACCTGCCATTGCCGTTTCAACGAAAACAGGCCTTGGTTGATGTAGGCGGCTACGTAAGGATGCACGTGCAAATTGAACTTCTTGACCCCTATTTTGTTGACCAGCCTGTCTATTTTGCTTTCAAGTTGGTCGGTAAACAAGATGCTCGACTTTATCTTTCCCCTGCCGAAACAAGTTGGGCAGGTCTCCTCGACGTTCACGTCCATGGCCGGGCGGACTCTCTGGCGGGTGATTTGCATGAGGCCGAATTTGCTTAGCGGCAGTATGTTGTGCCTTGCCCTGTCCTTCTGCATGTTCTTGCACATCCGCTCGTAGAGCATCTGCCGGTCCTCGGCCAGGTTCATGTCGATGAAGTCTATGACGATGATGCCGCCCATGTCGCGCAGCCTTAGCTGCCTTGCGATTTCGTCGGCCGCGCCCAAGTTCACCTCGAGGGCGTTGGCTTCCTGCCCGTTTTCGGCGCGTGTCCTGTTGCCGCTGTTCACGTCTACCACGTGTAGGGCTTCCGTGTGCTCTATTATCAGGTATGCTCCGCGCTTGTAGTTCACCGTCTTTCCAAAGGCCGACTTAATCTGTTTCGTGACGTTGAAGTTGTCGAAGATGGGCACTTGGCCTGTGTATCTCTTTACGATGTCGATTTGCTCCGGGGCAATCAGGCTAAGGTATTCCCTTACTTGGGTAAAGACTTCCTCGTCGTTTACGTAAATGCCATCGTAGCTTGAGTTGAACAAGTCGCGCAGCAGGGCAACCACCCTGCCTGTTTCCTCGTGTACGACTTGTGGCAACTTGGCGCTCTTCTGTGCCTTTGTAATCGCGTCGTCCCATTTCTTCAGCAGGGCTTTCATTTCTTTGTCAAGCTCTGCCACGCGCTTGCCTTCGGCAGAGGTGCGGACGATCACGCCGAAATTTTTTGGCTTTATGCTCTGTATGAGCTGTTTGAGCCTTGTTCTTTCCTCGCCTTTCTTGATTTTGGAAGAGACGGAAACCTTATCGTTGAACGGTATCAGTACCATGTATCGGCCGGCAAAGCTTAGCTCGCAGGTGAGCCTTGGCCCTTTTGTTGAAATTGGCTCTTTTACGATTTGGACCAATACCTCCTGCCCGACTTTCAGTGTGGTCTGCACGCTCCCGTCTTTTTTCAGGTCTGGGAGCCTTGAAGCCTTTGAGATTGGATAAAGTTTCTTTTTGTCGCTGAGTACTTGTTTAAGATATTTCTGGTAAGAGTCAAACTGCGAACCTAAGTCAAGATAATGCAAAAAGGCATCCCGCTCGAACCCGACATCCACGAAACTGGCATTAAGTCCTGGCATGAGTTTCTTTACCTTTGCCAAATAGATGTTGCCGACAGAAAAAGACGCCGACCTCGTTTCGGTTTGGTATTCCACGAGGTTCTTGTCCTCGAGCAATGCAATCGAAATTTCTTTTGGCCGTACATCAATGATTACTTCGCTTGTCATTCCTTAAACGGTTTTGTTCTTTCGTTCGTTGTTTGTCATGCGCGGCAAGGCATTGCCGCGCCTTTCCTTTTTGGTGGAGCCATGCTGCTGCAGTGGTGAATCCGCTGCGCCTTGCCTGTGCCGCCATGCTGGCGTGGCCTGGCAAGCTTGTGCCGTGAAGGCTCCTGCATACATAAACAGAAAGGGTGTGCCACCATCCCCACGGACATTTTGACACACTCCTTCCATAAGATTATCCGAATAGACCCTTGAGAGGTCTGCAAAGGCTTACTTGCTCTTGTGCCTATTCTTTCTTAATCTTTTCTTACGCTTGTGAGTTGCCATCTTGTGGCCTTTCTTCTTTTTTCCGCTTGGCATAGCTTATAATTTTAAATGTTACAGTTAATTTGCTTTATTCTTCATCATTGCGATGAAACTCTTGGCCGGCTTGAATGCCGGATAGTCGTGCGCTTCTATTGTGATTGTGATGTTCTTTGAAATGTTGCGGGCCGTCTTTGGCGCCCTCTTCTTGACGATGAAGCTCCCAAAGCCTCGCAGGAACACGTCTTCCTTGCGCTTAGTGAGGCTTTCCCTCACCTCTTCCATGAAGGCCTCGATTGTAGTGGCCACGTCTTTCCGCGACAGTCCCGTGTCCTTTACAATGTTATTAATTATTTCAGCTTTTGTCATCTCAGCTTGTAATGTTTGAAGTTGTGATTTTAAACCGATTCTGATTTCGGACTGCAAATATAGCTATTTTTGGCCGTTCGTGGAAATTTATCATGCTTTTTTTGATAAAAATGGGGCGATTTGGTCTTGTTGAGCCATAAAATGCACACATATAGCGGGTTACGCCGTCTCCTTTGTCGGTGTGTGGCGGCCTCTCGTCCTTTCGTGCCGGGCGTTGTCGCGCACCGGGTGCGTTAGTTGCATATATGCAAGCAAAAGTCGCCTCGCGCCCCTTCTGCTTTAACACAGGCCGCAGACGCCTTGCAAAACATGCCGTATTGGCTTCCGTTTCGTGCCGTTTTGCACGCTGAAAGGGCCTGTTTCGGAAGGCAAAATGGCACGTTTCGCAAGACGTTGGCAGCCAGTGCGTTGCGCGAGGAGGGTGGCCTTGCGGCCTGTTAAGTTAAAAATGTTAATCCGGCTGCCGCGCTGCCTGTGCTCGAAGTTCTGCCCTTGGGCGCAGCTGTGCTTCGGCCCTTTGTGGCGTTGGCCGGGCTTGTGCCGGTCAGGGCGCTTGGCTTGCTTTCCGGCTTCCTTTTTTGCCGGACTTGGAAAATTGTGCCCCCGAAACCTCGCAATGTCAAGAATAATTTGTAAATTTGCGTCAAAGATTGGAAGGGCTGACGGAAATTAAAGCGGTGTACTTTGTTTCGACGCGGCAGGAACATCTAAAAAATTAATCAAAATCATGACCAAAGACAACTCTGAAGAAGCCACAAACCAGGCCAAGACCTACCGGGACTTGGTCAACCCCCGGATAATGGACATAATGCGCGACAAGATTGTGGAAATAGTCGACAAGCAAAAGAAATATAAGGAGAAGGGATTTTCGGCCAAGAGGCTTGCCGGAGAACTGCACACGAACACGAGGTACATTTCGGCAGTGATGAGGATGCGCTTTAACATGAACTACACATCTTATATTAATAGGCTGCGTGTTGAGGAAGCCACCGCCATCTTGGCCGACAAGCGGTTTGCCGACTTGAAGATGGAAGACGTGAGCTTCATGGTGGGATTCTCAAACCGGCAGTCGTTCTACACAGCTTTTGCAAGGGTGGTGGGCACGACCCCGCGTGCTTACAGGCAAAAAGCCCTCACAGGCGGGCAGGGCGGTGACTGACGGCATGGCGGGCGTTCCATTTGGGCCAGCCCGTTAGCCGTGCAAAATGTCCGGCCATTCGTGGCCTGCTGGCAGCCGCACATTGCTGCCGCTATTTTTTGTTTTAGAACTGTTTTATAAAGAATTATGGAGAATTTCAAGTACACAGACATAAAGTTTGCCGACATACAAATGTTGAGGTATAGGCTCGACGGTTTTGAAAACCTGACGCTTAGGCAGAAAATCTTGGTTTATTACCTCTCGGAGGCCACGCTGTGGGGGCGCGACATCACGTTCGACCAGTTCGGCAAGTTCAACCTTAAGATTCGCAAGACGCTCGAAGCCATCTACACCGACGGCGGCATCCAGCACGACACTCCCGACTTCAAGGCGCTCGAGGTTTATCTGATGAGGGTGTGGTTCTCCAACGGCATCTACCACCACTATGGCTGCGACAAGTTCGTGCCTGCGTTTGGCGAGGATTACTTCCGCCGTTGTGTTGGCCTGGTCTCGCCGTCGCGCTTGCCTCTGTCGGCCGGCGAGAGCGTGGCAGAGCTATGCGATGAGCTGGTGCCGGTAATTTTCGACCCATCGGTTTTCCCGAAAAGGGTCAACAAAGAGGCCGGGGCAGACTTGGTGGAAACGTCGTCGTGCAACTATTACGAAGGCGTGAGCCAGCGCGAGGCGGAGAACTTCTACAACGCACTCAAGGCTGCGCATGGCGACCGCTCGCCGTCGTTTGGGCTTAACTCCAGGCTCATAAAGCGTGGCGGGCGCATCTTTGAGGACGTCTATCGCGTAGGCGGGCTTTATGGCAAAGCCATCGAGCGCATCGTCTATTGGTTGGAAAAAGCCTGCGGTGTGGCCGAAAACGACAGGCAAGCCGGTGTCATCAGGAAGCTGATAGACTACTATTCCACCGGCGACTTGTCTGTATTCGACGAGTATTCCATTGATTGGGTCGGCGAAACTTCCGCAAACGTAGACTTCGTAAGCGGTTTCATCGAAGTCTACGGCGACCCGCTCGGGCTGAAAGGCTCGTGGGAAGGCATCGTGGAATACAAAGACATTGAGGCCACGAAGCGCACGCGCACCATAAGCGAAAACGCGCAGTGGTTTGAGGACAACTCGCCCGTGGACGCGCGTTTCCGCAAGCCCAAGGTCGTTGGCATAACGGCCAACGTTGTGTGTGCAGCCATGCTCGGCGGCGACGAATACCCTTCTACGGCCATAGGCATAAACCTGCCCAACGCCGACTGGATTAGGGCCGAGCACGGAAGCAAGAGCGTGACCATCGGAAACCTTACCGACGCATACAACAAGGCTGCCAAGGGGAACGGCTTTTACTCTGAATTTGTGGCCGACGAAGCGACCATCGGCCTTATCGAAAAATACGGCGACGCCTGCGACGACCTTCACACCGACCTGCACGAATGCCTCGGCCACGGCAGTGGGCGACTGTTGCCGGGGGTAAGTCCCGATGCCCTGAAAGCCTACGGCAACACGATAGAAGAGGCAAGGGCCGACCTCTTCGCCCTGTATTACCTCGCCGACGTGAAGTTGGTCGAGCTTGGCCTCACGCCGTCGTCCGAGGCTTACAAGGCGCAATATTACACATACATAATGAATGGGCTTATGACTCAACTCGTCCGCCTTGCCCCAGGCAGCTGCATCGAGGAGGCCCACATGCGCAACAGGGCCTTGATAGCCAACTGGTGCCACGAAAACGGCGATGTCATTGAGCTTGTAAGGAAGTCTGGCAAGACTTACGTCAAAATCAACGACTATGCCGGGCTGCGCGCGCTTTTTGCAAAGCTGCTGGCAGAAATACAGCGGATAAAGAGCGAAGGCGACTTCGCGGCGGCACGCGACCTGGTGGAGAGGTATGCCGTTAGAATCGACCCCGCTCTCCACAACGAGGTGCTCGAGAGATATGCCAGACTTGGCATTGCGCCCTACAAAGGCTTCATAAACCCAGTGCTGACCCCTATCGTAGGCGCAAATGGCGACATAACGGATGTCGCGGTGGACTACTCGGAAGGCTATGTTGAGCAAATGCTGCGTTACGGGGCAAGCTATTCGGCTCTTTGACGGCATCTTCTAACAAACCAATAACCAATTGTATTTCAGTAAGATGGAAAATATTTCTGAAGTAAACGATAAGTTGATGCGCATAAAAAGGTCGTTCAGGCTGGTGATGAACGGCGTTGCGGCACAGTCGATGCGCGACAAGGGGCTTGTCTACCACATGAATTGGGGCGTTGCCCTGCCGTCGTTGAAAGCCATGGCGGGCGAATATGGCAAAGACCGCGGCCTGGCTGTGGCCCTGTGGAACGAAAACATCAGGGAATGCAAGATATTGGCCACTCTCATAATGCCGCCAGACTCGTTCTCGGAAGCCGATGCCGACGTGTGGATGGAACAGACGCCTACCGTTGAAATAGCCGAGCAGGCATCGTTCAACCTATACCAGCACCTGCCGTTTGCAGAGGGAAAAGCCTGCCAATGGATAGCGTCCGACAGCGAATTGTACAATTTGTGCGGCTACCACACGCTGTCCAGGCTGTTTATGCGCGGCCTGAAGCCAGGCGCAAAGTGCGCAGGCGAGTTCCTTGGGCGGGCTGCCGAGGCTTTGCGCGGCGACTCGGTTGCCGTAGGCAAGGCGGCGTTGTCGTGCCTGTTGCGCTTCGCCGAGCTTGGGGAAGGTTATGAGTCGTCCGGCAATATGGCCCTGAAGGCAGCCGGTGTGTCGTTTTGATTTCCGTAAATTTTGAGCCATGCAAACCGCTTCCAGCAATGTTCCTTGTCCTAAAGCTCCACTTGTGAGTTTTGTGGTCACGTTCTACAACCTTCCCGTAGAATGGCTGAAGGAGTGCCTCGACAGCATACTCAACTTGTCGTTAAGCGCTTCCGAGCGCCAGGTTCTCGTTGTAGACGATGGCTCCGACGCAAGCCCGTTGGCGGAACTTGCCTCTTACATGGACTCCATTACGTATATTCGCCAGCCGAACAAGGGATTGAGCGAGGCGCGGAACACAGGCATCGGACTTGCTGCGGGCAAATATGTGCAGTTTGTCGACGGCGACGACAAAATCATTTCTGGCGAATATGAGCACTGCCTCGACATCGTAAGGTACAACGACCCGGACGTGGTGATGTTCCGCTCCACAAGCGGCGCTGCCGCAAGGCACTCTGCCAAAGAGGCGATAGCGGTAGGCGGGCCTGCATTCATGGCCCACAACAATATCCGCGCGGCGGCTTGGGGCTACATATTCAGGAAGGAAATGTTGGGCGGGCTTAGGTTTACGCCCGGCCTGTTGCACGAAGACGAAGAGTTCACGCCTCAGCTCCTCTTGCGTGCCGTAAGGCTGTTCGACACAGACTATGAGGCATATTTCTACAGGATACGCCAGCAATCGATAATCACGAGCAAAGACAGGAAGCACATTTTGAGGCGGTTGAACGACTTTGAGTATGTTCTGTTGCGCCTCAACGCAATGGCAGCCACGCTCAGTGGCGTCGAGTCCGAAGCAATGAGGCGCAGGGTGTCGCAGCTTACTATGGATTATATATTCAACATTGCCACGCTGACTTCATCGGGAAACCAGATGCGCTCAAGGCTGGAAAGGCTGCGGCAAGCCGGGCTTTTCCCGTTGCCGGGGCGCAATTATTCGCGCAAATACGCCCTTTTCAGCAAGGTGGCAAACAACAAGGTTGGCCTGTTTGTGTTAAGGAATGCGTTGGCGGCGTTCAAAAGCAATAAGCGATGAAGATACTTCTCTTAGGCGAATATAGCAACGTCCACGCGACTCTTGCCGATGGGCTAAGGCATCTCGGCCACCAAGTGACCGTAGCTTCCAACGGTGATTTCTGGAAAAACTATCCCCGCGACATATCCTTGGCGCGCAATCCAGGCAAGTTTGGCGGTGCGGGATTGATGCTGAAGCTATACGCCTTGCTGCCTCTGTTCAGGGGATACGATGTTGTCCAGCTTATAAACCCCATGTTCGTGGAGTTGAAGGCGGAAAGGATATTCCCCATATACCGCTATCTGCGGCGTCACAACGGGAAGGTTTTCCTTGGCGGCTATGGCATGGATTGGTATTGGGTGAACACTTGCATAAGCGAAAAGCATCTGGATTACAGCGACTTCAACATCGGGGCGGAGCTTCGGACGAACGCAGATGCTCTTAAAGAAAGGCAAGACTGGATTGGCACGGCCAAGGAAAGGCTTAACAAGCACATAGCCGCCGATTGCGACGGGATAGTCGCCGGACTGTTTGAATACTGGAGTTGCTATTCCCGATACTTTCCGCAAAAGACGGCATTCATCCCGTTCCCGATCAAGGTTCCGCAAAAAGCTCGCCGCGATTTTTCTTTCACCGGCTATCCAGTGAAAGTGTTTATTGGAATAAATAAATCGCGTAGCGAATACAAAGGCACCGACATTATGCTGGAGGCTGCAAGAGACGTTGCAAGCAAACATCCCGGCAAGATGTCCATCATAAAGGCCGAGTCGGTCCCTTTTGCCGAGTACCAGAAGCTGATGGAAGGCTGCGACGCCATATTAGACCAACTGTACAGCTACACTCCGGCCATGAACTCATTGCTGGCAATGTCGAAGGGCATTGTCTGCATCGGCGGTGGTGAGGAAGAAAACTACGAAATAATAAATGAAAACGCGCTCCGCCCGATAATAAACGTGAGGCCGTGCTACCAAAGTGTGTACGACGAACTCGAACGACTGATACTGCACCCGGAGGTAATTCCCGACTTGAAGAGGCAGAGCGTGAGTTATGTGGAAAAGCACCACGACTACATCAAAGTGGCGAGGCAATACGAAAGCCTCTATAACGGAAAGGCCGGAACACGATGAATGTTCCGGCCTTTCATGTTTTTTGCCAATCAAGTTCTTGGCATTGCCTTAAGCCTCGGCGGGAGCTTCGCCGGCATTTGCCTCGGCGGCGCTCTCTTCAGCGGCTTTCTGTGCCTCTGCTTCGGCCTTTGCAGCCAAGGCGGCGGCTTTCTTGTCAGCCACTTTCTTGGCAATGGTCTCGTTCACTTTCTTCTCGGCCTCGATGCCCTTTGCGTAAGCTTCCTTCTTGGCCTTTTCGTCCTTCTCGCGGATTGAGTCAAGCCCTTTCACCTTGTCGGCCTTCCACGCATCGAACTTCTTCTGTGCGGTAGCCTCGTCGAATGCGCCCTTCTTTACGCCGCCACGCAGGTGCTTCATAAGGTAGACACCCTCACGGCTTAAGATGTTGCGCACCGTGTCGGTGGGCTGTGCGCCCGTTTCCACCCAATAGAGGGCGCGGTCAAAATTCAAATCTACTGTGGCCGGATTGGTGTTAGGATTGTAAGTACCAATTTTCTCAGTAAATTTACCATCACGTGGTGCTCTAACGTCGGCAATCACAATGCTGTAGAAAGCATATCCCTTGCGGCCGCCGCGTTGTAATCTGATTTTTGTTGCCATTGATTTTGTTTGTTTGTAAGGTTTGAATTTGCTAATAACTCGTAAAAGCGGGTGCAAAGTTACAATAAAAAGTGCAAACGGGAGTGGCGACGTGGCTGTTTTTTTATTTTTTAACGAGCGTCAGTCCGGCATTCATCCCGTCGATGCCTTTCATTAGTGTGGAGATCGTCTGGATGTTGGAGTTCGACGATTTGCTTGCGATTCCTTTTATGAGGTCGAGTATTTTGGTCGCGTCCGTCACTATCATCAGCTTGTTCCCGTTCAGCTGCGTGTTGATGGGGATGGCCTTTTGGCCGAATACGAGGTTGAGCTTAGAGTCTTCGACCTTCCACTTCCCTTTGATGCTTTTCTCGCCGAAGGTTTCGGTAAACGTGCCGTCTTCGTTGAAGGTGATGGTGAACGCACCTTTGTCTATGCCGATTTTCGACAGCTGCTCCTGCAGCTTCTCTTCAAGCTTGTTTGAGGCGATGCCGGCCCCGGCCTTAGTCAGGAGGTTGTCAGACTCAAATGTTATGGCCGGTTCGGAGTATTCCCACGTGCCGACTATGTTTTCTGTCGATGCCTGCTTGTCTTTCGAGAAAATCGAAGTAAGCCCCGAAAGCAGCCCGGAGGCAGAGCTTGCTTCCGAATTCTCGCCATTGCCGTTCTTTCCTGCAATGCCGCTTAGGATGTTGCCCAAGTTGATTTGGGCGTTAGCGCAGGCGCTGCCCATCAGCATGGCGGCCAAGACCAATACTTTTGCAAATACAATCTTTTTCATGTCCTTTATATTTTTAGTGCGCGGCAAAAGTAATATTTTATCATAACATAAACAAATATTATTTACGAAACTTTCCCGTTTAATTTTATTTTGCTACTTTTGCTGTGATATTGAAAAAGCAAACGACAATGCCGCAACCCGATGCCATGCAAGAAGGACTGTCTGTCCTGATTCCCGTCTACAACCACAAGTGCCTGGAGACGGTGAGAAGGATAAAGCATGTCTGCGACGGCACGCCGGGGCTTGCCTACGAAATACTCGTGGCCGACGATGGCTCCACCGATGCCGACGCATTGGAATGCAATGCCGCCATTGGGGAGATGGCCAATTGCAAGCTCTACAAGAGGCAGCAAAACAGCGGCAGCGCAGCCACGCGGAACTTCCTTGCCGAACAGGGCGCATACCCTTGGCTGCTGTTCCTGGATTGCGACGTTGACATTCCTGACGACGGATTTGTGGGGAAATACCTGCAAAACAGGGTGGACGGAGCCGTTGTCAGCGGTGGGGTGAAAACCTGCCGCGAGAGCAAAAGGCTTAAGTCTAACTTACGGTATGTTTACGAACACAATGCCGAGGCGTCTTATACAGCCGCCATGCGGAGCAAGCGGCCTTACAAGTCGTTCCGCTCCGTCAACTTCCTCATGCAGAAGGACTTGTTCCTTTCCGTCAGGTTCAACGAAGGCATGAAGAGGTTTGAGGACGTTTTCTTTGGGAAAGTGCTACAGGAACGTGGCATACACATCCGCCATATAGACAACCCGGTGGAGATGGGCTATTTTGAAGACAATGCGGCTTACTTGAAGAAGATAGAGACCGACCTGCTCATGTTAGACTTGTTCCGCGAGGAACTGTCCGGGTTTTCCACAATGTTGGATTGCGAAAAGGCCCTCCGTGCGCCTTTGTTGCAATCTTCCATCAAGCTGTGGCACAAGCTGTTCGGCCGGCTCGAGAGGCGCGTGCTTGTGGGCGGCAGCCCAAACCTTGCCGTTTTCAACTTATACAGGATAGGATTCTTTATTTCAAACCAATAAAATTACAATTTATTATGAAACGATTTGCATTTAAGATGATTCTGAAAAAGGGCTGCGAGAAGGAGTACGCGAGGCGCCATGCAGCCATCTGGCCCGAACTTAAGCAGATGATAAAGGACCAGGGCGTAAGCGATTACAGCATTTTCTGGGACAAAGAGACTAATTTGCTGTTTGCGGTGCAGAAGTGCGACAAGGACACGAACAGCCAAGATACGACCAATGTAGACCCAATCACACAAAAGTGGTGGGACATGATGGCCGACATAATGGAGGTAAACCCCGACAATTCGCCTGTGTCGATTCCGCTCGAAGAGCTGTTCCACATGGACTGACGTGAAAGTCTGTCGGCCATGTGTGGCCCGGCAGGCCAGGCAATACGCAGACTTCCCAAGCGGTATGGCCGATTGGGGAGTCTGTCTTTCGCTATACAGAACAAATGTTCCCATGGTTTTTCATGCAAAAAGATTCTTTCCCTGGGCCGTGGCAGCGGCGGCTCTGGCCATTCCCCGCTGCGGGCAACCGGCCCATGCAGCCGACAACATATATAATAAGGTGGTGCTGGTAAGGGAAAACAGGCAGCGTTCGTTCCGCTCGACCGTTCCGGCTGGGAATTATAGCGGAATTGCGCACGTCGGCGGGCGGCGTTATGCCGTGGTAAGCGACAAGGCTTCGCCCGACGGTTTCTTTATGTTCGACGTGGTGGTAGACACGCTTTCCGGCAAATTGCGTGGTGTGGCCAACCAAGGCTTCGTGTCATCGCAAATGCCGAACAGAGACCAGGAAGGCGTCGCATACGTGCCACGGAAAGGCACTCTTTTTATATGCGGCGAAGCTGACAACCGCGTCTTGGAGTTTGGGCTTGACGGAAAGCCTACCGGCAACGAGCTTGAAGTGCCGGATGCCTTGCGTGGGGCGAAGGGCAACTATG
Organism: uncultured Prevotella sp.; assembly: GCA_944321645.1. GTDB lineage: Bacteria > Bacteroidota > Bacteroidia > Bacteroidales > Bacteroidaceae > Prevotella. The sequence goes on from CALUMB010000023.1 coordinate 19,008, forward strand.
GACTTGAGTCGCTGGCATACGACGAAGAGGCACATTGCTTCTGGAGCATTCCCGAAAGCACTTTGCCTTGCGACGGAGAGGCTGCCACATACGCCAACGGCGTGGCCAACCGCTTGAGGCTGATGTGCTTCAACGACAGCATGGAGTTGGCGGGGCAGTTTTTCTACGAGATGGACAAGCCAACCGCACGCAAGAAGCCGCGGCTCTACGCCTTTGGCGTAAGCGAAGTTTGCCCGGTGGGCGGTGGGCGCTTGCTGGTGATGGAGCGCGAGTTCTTCGTGTCGCGCCGTAAGTTAGGCTCTTGGGTGAACATCAAGATTTACGTTGTCTGCCCGACGGACACATTGAAAGGGAAAACTCTGCCAAAATATCTGCTGACGGAGTTTAAGACGCGCCTGAACTTATTCCGCTACAACCTCGCAAACTATGAGGGAATGTGCCTCGGCCCACGGCTGGCCGACGGCAACCGGGTGGTCATTCTGGTCAGCGATTCGCAGAATCGGTATGGCGGAGTGTTGAAGGACTATTTCAAAACCATCGTAATAAGCGATGGTTCCGATTCCGTCCGGCAATAGTCGCGTTTTCTGGAGGCGGGCTTTCTGGTTAGTTGAATATATGCAACTAAAAACGGCTGTTGCCCCGTCGCTTTTTAACACGGCCCAAATCGCCGTGCAAAATGGCTCGTTTCGCACGGCGAAATGGCACGAATCAGACGCTAAAACGGTGCGTTTGGGAGACCAAAGTGCACCGTGTTCGCAACCGGTTGAACCTCAATCGGTTAGGCGGATGCCGCCGCTCGCTCCTTGTTAAGTTAAAAATGTTAATGCTGGCAGGGCGATTGGCGTTGGTTTGCTTCATCCGTTTCCACCTTACAGGCATGGCGCGACTTGCACCTGAATGTCCGTTTGCATGAGAGGGGGGAGCTAATGCCAGGCTTGCCATTTGTCAGTACGCATTGGCAGACTGCCGAAATAAAACCTAAAACATCGAAAAAATAGACAAACACCCGACTGTCGGCTTGCCTGCTTCGGCCAAAAGGCTTAACTTTGCGAAAGTTTAAAAATGAATGTCCGCATTTAGCCAAAACAAATAAAATAAGGAAGCGGAGAAGCCTACGTCCTCTAACTTCTTAGCGGAACGCAGTGGAGCGATGACTTCTTATGGCTCCTTTAACTCCTTTGAATTGGAGCTTTGCGGATATTCAAAAGTTTAAATAGGCATGGCGGGAGCCTTGGCAATGGCTTTTTCGCTGGTAGCCAAACACCGCCGGAAACCGGAAAGACAGGAACGAGGTGTCGCCATGGCACTAAGAATTGAAATGAACGTAGACAAAGACAATTTGATTACGAATGCCGCGCTCGCCATTGTGGCACTATTGTTGCTGTGGATATGCGTGAGGAGCATAGGCAGTGGGGCAAGTGGCGCGGCTGCGCCGCCGCCTGCCGACAGTTGCGCGAACGAGGCTTCCGCGCCGCCGGTTGCATTGCCCGCCACGGGGCGTGATGCGTCTGCGGCATGGGGCGCGAGATAGCCAAACTTGCCTCGGGCGCGGAAATCAAGAGACTAAATCATAAAAGTAATATCAACGAAACGAAAATGAACATGAAGAAACATTTGGGATGGATTGTGGCGGGAGCCGTTGTGGTGGTCTTGCTGCTTTGGTGTGTGACCGGCTACAACGGACTTGTGTCTATGGACGAGCAAGTGTCCGGGAAATGGGCGAACGTGGAGACGCAATACCAGCGCAGGGCAGACCTGATACCGAATCTCGTGAACACGGTGAAGGGCTACGCCACGCACGAGCAGACCACGTTGCAGCAAGTGGTGGAGGCGCGGAGCAAGGCTACGCAGGTCACTCTGGATGCCACCGACATTACCCCCGAAAAGCTGGCGCAGTACCAAAAGGCACAGGGCGACGTGTCTGCCGCGCTCGGGCGGCTGCTCATGGTGGCGGAGAACTATCCGCAGCTTAAGGCCAACCAAAACTTCCTCGAACTCCAGTCGCAGCTTGAAGGCACCGAGAACAGGATAGGCGTTGCCCGCAAAGACTTCAACGACGCTGCCAAGGCTTACAACGTGGCGATACGCCGTTTCCCCAAAAACATATTGGCCGGGCTGTTTGGCTTTGAAAAGAAGGCATATTTTGAGGCTGCCGAAGGTGCTGAAAAGGCACCCGAAGTGAAATTCTGACGGTGGGATGGCAAGGCGTTTAGCATTGTTCGTGGCGTTGGTTCTCGCCTTTGCCTTGGGTGCCAAGGCGAAAGGCGGTAGCGGCGTGTACACCGTTGAGACTGTGCCAAACGTGCATATAGCCGATGCGAGCCAGTATGTGACCGACCCCTCCGGGTTTATGTCTGCCGCCGCGCGCGACACGGTCAACGGCATGTTCGCCCGCCTCGAAGCCACAACCGGCATTGAGGTGGCCGTCGTGCTGCTGCCGTCTGTTGGCGAGGCCTCGCCGTTTGACTTTGCGCAAGACTTGTTTCGCAAGTGGGGAGTGGGCAAGGCCGATAACGACAACGGGCTGCTCGTGCTGTATGTGGCTGACGCCAAGAAGATAAGGTTCCACACCGGCTATGGCCTCGAGGGGCTGCTCACCGACGCTATGTGCAGGCGCATTCAAGAGCGACTGATGGTTCCGGCGTTTGCCCGTGGCGACGTTGACGGCGGCATGGTGGCCGGAATGTCGGCGGTGTGCTCTTTGCTCGATGGGTCGATGGAGCCGCAACGCGACGGTGACGGCGGTTTTGGCCTGTTGCCGGTGTTGGCGTTTGTTGCCATACTCGTGGTAGTGCTCATAATGACCGGGACTATCGGTGGGCGCAAGAGGCGCTGTGCCGCCTGCGGGGTTGGCCACCTTAAGCTGGTGTCCACCGACTATTTCCGCTCACGCGACGGTCGCCGCTTCCGTAAGGATGTCTATGTGTGCAGCCATTGCGGCAGGGTGACTGTGGAAAACACGCCCACTGGCGACGGCGGGCAAGGCCCTTCGTCGGGCCTGGGCGCATTCTTGGGCGGAATGATGCTCGGTTCCATGTTGCGCGGCGGCCATGGCGGCGGTGGCGGCCCGGTGGGCGGCAGCTTTGGCGGCGGCGACTCTGGCGGCGGCGGGGCTGAATCGAGCTGGTAGGCTGCCTCGTTTTGTGTACTATGATAACGGATGGCGGAGGGTTTTGGTTGCGTTTCGCGCCCTTGAATGTCCAAAGGGGCATTTGGAACCTCTCCGCCATCCGTTGCAATATTTTGGCATTTTTGGCGTCTATTGCGCAGTTCAGGCACATTTTTTGCAGTGCAACAGGCAGACAAAATTAGGAGGATTTCTTATGGCATTTATCGATTACTACAAGATTCTCGGCGTTAGCCGTGATATTCCGCAGAAGGATGTGAAGCGTGCCTACTTGAAGCGCGCAAAGCAGTTCCACCCTGACCTTCATCCCGACGACCCCAAGGCAAAGGCTAAGTTTCAGGCGCTGAACGAGGCTTACGACGTAATAGGCGACCCGGAAAAGCGAAAGAAGTACGACCAGTACGGCGAACAGTGGCGCAATGCTGACGCATTTGCCAACGGCGGCGGTGGCGGCTCGTATAGCTATTCTACCGGCGGCTCGCCTTTTGAAGACTTCGACTTTGGCTCGTTTCAAAATGTGGGTGGCGGCTTCAGCTCGTTTTTCGAGCAGCTCTTCGGCAAGGGCAGGCATCGCGCCGGCCAGGACTTTGGCGGCTACGATGGTGCGCGTCGCCATTCGGGCGAGATGAACGCCAACGTGAACATCGACTTGTACACGGCGTTGCTCGGCGGCGAGATAATGATACAGCTTAAAGACGGCTCGAGGATAAAGCTAAAGGTGAAGCCTGAAACCCAAAACGGAACGAAAGTCCGGCTGCGTGGCAAAGGCTATGACCGGGGCGATGGCACGTTCGGCGACTTGATAATAACGTATAACGTGAAGTTGCCCACGAACCTAAGCGACCGCCAAAAGGAGCTGCTTAGGGAAATGAGGGGCGAGTGAACTTAAGGTTTTGAGTGTGGAACCAAGGGCGGTGGGGAATTGGCCATAGACGGAACATGGCCAATTCCCCACCGCCCTTGGTTCTCCACTCTTGAATTTTGCGTCACCTTCTCCGCTCTTTTATTATGCCGTGGCGGTAGGCGTAGAGCAGTGCATTGAGGTCGGCAATCTGCTCTTTCAGCTCTGCCCCCCTGTCGGTGTCGGCCACAAGCATACGGTGTGCCGACATTTCGACAATTTGTGTGGTGCTTTTAATGTCGGTGCCTTTGTTGATGGCGTCGGCAGTGCTCGTGAAAGGCTCGTGCTGCACGAGCTGGAACCCGCGGCTGTGGTAAACGAGCGTATATCCGGCTATGCCTGTCTCGTTGTGGTATGCCTCGCTGAACCCGCCGTCGATCACCATTAGCTTGCCCCCGGCCTTGATGGGATTCTCGCCTTTCGAGGCGTGGACAGGCACGTGGCCGTTTATGATGTGGCGGTTAGGCCCTTTCACCTCGAAGGCATCGAGTATGTGGTCGCACACGGTTTCGTCGTCGCGGAGCTTGAAGTAGTAGCCTTTCTCTTCTTTGTATGTGGCCTTGTCTGTGAGGAAGTAACGCTCAAAAGTGGCCATCTTCGACTTGTCGAAGAGCGGGCTGTCCGGGCCGCACCAAAGATAGAGGAAAAAGTCTACCGCAAAGCTTCGCTCCGCTGCGGGCGTGTCGGCGGTGAAGGCCGAGCGGATTGTCATCTCCACTTGGTGCATCAGCTCCTTGCCGCTATATTCGCCGTCGCCTATCCTTACAGGCTTCAGCTTGCCTTCGGCATTCAATGGCACCGAAGCGTGGAAAAGCAGGTTGCTGTTGTAGATGGCGTACATATTGCCGTGGCTGAGCATTATGCGTACATGGCGGTGCAGCTTTTCGCATACGGTGAACGAGTGGTGCAGGCGTTTCATCAACGTTTCTTCCTCGTCGGACAGCTTGTAGGGGTCGGAGGCATTCAGCGTGGGGAAGTTGCACGACTTCATCTCGTAGTCCTTGCCGTCTATCACGCACACGCCGCGCCCCATGTCTACGCAGCCGATGAGGTTGCGGTCTGACATCCCCCATTCGGGGTGGCGGTTGAACACTTGGGCTTCGACCTTGAATTGTATTACGCTGATGGCCTTGTGCATCCTCGCCACGAGCTGTATGGTCTTGTCGTCAAGCGATGAGCTTTTGCCGAGCTTGGGCATGAACTCCTTGCAAGGGTCGTCTTTGTATGTGTCCATTGCGAAGGTGGCGAGCGGCACGAGGTTTATCCCGTAGCCCTCTTCGAGTGTGGCAAGGTTGGCGTATCGCAGCGAAAGGCGCAGCACATTGCAGATGCAGGCGTCGTTGCCGGCCACCGCGCCCATCCAGAGAATGTCGTGGTTGCCCCACTGCAAGTCCCAGCTGTGGTAGTCTTGCATGAAGTCCATTATGATGTGTGCGCCCGGGCCGCGGTCGTAAATGTCGCCAAGGATGTGGAGCTGGTCGATGGCAAGCCTTTGGATGACGTTGCACAGGGCAATTATGAAGTCGTCGGCGCGGCCGGTGGTGATGATCGTGTCGACTATCACGTTCACGTATGCGGCCTTGTTGCTGTCGTCGGCACTTTCGTGGAGCAGTTCCTCGATGATGTAGCTGAAGTCTGCGGGCAACGATTTCCTGACCTTCGAGCGCGTGTATTTGCTGCTTACGTCGCGGCACACACGCACGAGCTGGTGGATGGTGATGTGGTACCAATCGGCCAGTTCTGGCTCTACGGCCTTGACAAGCTCGATTTTCTGTTCCGGATAGTATATTAATGTACACAGTTCCTTCTTTTCCGACTCGCGAAGGCTGTTGCCGAAAAGTTCGTTGACTTTCCTCTTGATGTTGCCCGAAGCATTTTTGAGCACGTGTTGGAAAGCCTCGCTTTCGCCATGTATGTCGGCCAGGAAATGCTCTGTGCCTTTGGGCAGGTGCATGATGGCCTCTAAGTTTATTATCTCGGTGCTGGCCTCGGCTACGGTAGGGAACAGCTTAGACAGCAGTCCGAGGTAGTGGGTCTCGGTGTCGGCCCCGATAACTTTCGTGTCTGTCATATCTTAGTGTGTTTAATTATTCTTTTTATAATCTTTTTCGCTTTCCATCCGCCTTTTGCCGGCAGTGGCATGAAGCCTTCTTCAAGCCCTGTGGTTGCTGAAAGGGCGTACATCAATTGCGACGCGAACTTTGCCAGTTTGCTGTCGGTGAGCTTTTTTGCCAGCAATCCTTCGTTGTAGTCGGTGTGCCTAAGGTTGTCTGACAGCTCGATGAGGTGCCGCATTCTGAGCGACTTTGCGTGAAGGAGCTTTTTTGAAAGCTTAAGTGCGGCAATGAAGGAGCCTTCATTGTCCTGTGTCGCTTTTCCGAAAAGCGCAGGCAAGTCGTCGGGTAGCGGCGGGTCGTAGCTGCAAATGGAAGTGTAGAGTGGGGCGAGGCCGGACAATTGCGTCACGGCAATGCCCTTTTCAATCGTCTGGTTGATGTCTTCCTGGCAGGAAAACACGGAGATTTTGTGCCATTCTAACGGGGCGATTTCCTTTATTGCCTCGCTTTCTTCAGCGTCGAGCCATTGCGGGTCGCCAGACAGTCCAGCCTTTACAATGGCGCGTAAGGCAAGCTTTGTGTTCTCCTGCATGAGGCTTGTGATGTCAGAGTCCATCACTTTCCTGTATATTGCAAATACCTCGGCAGCCATTTCGGCGCTGCTGATGGAGTTGGTTACTATCGAATTTAGCACGACCTCAATCCTTGGGTTGTACCCAAGCTCTTTCAGAAAGCCGGCTTCCATGCGCCCGAATGTTATTATGGCGTATGCCTTGCCGATGCAACGGCGTTGGTAGAGTATCGTTTTGGGCAGCTTTTCTGTGAACCTTTTCTGTTTGAGCACCCATGGTTCGAGCTTGCCGTGAGGCGAGACCACCACCCTGGCTCCATTCTTCAAGGCTGCCCTGCAAGCCAAGGCGATGGACAAATGCCAGCAGCCGTGTAGGTGGACAATGTCTGGCTTCCACGTCTTGAGGGTCTTTCGGAAGGCAAGAAAGTTTTTGCACGCCATGTTTTCTGCCTCGCCGCACATTGCACTTGATAGGGTGTCGATGTACAGCGACTCATCTTTGTCAGACTTGTGGCAGTAGTGCAAAATCTTCATTCCCATTTAGTTGTTACGGATGAAATCGTTCTTGTCGGCTAATTTATGGCGGATGATGAATGCCAAGTTCTGCCATGCGACCCTAACCTCCATTAGCGGCACAAGCAACGGGGGCAGCGATTCGCCGAAATGCCGCAACGCCCTTTTGGCAATCAATGTGCGGAGGGTGAGCGTGAGGGCAAATGCGATTGCCGCCGCGCAGGCGAGCGGCAGCTTGTTAGTTGAAACGGCGAACGCGAATGTGGCCGCTTCGAACAAATAATTGCCGTGCAGCAATATGTTGTCGGCGCACGACAATGCCCTTGCACGCAGGCTTCCGTGCAGGTGCTTCCTTGTTTCCATGTAATAGATGTGCCTGTTCCTCCATTGCCTCGGCGTGGGCTTGTCTTGTATTATGTGCGCTTCAGGCTCTGAAGCCGTGTCGGCTTTCTGCGGCGTAGCGTAGTCGTTGGCAAGAAAGTCGTACTCGCCCCTAAGGTACTTAAGGTTGTTCAGGAATCCGTTGCCATCGATGAAGGCTTTGCGCCTTATGGCGAGGTTATGCCCATTGTAGCTGTACGTCCAGCCTTTGCCCGCAAGCCAAAGCGAGTGGCAGGCGTTCAGCAGGCGCTCAAAGCGGTAGTACCGTTTAGCGTCTTTCTCGTAGTTGGTATAGCCGAGCACGATGTCTGTGCCGTCGGTGCAGTGTGTTGCCAACGCAGAAAGCCATCCTTCGCCGTTTGGCCGGCAGTCCGTGTCGGTGAATATCACCCAATCATTGTGTGCGGCCTTTACGCCAATGGTCATGGCGAGCTTCTTCCTGCTGATGTAGTGGCTTGAGTTCGGGATGAATGTCGTGTAAAGGTTGGGGTAGGTCTGCCGCAGCCTTTTGAGCACATCGTCTGTCGAGTCTGTCGAAGACTCGTTTACTACGATTACTTCCGGGGTCGGGTCGTAGTCTTGTGACAAGAACAACGGCAAGTTGCGCTCCAATTCCGAGGCTGCGTTGTGGGCAGTCATTATTATTGAAAACGAAGGCTTGGTTGCCTGCCTGCCATTCCTTTTGTGGCGGGCGGGCAACCTTACCAGCGCGTTGCAAGCCGGTGTGGCGATTGCCGCCAGCAGCAACGCGATGCAAGTTATGATGAATACAGAGTCTGTCTGCATTGCGAAAACGTTCCTTTATGCCAGTTCGTCGCTCGTGTATGCGGCCGGAAGGCGGCGGCAATTATATTGTGAGGCCATTATTTCGCCGTAAGCTCCGGCAGAGCGTATCGCGAGAAGGTCTCCCCTGTGGCATTTGTTGAGTTCGGCTTGCTTGGCGAATACATCGCTTGACTCGCATATTGGCCCAACCACATCGTATGGTTCGGGCTGCTCGTCGCTGCTGATGTTCTCTATTTTGTGGTAGGCATGGTATAGCGCGGGGCGGATTAAGTCCGTCATTCCGGCATCAACGATTGCAAATTTCTTTGCTGTGCCTTGTTTCACATAGAGCACTTTTGTGACCAGCGTCCCGCATTGTGCCGTTATGGAGCGGCCCAATTCAAAGTGGAGCTTTTGCCCGTCTCTCAATTTCAGGTGCTTGGCGAATGTGCCAAAGTAGCTTTTAAAGTCGGGCAGTGGCACGCGGTTGGGGTGCTGGTAGTCGATGCCAAGGCCGCCGCCAACGTTTATGTGCTCGATTTTTATGTGCAGTTGCTCGAGCCGGTCTTGTATTTGGTTCACCCTGTTGCACAAAGCCACAAAGTCGTTCATGTCGAGTATTTGCGAGCCAATGTGGAAGTGCAGTCCGATGAACTTGACGTGAGGCAGTTGCTGTGCGTACTTGATGGCTTCTTCCATGTCTTCCATGGCAATGCCGAATTTGTTTTCGGCCAGCCCGGTGGTGATGTTTGCATGGGTGTGTGCGCCGATATTTGGGTTTATGCGTAATGCAACATTTGCCGTTTTGCCTTTTTTCTCGGCGAGTTCGTTGATAACGCACAATTCCGGCACGCTCTCCACGTTGAAGCAGAATATGCTTTTGTCGAGTGCCAGGTCTATTTCCTTGTCGCTTTTGCCCACTCCGGCGAATACGATTCCGGCAGGGGTGAACCCTGCTTTGGCCGCCGCCTCGATTTCGCCGCCGCTCACGCAGTCTGCTCCCAAGCCTGCCTCCCTGACAATTCCCAGAATCTTTGGGTTGGCGTTGGCTTTCACCGCATAATGTACGACAAAGTTTTCGTGCTTACCGCATTCCTCCCTTACGGAGGCCAATGTCTGGCGCAGCAATTCTGTGTCATAATAGTAAAACGGCGTTTCTATTGCCTTGAATTTATCTTTAGGGAATGTTCCTTTCATATATTCTCGTGTTTTGTCAATTTGTCCCGCTCCGGCTTTTATGTCCACGCGCCTTCAGTCTTTGCCGTTGAATAACGTGTCGCTGAGGCTTTGCAGCGCCCTTTTCTTGTCGCTCTCCTTAATGAGGAATGAGATATTGTAGTTTGAGCCGCCGTATGAAATCATTCTCACGGGGATGTCCTTCATCGCGTCCATCGTGAGAGTCTCGAAACCGACGTTGCTCCAGTCGAGGTCGCCAACGACACAGACGATGCACATATTGCTGTCCACGGTCACGGTGCCGTACTTTTTAAGCTCGTCTACTATTTCGTCTAAGTGCGACACATTGTCGATGCTCATCGAAACGCCTACTTCCGACGTGCAAACCATGTCGATTGGAGTCTGGTAGCTCTCGAATATCTCAAACACCTTTCTAAGGAAGCCAGTTGCCAGCAGCATTCGGCTACTCTTAATCTTGATTGCCGTGATGTTGTCTTTGGCGGCCACGGCCTTAATCCTTCCCCGCTCTGTGGCGTTGCTTATAAGCGTACCTTCGGCTTCCGGGGCCATCGTGTTCAGCAGCCTTACAGGTATTCCGGCAAATTTTGCCGGCTGTACGCAGGTGGGATGCAGGATTTTTGCTCCGAAATAGGCAAGTTCGGCAGCCTCCTCGAAGTGGAGGTGGTGTACGGGCGATGTCTTGTCCACCACGCGCGGGTCGTTGTTGTGCATCCCGTCTATGTCGGTCCAGATTTGTATTTCCTCCGCGCCAATGGCTGCTCCGATGAGCGATGCCGTATAGTCGCTGCCCCCGCGTTGCAGGTTGTCTATCTCGCCGTAGGCATTCCTGCAGATGAAGCCCTGCGTGATGTAGACCATCGCGCCTTTGCGTGCGTCGAGTATGGCGTTCAGCTTCTCCTTGATGTATGCGGGATCCGGCTCGGAGTTCTTGTCCGTCCTCATAAAGTCGAGCGCGGAGAGCAGCTCTACGTTTATGCCGCACTCTTGCATATAGTTGGCCATCATGTTCGTGCTGATCACCTCTCCCTGTGCCACGATGCACTTTTCCTCGAAGCTCGTGAACAGTTCTTTGGTGAAAGAGCGCAGGTACTTGAACTCTTCCAAGAGGAACTGGCGCGTCTTCTCCTTCCACTCTGCCGTAGAGTACAACTCCTCCACGTGCCTGAAGTATTTCTCCTCCAGCTTGTTTATTATCTCGTTGGCTCCCTCGGGGTTCTTCTTGAAGAGGTAGTTGGATATTTCCACGAGTGAGTTTGTCGTGCCGGACATGGCCGACAGTACCACGAACACAGGCTCGTCGCGCCTTGTTATCAGGCGTGCCACTTCTTTTATGCGTTCAGGCGACCCTACGGAGGTGCCGCCAAATTTCATTACTTTCATGCTTGGTATGTTTTGTTTGTTTTTTGTTTTGCCTTGTCTCTTGCTATCGTTCCTGCGCGGTTCATGCCATGGACGTTGGCTGCTGGGTGTCGGCGGGTGCCTCGTCAGCGTCGTCGGCGCACTCCATCCGGTTGAAGTCGTTGGTCACTTCCCTTAGGCTTCCGTTCTCGCAGCGGTAGACTATTCCCGGATATTTGTCGAGCAATGGCATGTTGTGCGTGCTCATTATCACCGATGTTCCCGTCTGCGAGATGTGGCGGAGCAGCCTGATGATGTTTTCGGCAGTCTCGGGGTCGAGGTTGCCCGTCGGCTCGTCGGCCACAATCAGCTTCGGCTTGTTGAGTATGGCCCGCGCAATGGCTATGCGCTGCTGTTCGCCGCCAGACAGCTCGTGCGGCATTTTGTCGGCCTTGTCTTCCAGGCCCACGTCGCTCAGCACTTCCTTAATCCTTTCGTCAATCTGTTTCTTGCCTTTCCAGCCAGTCGCGCGTAGCACGAACCGCAAGTTCTTGTACACCGTGCGGTCGCTCAGCAGCTGGAAGTCTTGGAATATCACGCCCATCTGCCGGCGCAGTGCCGGCACGTGTTTGCGCTTCAGTGTGCGCAGGTCTTGTTCCATCACCGTTGCCTTTTCGGCCTCTTCTATGTCGAGTTCAAAGTAGACTGTCTTAAGCAGCGAGCTTTTGCCGGACCCTACGCGCCCTATCAGGTAGATGAACTCCCCCTCGTCCACATGGAAGTCCACGCCAGACAGCACTGGCTTGCCTTCTTGGTGGTATATGTTGACCTTCTGGTAATCTACTAACATCACAGTTTTTGTTAATCCGTTTGCAATGGTTTCTTGCCGCAGTCGCCGCCGGTTGTGCTTGGCCTGCGGCCTGGCCCCTTAGTGCTTGTGCCACGACGGCGAGTGGCGCACCTGTAGTTCGCGCACGAGGTCTTCAATGCGAAGCCCCTTGGCCGTGAGCAACACTATCAGGTGGTAGAGCAGGTCGGAGCCTTCGTACACCAGCCTTTCGTCAGTGCCGTTCACGGCTTCTATCACGGCTTCAAGCGCCTCTTCGCCAACCTTTTGCGCCATTCTGTTAATCCCGTCCTTGAACAGCGACGTGGTGTAACTCCCTTCCGGCATTTCTTCGTGGCGTTTCTCAATGAAGTCTTGCAGCGTCGAGAGGAAAGCCACCGGGTTTGGCTCGTTTTTCTCGCCCCAGCAAGTGTCTGTACCTTTGTGGCACACGGGGCCTTCCGGCGAAACTTTCACGAGCAGTGCGTCGTTGTCGCAGTCTGCGTCGATGCTCACGAGGTTCAGGAAGTTGCCCGACGTTTCGCCCTTTGTCCAAAGGCACTGGCGGCTGCGGCTGAAGAAGGTCACCCGCTTTGTCTCCACGGTCTTTTCGTATGCTTCGCGGTTCATGTAGCCGAGCATCAACACTTTTGCCGTGGCTGAATCTTGTATGATGGCAGGCACGAGGCCGTTGCTTTTGTCGAAGTCTATTGTCATAACTGTCTTACATTCTTATGTTTATGTTTTGCTCCCTAAGGTAAGCCTTGAGTTCTGGTATCTTTATCTCGCCGAAGTGGAAAACGCTTGCCGCCAAGGCCGCGTCGGCGCGTCCTTTGGTGAATGCGTCGCGGAAATGCTCCTTCCTGCCTGCGCCGCCACTGGCTATGATCGGTATGGAGAGAAGGCCTGCGAGTTCCGCCAGTATGTCGTTGGCGTAGCCGTTTTTCACGCCGTCGTGATCCATGCTGGTGAACAATATCTCACCCGCGCCGCGCCCTTCAGCCTCCCTGGCCCATTCCTTCAGCTTGAGTTCGGTGCGCACGCGGCCTCCGTTCACGTAGCAGAACCACTCGCCACCCTCTTGCTTGGCGTCGATGGCGCACACGCATACCTGCCGCCCGAACCGCGCGGCTATCTCGTCTATCAGCTGCGGGTGCCTTATTGCTGCGCTGTTCACGCTCACCTTGTCGGCCCCGGCGTACAGCAGGCGTTCCACGTCGCCTATCTCGTTGATGCCGCCGCCCACGGTGAACGGTATGTTGATTTCGCCGGCTATGCGCGTGACTATTTCCGTGAACGTCTTCCTTCCCTCGCTGCTGGCCGTTATGTCGAGGTAGACCAGCTCGTCGGCCCCGGCCTGGCTGTATGCCTTGCCAAGCTCCACGGGGTCGCCGGCCTTGCGCAGGTTTACGAAGTTTGTGCCTTTTACTGTCTCGCCGTCCTTCACGTCGAGGCACGGTATTATGCGTTTTGCCAGTGCCATAGGCCCTCCATGTCTATCTTGCCCTCGTATATTGCTTTGCCGAAAACCACGGCGGGTATGCCGTTGCGGGCCAGCTCGTGTATGTCTTCCTCGCCTGCGACCCCACCGCTCGCTATCAGGTGCAGGGTGGGGTGGGCTTCCATTATGCCTTTGTAGAGTTCCGTGGCCGGGCCGGCGAGCATCCCGTCTTTGGAAATGTCGGTACACAGCACGTTCCTCGCGCCGTGGCCTACATAGAAGTCGAGGAAGTCGCTAAGGCCGATGGCCGACTCTTCTGTCCAGCCGTGTATGGCAATCTTGCCGTTGCTCACGTCGGCTCCGAGTATTATCCTGTCTCCGCCGTATTTCCCAATCCACTCTATGCACTTTGCCCTGTCCGTCACCGACACCGACCCTATCGTGGCCATGGCCGCGCCGTTGTCAAACACTTGCTCGATGTCGGCGTCTGTCTTTATCCCCCCGCCGAAGTCTATCGCCAGGCTTGTGCTCCCGGCAATGGCCTTTAGGGTGGCAATGTTTACGATGTGGCCGGCCCTTGCCCCGTCTAAGTCTACGAGGTGCAGCCTCTTGTAGCCAATCTCCTCGAAGCGCCTTGCCATCGAGGCGGGGTCGTCGCCGTAGACGGTCTTCTGCGCGAAGTCGCCTTTGGTCAGCCTCACGCACTTGCCGTCCATTATGTCTATTGCTGGTATCAGCTCTATCATAGGCTAAGGAAGTTTTTCAGTATTCTTTCGCCCACGCTCCCGCTTTTTTCCGGGTGGAACTGCGTCGCGTAGAAGTTGTCTTTGCCTAAGGCCGCGCTGTAAGGCAGTATGTGTTCCGACGTGGCGATGGTCTCTGCGCACACCGGCACGTAATAGCTGTGTACGAAATACACGTAGTCGCCCTCGGCCACGCCGTCGAAGAGCCTCGACTTCAGGCCCGTCAGGGCGTTCCAGCCCATGGCCGGCACTTTGTCTTCGTGGCGCGCGGGCCTGAACAGCCTCACGTCGGCGTCGAACACGCCGAGGCACTCCGTCCCGCCGCCCTCTTCCGAGCTCTTGCAGAGCAGCTGCTGGCCTATGCAGATGCCGAGCACGGGCTGCCGCAGGCTTTTTATCACACGGTCAAGCCCGTGCTCCCTAAGGTAGGCCATGGTGCTGCTCGCCTCGCCCTGGCCGGGGAATATCACCTTGTCGGCGCTTGCCAGCTCTTTGGCGGAGTCGGTAATCTGCGGCTCGATGCCGAGCCTACGCAGCGCGTTCACCACCGAGAGCACGTTGCCAGCGTTGTATTTTACTATCGCAACTCTCATCAGCTGAATATGATGGTCTTGTTCTTATACGTCAGCACCTTGCGCTCTATGTGCTTAGTCACGGCGCGCGAAAGCACTATCTTCTCCAGGTCGCGCCCTTTCAGCACGAGGCTCTCTGGTGTGTCTTTGTGCGTTATGCGCACCACGTCCTGCTCGATTATCGGGCCTGCGTCTAGTTCGGTGGTCACATAGTGGCTCGTCGCGCCTATTATCTTCACGCCGCGCTCCCACGCCTGGTGGTAGGGCTTGGCCCCAACGAACGCCGGCAGGAACGAGTGGTGTATATTAATAATGTGGTTGGGGTATTCGTCTATCAGCCTTTCGCTGATAATCTGCATATACCGGGCGAGCACGATGAACGACACCTTCTCTTTCCGCAGCAGCTCTATCTCCGCCTCTTCCACCTCGGCCTTGTTGGAGTGGTCCTTGTTTATCTTCCATACGTAGAAAGGTATGTCGAACTGGTCGGCCACGTAGCGCAGGTTTTCGTGGTTGCTCACAATGCAGGGTATGTCCACGCACCACTCGCCGGCGTTGTAGCGTGCCAGCAGGTCGTAGAGGCAGTGGCTCATCTTGCTCACGAATATGGCCATCCGCGGCCTCACCTCGTTGAAGTAGAGGTCGAAGTTCAGCTGGTAGCGGCGCGAGTATAGCGTGTCGATATATTCCTTAATCTTCTCGCGCGGTATCAGGAAGGAGTCAAGCTCCCATTCTATCCGCATGAAGAACACCCCGTCCAGCCTGTCCACGTACTGGTCGAGGTACACAATGTTGCCTTGGTTGTCGGTTATGAACTTTGTCAGTTCGGTTATGATGCCCGGCTGGTCGGGGCAGTGCAGCAGCAAAATCGCAGTTGGCTTCATCGTTCTCTCCGGTTGTTTTATCCATTGTCCAATCGTTTGGCAAAGTTACAAAAAATATGTCACAATCGCTTTCCATTAGCAAAAATATTGCATTTCAAACACCCATAAACATCAAAATGTAATGAAACGCGAACGATTGGGAGCCATTTTATAACTGCATCGGCCTCAAATCGGGCGATTGCTCCGGCCAAGGAGTGGCAGCCGCCGGGCGCGAGGCATCGTAACGCGCGGGCTGTGCAGGCTGGATTTGTGTGGAAGGGCCATCCATGCTGCCTTGGCTTGTCTGCTCGCGCGTTAACATTTTTAACTTAACGCTCCGCCATGCCGCGCCTCTTTGCTAACAGCCTGTAATACAACGCTTTGCTAAACGTGCCGTTTTGGCCTGCGAAATGGGCCGTTTTGGCTTGCGATTCGTGCCGTTTTGCGGCTTGAAACGGGCCGTTTCGCAATGTGGTTCCGCCCTGTGTTAAAATCGTGCGGCGCATGGCGGGCTTTTAGTTGCACTATTGCAACTATCGCAAAGGGGCGGAAGTGCCATTGCGACATTCCCGCCCCCCATTTAATCGTCACTTTAGATAATGCGTTGGCTGCTTTATATTGCCAGCTTTACGGTCTTGCCGTTCAGCTTCACTATGTAGACATGGCCTGCGGCCACGGGTATCGACATTGTAGCCCCCGTGGCGGTTGCCGTGCTCACGAGCCGCCCGCCCTCGTCGTAGATGCTTACAGGCTCGCCGCTCTCTGCGCCCGTCACCACGATGTTGCCACCCGTGGCGTAGACCCTCGCGTTGCTTGCGGCTGCGGCGGATATTGCCGAGCTGGTTGACTCGAAGGTTATGGCGAGTTCGGAGTTTTCGGTTATGTCAGAAATGCGCAGCTCGCCTGCCGCACCCACGGTGGAGGTTATGTCTGCGCCGTTGAGCGTGACGGAGTGCAGCTTCCAGCCTTCAGACGGCTCGACCACAAACTCGTAGGTGCTCCACCCGTCCACTTCCATCTTCATACAGCCGCCCTCGGCCTGCTTTATCGACAGGTAGACTGGCTCCGGCTCCACGTAGTTGTGGCTCCATCCCACGACTATTGAGGTGTTGTCGCTTATGGTCAGCGTAAGCTTGTTGTCCTCTATGGCCGATACCATCTCCCTGCCGTCAACCATTACCGACGAAACCTTGTATTCTTCCGACTTAGGCACAAATTCTATTGTAAGGCTCTCGCCAACCGTTGCCGACAAATAGCCACCATTGCCAAAAGTCTTTCCGCCTGCAACGATGTTTCCATAATTTTCGCTTGATGATATGCTTACCGAGCGCACGTTGTCAACTATGCTCGCATCCTCAACGATGTTTAGGAAGTTTTTCCAGTTTTCGGCGTTCATGTATTTCTCTTTCGCCCCGGCAGGAACCACAAGCGTTACGTTGAGGTATTGTTGCGGGGCGAACGTATACTCTGGAATGGCAACGGGTATGGCGCCGCAAACTGTAATCGTTTTTAACGCGGTGCATTCGGCGAACACTTCTTCTCCAATATAGATAACGCTTGCGGGGATTGTTGCTGATTCAAGGGATGAGCACATGGAAAAACTTCCATGACCTAATGTAGTCAATCCTTTAGGCAAGTTTACGTTCTTCAAATTTGAACAACCCTCAAATGCAATAGAAGATAAGATTTTTAGACTTGGAAAATTAAAGGATGTAAGAGAGCTACAGCCTGCAAAAGCTCCTCCGCCAATTAACGAAACATTTTCGCCATTTATTTCTGGTAAATCTGTATAAGGAATATAGCTATTTGAAATTAAATGAGTTAGAAGAATTACCTTGTTTTGGGGTAACGATTTG
>CALUMB010000024.1 GCA_944321645.1 uncultured Prevotella sp.
GGATTATCTTTTTCTCTTCCTCAAGCGTTGGATAGTCTATCACGACCTTGAGCATGAAACGATCCACCTGGGCCTCCGGCAGCGGGTACGTTCCTTCCTGCTCTATGGGGTTCTGCGTGGCCATGACGAGGAAAAGGCCGGGCAAGGCAAACGTCTCGCTGCCAATGGTGACTTGCTTTTCCTGCATCGCCTCAAGCAGTGCGCTCTGCACCTTGGCCGGGGCGCGGTTTATCTCGTCGGCAAGCACGAAGTTGGCAAACACGGGGCCTTTCTTCACTTGGAAATTTTCGTCTTTTTGCGAGTATATCATTGTGCCGATGACATCGGCCGGCAGCAAGTCTGGCGTGAACTGTATGCGGCTGTAGTCGGCGTCTATAAGCTGTGCCAGCGTCTTTATGGCCAGCGTCTTGGCCAGGCCCGGCACGCCTTCGAGGAGTATGTGTCCGTCGCTAAGCAGCCCGATGAGCAAAGTGTCCACCAAATGTTTCTGGCCCACGATTACGCGGTCCATGCCTGACGTTAGGTTTGTCACAAACGCGCTTTGTTGTTCTATCCGCAAGTTAAGCTCGCGGATATCTATAGCTTCTGCCATAATCAGTGTTCTATTTGTTATTTTATGAATGTCGTAAGAAATCAAGTGCAAAAATACTCAATATGGAGTGGATAACGGAATAACTCCGCATAAATTATATTAAAATGGATTTTCAACCATTAGATTTTAAGAAACTTTTCAGAATCACGGCAAAGCAAGGTACCGATGCCCGCGCATAAATATTCGGCAATATATGCAAACGGGAAACGCCGGGAACGCATACATGAAAGCCGAAAAAGCCCCTTGAAAACCACGTTGCATGGAATTGGACTGCAAAACAGCACATTTCGCCTCCTAAAACGCACCGTTTTAGGACGCAAAACGGCACGTTTTAGGAGGCGAAACGCCCCGTTTTAGCAACAGCCTGGAAACCAACACGTTACAGAACCGGCATCGAACACCAGCAGAATGTGCGGAATGTAGGGTGACACTTGCGGCGGCGCTACATCTGAAACTGTATGTTTATTCACGGAAACGGTGCCGCAACGTGACTCACCGGCCAAAAGACAGGCTCGGCGCATTGTCGCTCCTGAACTGCAGTTCGCGGTAGGCCACGAGCCGCCACGTCCGCTCGCCGGCCCCTTTGTAGTATGCGTATGCCTGGTAGCGGTTTTCCGTCTGGTAGAAGTTGCCCTCGCTCGGAGGGACAACGGCACGCCCGCTGCCGTCGAAGCCAACGAAGCGATAGGAATAGTACCCCTGCTTCTGCAATATCGTGGCGTTGTACGACTGGTCGGCACGGTCGTATTCCATGGCATACACCCCACGATTCGCATCGGTTGTCCACATCCCGTCTACATAAAGCTCGCAGCCTTCCGCCTCTGGAGCTTTGAGCTTGTAGTGCACGAAAACGTAGTCGCACGTGTAGTCGTTCTCTATGTTGTCGCTATTGCGAATGTAGAATGCGCCGTTGGCGTCTTCATCGTAAAGGTAGTTTTGCCTCGACGTGGAAACGAACGGGTAGGCATTGTAGTTGTTGCCATCCCACCCTATCGTCTCAATGCCCATCGTTGCGTGGCTAAGGGCGAGAATCTCGTACTTGCGGTATTCGTTGCCCGCCTCGAAAATAAGGTCGCGGCAGTGGTTCCATTGCAGCCCCTTGTTGTTGACCATGTTTGGCTTCGGATTCACCTTTGCCCCAAACGCGCTGTTGTTTTGCGTCACCACGGTGTAGATTTGCCCTGCCGGGTCCGTGACGCGCTCCGAGCCATAGTTGAGCGACATCGACAGTTGCTGGTGGCTGTCGTTGAGGTCGATGTCTGTGTTAGTAGTTGCGCCGAGGCCGATTTGCATCAGCGGCTCTACGACCATAAACTCTGCCTCGAGCACTTTCTCGTTGCCGTTGTCCTCGTCGTAGACAGTCAGGCGGTAGTTGCCGCTCATTTTCAGCCTGCACCTGTCGTTTGGTATGCGCAAGGAGTAGTGTGTGTAGAGCACAGTCGTGTTGATTGAGTTTTGGTAGTCGTCTATCGGGTTGCCGTTGAAGCCTTCGAGATAGTCGCTCTCGAACAGCTCCTGCGACACCGACCAGTCGGCTTCGCAATGCTCTATCTTGTAGACGAAGCGGTGGTAGCCGTGCGACATCTCGTCGAAACTGACGTGCAGCACGTCGCCCCTGTGCAACTGCATCACCGGAGGCGACAGCCAGTCTTGGTTGACAACCACCCGGAGCGTCTTTATGTTCGGGCTGAATATGCGGTTGGCCGCTGCGGCAGTGCCTATGGCAACAAAAAGTGCCAGGGCCAAAGTGGCAAGGTGTTTCATGCGGTGTGAATGTTTTTAAGTCTTGTCTGCTATGTTAAAATGACGGCAGGGCGCACCCGGCGCCATGGCCGGCAGTCACTCCAAGAGGAACCTGACTATGCCCTGCAAGACGGAACTGAACGTGCCGCCGTCTTTGATGCACTCTATGGGGAAGCCCATGGCAAACGAGCGGTAGTCTGCCCCGAGGTAGGCCACGGCGGCACATTGCCCGCCGGGGTACTGCATGGCGGCAAAGGCGGGGCTTTCGCTGCGGAGCACCTCTGGCGACGTCACGCAATAATGCTCCTCGTTGACGGCGTCGTAAATGGCCATTTCCGTGCCAAGGCCGTAAACCGGGGCACCGCCGGTGCGGGCCTTGCCCCCATAGCTGCACTTCAGCACGTCGGCAAGGAACCTGCTCTCGGCCTCCGACGACATATCGCTGCCGATGTATGCCCCGCTGACGAGCAACGAGCCGCCACGCGACGTGTAGCGGCGCAGCCTGTCTTGCATATTGGTTGAAAACGTCTTATAGAACTTCAGGCTGTGGCCATCGTTGCGCTCAAGGCCGAGCACGAGGTCTACCATCTGGTAGTGGGCAAGGTTGACGGCGCCATATTCCACGGCCACGCTCGTGCAGCTCGCAATGTTGTACTTATGCGACGAGGCTATCGCACGGGCGTGCTTGCGCACATTGTCCATGTCGTTGCCGGGAATGAGCATCCCGGCAAAATCGTCGTTGCTCCAACCGAGGCCGGTTGAGTCTTCAACACCCATCTTGCTGCGGTCGAAGCACACCTGCCTGCCGACCCAGCCGATGGTAGGGCCAAGGGTGACTCCGGGATCGCTGTCGAAATCGAAGCCCTGTGCGCCAACGTTGTCTACAACCGCCGGCGACGACAGGCGGTGGAACCCGTCGACTATCAGCACACTTTTCTCTGCGTCAGGCTCGTAGACGGCGCACAGCGTTTCGGTAGGGAAGCTCTTCCCGCCCCGCGTGACCGCAGCCACGCGGAAGCCATAGACAACCCCAGGATCAAGCTCAAAGGTACAGCTTGTCTTCGCCTTTATGTATGTTCCGTTGTCGAAATCGGAATGGCCGTAGCTCGTGTAGACGATGAAGCCGGTGGGATGCGACGTGGTTTCCTGCGGATCGTCAACGGCATCCCAGCTAAGGCGCACCTTCCCCTCGCCAACGAACTCGACGCGGAAGTTTGTCGGGGCAAGCGGAGTGACGGCGTATGGACGGCCATGCTGCTCGCAGACGTAGCGCAGGATGGTCTTGTATATCGAACGGGCGAGCGAGAACTTGAAGTTAGGGTCTTGCCCATAGCGCATATCGAGGAAGTTCTGGTGCGACATGGTCTCGATGATTGCGCTCGGAACATTGGGCAGGCGCGTTTCCGAATAGTTTTTGTCCAAAAGCCTGCGCTTGTTCCACAAACCGTACTTTCCCTGAAGGTCGCGCTCTGTGTTGGCCAGGAGGGCTTCAGCAAAGTCGCGCGAAGCCATGCGGGAAATGCCTGCGTCGAGCTTTCCGCCGTTGGACTTGGTGGTGCATATAGTCAACGTGCCTACCAACCCTTCGCCATCTTTTGAGAACCCGGCATCGCTGTGTACGGCCAGCGACAGCTCGAGCGGCACCTTAAGCCCGTCGGAGTTCGGCATATAGCAAGAGCCGCCGCCAAGCCTGTTGGACATGAGCGAACGGGCGTTTATGTCGTCGGCATAGTCGTTGGTGCCGTTACGGGTGCTGTAAACAGAATATGGCATACCCGCCCATTGGGCATAATACCGTGCGCCTTCCAAGCTGCGCGGCAAGCCGCTCACCTTGCCGCCACGCCTGATGTTGCCCATGCCGCCGCCAAAACGGACGGCATCGGCCGTAACGACGCCCTTGCGCGAGCTTCGGTTTGTAAGCACCACGCGGTTGAACTCGTTGCTGCCCTTGTCGAAACTGAACGTGCCGAGATACACCCACGTGCCGCCTCCCATCTTCTGGTTTACCTTGAATTCCGTCTTTTCGCCTTTGTGCCACACCGTATATGAAGCATCGTCAACGCTGTTCGGCCGAGTCTGGTAACTGACATAGACGGCATACTCGCCCTCTTCGGGAAAGCTTGGCTGGTAGGAAATTATGCTGTACTTCTTCTTGCTCCCCGTGGTTTGCGCCATACGCGCCGTTCCGGCCTCAAACGGATTCTCCCCGTCCACATAACTCCCGCCGTGGCAGGCAAAGCCCTTGGCGCCGGTGTCTGTCCATTCATATTTGGAGTCAACCTCTATGTAGCGCGTGCCACGCACGGCGTCGTCGTTGTCGACAACCACCTCGTGCTTCTGCCAATCGCGCTCGCGTGGGGTAAACACCGTGGCACCGGCATTTTCGAGCATCGGAATTAGATAAGGTATGACTATCGTAGGGGTGAAGAGGTCTTCGGTCGTGCCGAAGAGTTTCGGCCTTTGCCACCTCCATTTGTCTTTTCTCGCATCATAAAAGGCGCCATGGCTTGCCCAAAGGGCTATGTGGCGGTTGTACAGCCCGTGCGACGGCACGTATGGCGAAGAGGCGTTGGCCACCCACGGCTCGCCCTTATACTCGACATTGCCCCAAAGGTTTGCCCCGCCACGCTTCTTCGGTATGCTGTGCGGCACGAGGTCTTCAATAGCCATGCCGTTTGTAAACACTGTAATAGCATATTTGCGGTATGGCTTCGGCAGCGATTTCCTTATCTGCTTATATATCTTTTCGGTGGCTTCGACCGAAAATTCCTGTGCGGCAAAATTACCATCGGCTGTTATCACGAGAGTTTTCTTCATGTTGTCAACCTCGTAGTCAAGCATCCTCGATGGCTGATAGAAGTTTTGTTTCTTCGGTTTGTATTTGGCGAAGAATTTGGTCAGCTTCTTTTCCATGTCCCTCTCCTGCCCGGCTGTCTGCGAATAGCAGTGAACTCCTGAAAACAATGCCAGCAGGATGGCTGTAAATAAATAATGTGTCCTCATTGCAAGTCAAGGCATATAAAATTGCGGCACAGGCGGCTAAACGTCGCCTGTGGTGAAGTTTTCGGGCTTAAGGCCTTCAAAACCCTTGAAATAAAGTTTGATTTCGCGCATCTGTCCGTCTATGTCGCCATTGGGAATTATCGTCCGCGTACACTCGATAAGCTTCCGGCCATAGTCCAGGCCGTAAAGCAATATCGGCATTCGGGATTTCGCCGCGATAAAATAAAAACCTTTGCGCCACTCCGGATTGGGCGAGCGCGTGCCTTCTGGAGTGATGCAAAGGTGGAACGTCTTGGCCTCTTGGGCAGCCGAGGCCAGGCTGTCGGTCATGTTGCTATGGCGAGAACGCCACACAGGGATGCCCCCCAAACGGCGGAACAGCATTCCCAACGGCCAAAAGAACCATTCCCTTTTCATAAGGAAATTGCTCTTTATCCCTTCCGCCCTCGAATAAAGCAGCCCAATGATGAAATCCCAATTGCTGGTATGCGGGGCAAGGCAGATTATGTATTTGTCCGGATGCGGTTCCGTTACGTTGGCCTTCCACCCCATCCGCTTATACAGGATATAGCGGCAAAGAGATTTTATCATGTGCTCCTACGAATTGATTGCGTCGATGTGGTCTATTATCCCTGATATTTCGACGTTAAACTTTGAGATTAAATCCTTAAAGTATGCCTTGGCCGACATACCCGGCTCGATGTGAGACACGCGGCTTAGGTAGTTCTCCTCGGTCTTTGCAATCGCCAAGAGCGCGGACTCAACGTCCGCACGATTGCCCTTCGAGTCGTACAAAGACACAGCCACGCACTCGGCGAACAGTGCGTCGATGATTCTGCCAATTCTCTTTTTCAGAATTCTTCTGCTTGCCATTTTTTGTTCCTCCTTCTTTAATTTATACTAATTAACTCGCCCATGCCAACCTGCGGCAACGTATGATTTTCCGCAATAAAGCGATGGGAACTGTCAATGCCGAACCAAATTTGTTGCGTTTGCAATGGCCAAAGTTAAGCATTTTATCGGGATGCGCAATGGCTTTCGTTGAAAAAAATATTAAAATTTGGCTACAGCATCTCAACCTTAACCCCGTTTTGGCAAGAAATGCTTAATTTTGCAGTTGCAAACGGCAAGGCTATTGCGGGCGAGAATGCAGCGCATTGGCAGTCGGCCGATGCCGCAAAGATGGAATTACGACTTCAATATAAAAGTTTTTATGGAAAAAAGCGCATTGCAGGTTGAAAGGGCTGCTTATCAGCCTAAATTGCCTAAAGCTCTCCAGGGAGCAGTGAAAATCAAGGAAGGAGCTGCGACCCAGAGCGTGGCAGACCAGGAAGAAATCAAGCGGTTGTTCCCCAACACCTATGGAATGCCCGTGGTTGAGTTTGAGGAAAGCGACATTATGAGTGGCCGCCAGATGAACGTCGGGGTGATATTGAGCGGAGGCCAGGCTCCCGGCGGACACAACGTGATTATCGGACTGTTTGACCAGATAAAGAAAATCAACCCTGCCAACCGCCTCTACGGCTTCCTGATGGGGCCGAGCGGGCTGGTTGACCATGAATACATCGAGCTTACGGAAGAGCTTGTGAACGACTACCGCAACACCGGCGGCTTCGACATGATTGGCTCGGGACGCACGAAATTGGAAAAGACCGAGCAGTTTGAAAAGGGCTTGGAGATTCTACGCGAACTGAACATATCGGCACTGGTGATAATCGGTGGCGACGACTCGAACACAAACGCCTGCGTACTTGCGGAATATTACGCTGCAAAAAACTGCGGAGTGCAGGTTATAGGGTGCCCCAAGACCATAGACGGCGACCTGAAAAACGCCCAAATAGAGACTTCGTTCGGATTCGACACTGCCACCAAGACCTATTCGGAGCTGATCGGGAACATCGAGCGCGACTGCAACTCGGCACGCAAATACTGGCACTTCATCAAGGTGATGGGCCGCAGCGCCAGCCACATCGCGCTTGAATGCGCATTGCAGTGCCAGCCCAACGTCTGCATCATCTCGGAAGAGGTGGAGGCAAAAGACCTGACGCTCAACGACATCGTAGAGGAACTCTGCAATGTGATTGCCTACCGCGCCACGCAGGGCAAAAACTTCGGAACGGTCATCGTTCCCGAGGGCCTCATTGAGTTCATACCGGCAATCGGCCGACTCATCCAGGAGCTTAACGACCTCCTCGCTGCCCACGGAAGCGAATACAAAGACCTCGGCAAGGAAGAGCAGCGCGAATACATCATCTCACACCTTTCCGAGGCCAACGCCGCAACATTCGCCACTCTCCCGCTTGAGGTTGCGCGCCAGCTCTCGCTCGACCGCGACCCACACGGAAACGTGCAGGTTTCGCTCATCGAGACGGAAAAGCTTCTCTCCGATATGTGTGCCGCCAAGCTCGACAAGTGGAAGGCTGAAGGCAAATACGTAGGCAAATTCGCAGCCCTTCACCACTTCTTCGGCTACGAAGGACGCTGCGCCGCCCCGTCAAACTTCGACGCAGACTACTGCTATTCGCTCGGGGCAAGCGCCGCACAGCTCATCGCAAACGGCAAGACCGGCTATATGGCCATAGTGAAAAACACCACGAAGCCGGCCGAAGAGTGGGTGGCTGGCGGCGTGCCTATCACTATGATGATGAACATCGAGCGCAGGAACGGCGCACTCAAGCCCGTTATACGCAAAGCCCTCGTCGACCTCGACGGCAAGCCTTTCAAGGAGCTTGTGGCCAACCGCGACAAGTGGTCTAAGGAAACGTGCTACATCTACCCAGGCCCAATACAGTATTGGGGGCCAAGCGAAGTGTGCGACAGGCCGACGAAGACACTCGAACTGGAGCAAGCATAACGCAAGGCGAAGGTAAGGCCGACATTCCTACGTTCCCTGCACGAAGCAGGGAACGTGACATTGCAGTCATGCGGACACCACGCAGCCATGGGGCAAACAGCAGATCGCATTGCCACAGGATGCGTGGTGTCGGCATGATTCCATTTAAACCAAGACAGATGAAGACCAGCCCACACCACCCAAAGCCACGCACAGCAAAAAAAGCGCACCGAAGGCCGACAGGCTTTCGCGGAGTCCACACGCGGTTTCTGTCCGTGCTGACCCGGAAAATGCCGGGTTGGGGATGGTGGATTGGCGGCGGCGCGGTTGTGCTGGCATACGTCTGGGCTTTCTATTACTTCTTTGTCAGCCCGTTCGGGTTCCGCTGGAGGGCTTTATATGGCGACGCTAAATATCCGTTAGGCTACGAGATTCACGGCATAGACATCAGCCACCACCAAGGCGAGATAGACTGGGAGGCCCTGCGGAACAACGGCATGATAAACAAATATCCCGTGCGCTTCGTTATGATAAAGGCCACGGAAGGAGCGAGCAACATCGACACACGCTTTGAGGAAAACTTCCGCCAAGCCCGCGAATACGGCTTTGTGCGCGGCGCATACCATTTCTGGAGCACAATGTCGTCAGGCAGGGCGCAGGCTGAGTTCTTCCTCGACAACGTGCAGCTTGAGGAAGGCGACCTGCCGCCAGTACTCGACGTTGAGCACAAGGCCAAGGAACAAAGCCCGGAAGACTTCAAGGAAAGCGTCCTGACGTGGCTGCGGCTGGTAGAGCGACACTACGGCGTCAAGCCAATAATATACACATACTATAAGTTCAAGATGGCATACCTGAGCGACTCTGTGTTTGATGCCTACCCATACTGGATTGCCCACTATTACGTCGACAAGGTGGAATACAAAGGCAAATGGAAGTTCTGGCAGCACACAGACTGCGGCCGCCTGCCCGGAATCAAAGGCTACGTAGACCTCGACATCTACAACGGCAGCTACTACGATTTGCAAAGGCTCACGATAGGCAGCGGCGACGAAGACGGCGAATACTATTAACCCTCGGCCACGATGCCGCCGCGACGGAGAGCACAACAAGCCTTTAGGCATAGTTCATCAGGCAAGGCGTGCAAATACGCCCGCTTATTTCGAGCCAGCCTGATAACCCAGTTGCATTCCGTCCTGACACCCACGTGAAATTATTTTCTTAAACTACAACTTCCGAAAAAGGACAACCTGACGTACATAACGGCACAAAACGCGGCACAAAACGGGTCGTTTTGCATCGCGAAACGGCACGTTTTGCGTTGCAAAGCAGGCCGTTTTGCGCACCAAAACGGCCTGCTTTCTGTTTGAAACGAAGCGTTTTCAAAAGGCAACAAATCAACACAGAGACCCCCACCTGCCGCAAAGACTGTTACCAAAAACACAGAACAGCTTACAAGTTTCCAGACATTGCATCCACAGGTAAGGGCTTAACAATCGGCAATCCTGTTCTGATTTAGAACAAATTGACGAAACAAGGGATTCGTGCTGCCCCTGGTTCCGGTCTCAACGCAGTTTGAACACAAGGCAAGCCCAGCCGTTTTCTTCTTTCCTGGCGACCAACCCCAAGCCGAACTCATTGGCGCGCTTCTCAACAATGTCAATGTCGGCAGTGTAAAAACCGCTTAAGGCAAGCATTCCCCCTTCGCGCATAGCATCACGGAAGCGCGGCATACTGTCGAGCAACACATTGCGGTTGATGTTGGCCAACACCACATCAAACCCTCCCTCATGCCCGACAACCACCGAAGCGTCGCCTTGTGCCACTTCCAGATTGCCGCCGACGCCGTTGATGGCGGCATTGTGGCGTGCGTTTTTTACGCTCCACTCGTCTATATCAAACCCAAAGGCATGGCTTGCGCCAAGCTTCAATGCCACAATTGCCAATATGCCGGTGCCGCAACCACAGTCAAGCACATCCTTTCCTTCTGTGCCGAACTCATTGAGCACGGACACCATCATCCGCGTTGTCTCGTGGCTGCCTGTGCCAAAAGCCAAACGCGCGTCAATCTCAACCGACACGCGGAAGTTGCCTTCAGGCAGATGCCTGCCATCGTGTATGCAACATTCGCCCACCACAATAGGGTCGAAGCCTTCCGCTTCCCATTGCTCGTTCCAGTCCTTATATTCAGCTTCGCAAACATTATAGCTGATTGCCGCGCCTTCAAATGGAAAATCATCGAGCATCCCTCGCAGGGCATCCTCGTCGAACAGCCCTGTCTCGACATACCCTTTAAGGCCATCGGCAGTCTCCTCAAACGCCTCGAAACCAAGCTCGCCGCACATGGCCGCCAATAAATCGCACGCATCGGTGCGCTGACAATCTGGCACGCCCACACTGAATGTCACCTCGTAATATCTCATATTCTTGTTAATTTGACTTGCAAAAATACAAAATTCAAATGAAACTCGGCTCACATATTGCTTTTTTCACTAACTTTGCAATAACGATAGCAGTTTGAAACAGAAAGTACACAAAAGGAGGTTAGCATGAACAGACTGGCAATATTAGCAGCGGCTTTACTGGCCACAGTGGCAACCCAGGCTCAAGACGATATGTACTTCGTGCCGTCAGGCGACACACCGGAAATGCCACAGGCAACAGACCCTGAACCGCCAACGGCAACTTACTATTCCGGTAGCGACCGCGACGTGGACGAATACAACCGCCGCGGAAGCTACTATCAGCCAATCGACTCCCTGGGCAACGACATAATAGACTTTGACGGAGCCTTGGGCGCATATCCTGACTCAACTGCCGACTATGCCTGCACGCGAAAGATGTCGCGCTTTGACGACTATGCCTGGCGCGATCCATATTGGGCGGGCTACATCGACGGCCGACTTGACGACTGGCTATGGTACGACCCGTGGCCCTATGGCTGGTATTTCGGCTCACCGTGGTACTACAGCGCATGGTATTACCCGCGCTGGCATTATTGGTGGCCGCACTATCACTACGGCGCATATTGGCCCACGGTGTCTTACTACCGCCCATACCGCGGCTACACAGGCACCCCACACCGCGGCCACGCAATCGGCACACGCCCAAGCGGACGCCCAGGTGGACGCGGCGACAGCTTCAGGAACAACAGGAGGGGTGGAACGAGCAACAGCGGATCGCTACGCAATACGACCACGCGAAGGGGCGGCACCTTCCGCAACAACACGCCGACAACCACCCGCCGTCCGTCCATAAGCTCCGGCAACTCGTTCGGAGGAGTGCGCAGCGGGGGCAGTTTCGGTGGCGGTAACCGTGGAGGCAGTTTTGGCGGCGGAAGCCGCGGCGGCGGCTTCAGGGGCCGTAGGTAACAACGATTGAAGCGAAAGGCGGTGGGCGGCGACAAAAAACCACGGCACCAAGACGAAAAAAACGGCGATTGGCCAACGGCGCAAAAGGCACACCGCCCCCACCCCATCAAACAAACACCCCACATAACTCCTTAAAACCAAACACAACGATGAAAAAGATATTGACGGCTATTTCCGCACTTGCGGTGGCATATTCGGCCGCAGCGCAAGAAACATACGAAAACGCGCGACTGCTCAGCGACGACCTCAACGGCACGGCGCGCTACGTTGCCATGGGCGGTGCGCTCGATGCCCTCGGCGCAGACATATCCACCATAGGCACAAACCCTGCCGGCATCGGACTGTTCCGCCACTCCACCGCGCAAGTCTCCTTCGGTTTCGTGTCACAACCCGGCGCAAAAGGATTCGGCGGAGTAGACAAGACGAACATGAGCTTCGACCAAGGCGGATTCGTCTATTCGCACCGCACCGGCCACAAATCGTTCCTCAACGTCGCCTTCAACTACCGCAAGAGCAATAATTTCAACCACATACTCTCGGCAGCGGGCCAACTGTCTGGCGCGTCGCAAAACAAGCTTTCCGCACTAAAGGGCGCTGCCGGAATGCTTGGCTTCAGATATGGCGACCATGGACCGGAAGGCACGAGTAACCGTTTCAACTCGATAGACTATTTATACTACAACACATTGTTGACCCCACCGTTGGGCGACGTTGCCGCAACCGGCTACGTCGATGCCGACGGCTACGCCTTCGACCGCGCTTCAAGCGGCTACATCGGCGTCTACGACCTCAACATCAGCGGCAACATTTCCGACCGGGTGTACCTCGGACTGACAGTAGGAATACACGATGTCAACTACGACGGCTACAGCGAATACAGCGAAAACCTTGCCGACGGCAACGCACTTACCGTGGCTGACGGCAGGATTATTTCCGGTACGGGCGTAGACTTCAAGCTCGGCGTGATTTTCCGCCCTGTGGCAAACTCGCCATTCCGCATCGGGCTCTCGGTGGCCTCGCCTATATGGTACGACCTCACGACCCGCAACTTCACCGAACTTTACACCACTTACGGCACGGAAACATCTGGCTACCACACTGAAGCCGCCTACGACTTCAAGCTGAAAACCCCTTGGAAGTTCGGCATCAGCATGGGTACGACCGTGGGCGCAAACTTCGCCATTGGGGCAAGCTACGACTTTGCCAACTACGGCAAGACCGACTCGCGCATCAACGACGGCAGCGGATATGATTGGTACACCGACTCCTACTACGAGACAAGTAGCAGCGACAAGGCCATGAACGCCCACACCGACGCAACGCTAAAAGGCGTAAGCACGCTCAAGGTCGGTGCGGAATACCGTTTCGCAAACCATTGGTCTGTGCGTGCGGGCTACAACTATGTCTCGCCGATGTACAACAAATTCGGCTACAAAGACTACACCATCGACTCGCCCGGCACATATTACACATCGTCAACGGACTACACAAACTGGAAAGCCACAAACCGCGCCACCTGCGGACTCGGTTTTGCCAAAGGCGGATTCAACGTTGACCTCGCCTACCAGTACTCCGCGACCAAGGGCGACTTCTACCCATTCTCGAAGTTCACCGTTGAAGATTCCGACTCGCCCGACAACAACGTTTGCCAACCGGCAGACGTATACAACAAGCGCCACCAGCTCATACTGACCATGGGCTACACATTCTGACCCACACTCAATGCTTGGCGCAAAGCCTTAAGGCAAACTGAACTGCCCGGCTACCTGAAACTTTTAGCTTGCCAAGACAACCTCGTCAAAAGAAAAAGAGTTCCGTGCCTAAAGTGGTAGGCATGGAACTCTTTCGTAATTAACGCCGTTTAGGCTGTATGTGCAATTACAATATCTGCTTGTAGAGGGCTACTATGTCTTCCTTTGTCACTTCGCGTGGGTTGCCCGGAGTGCAGACATCGTTGATGGCTTGTTCGGCCAAGGCGGGTATGTCAGCTTCTGTTATGCCAAGCTCGGTAAGGTGCTGCGGTATGCCAACCAGCTTTGACAAGTCCTCTATGGCCTTGCAGGCTGCGTCCACCGCCTCGTCTACCGTCATGCCGTCCTTATATACGCCACAAGCCTTGGCAATTTCTGCATATTTCTGCTTCGCCGCTGGTGCGTTGAACTTCATTACGGTGGGCAGGAGCATGGCGCAAGCCACGCCGTGGGGTATGTCGTGCAGTGCGCTCAGCGGGTGTGCCATGCCGTGGTCTACGCCCAGGCCGACGTTAGAGAAAGCCATACCGGCTATGTATTGTGCCACGGCCATGCCGTTGCGGCCTTCCGGGTTTTGCGGTTCGGAAACGGCCATTGGCAAGTACTTGTAAATCATCTCAATGGCCTTAATCTCGAACATATCGCTCATTTCCCATGCAGCCTTGGTTATGTAGCCCTCAATTGCGTGGGTCATAGCGTCCATGCCTGTCGCGGCGGTGAGCGATTTTGGCAGCGAGTACATAAGCTCGGCATCAACTATGGCCACAGCCGGTATGTCGTTGGGATCGACGCACACCATCTTCTTGTGGTTCTGCTCGTCGATGATGACGTAGTTGATGGTAGTTTCGGCTGCGGTGCCTGCCGTTGTGGGCAGGGCTATTATGGGCAGGCTCTTTTTCTTTGTGTCGGCAACGCCTTCAAGCGACACAATGTCGCCAAACTCGGGGTTGTTGCAAACGATGCCTATGCCCTTTGCAGTGTCCATTGCCGACCCTCCGCCTATGGCCACAATAAAGTCGGCGCCGGCATTTTTGCAGGCAGCGATGCCGTCCTTAACGTTGGTTACGGTTGGGTTCGGCTTCACGTCGTCGAATATCTCGTATGGGATTGAGTTGGCTTCAAGCTCGTCGATTACCATCTGTGCAACGCCAAATTTCATCAATCCCTTGTCGGTAACGACCAAGGCTTTCTTAAAGCCCAACCGACTGACAACCCCGGCAAGCTCCTTGCGGGCGCCCGGTCCGAAGTAGGACACTTCGTTCAAAATAAATCTGTTAACCATGTCAATGTCAAAAATCTGCTTGTCAAAAACGCTGCAAAGGTAAGAATAATAAAGCATAACGGCTACCTTGCCTTGCAACAAAAATGCCCCAAACAGCCGGATAAGTGGCCGTTTGGGGCGTTTTGT
Organism: uncultured Prevotella sp.; assembly: GCA_944321645.1. GTDB lineage: Bacteria > Bacteroidota > Bacteroidia > Bacteroidales > Bacteroidaceae > Prevotella. The sequence continues at coordinate 14,699 of CALUMB010000024.1, forward strand.
CAATTTGCCTTGGTCAAAATGGCATCTCTACTTGTCAATAATTCTCTGCTCTCACCTGGAAGTAGCTCTGCGGATGGTTGCAAACCGGGCAAACATCGGGAGCCGACTTTCCGATAACGATGTGTCCGCAATTGGCGCACTGCCATACAGCGTCGCCGTCTTTGGAGAACACTTTCTTGTCGCGCAGGTTCTTCAACAGTTTGCGATAGCGTTCCTCGTGCTCTTTCTCAATTGCGGCAACGCCTTCAAACTTTTCTGCAATCTCGATGAAACCCTCCTCGCGGGCTTCCTTGGCCATCCTGGCGTACATATCAGTCCACTCGTAGTTCTCTCCTGAAGCAGCATCTTCCAAGTTGGCTTCCGTGCCAGACACCTCACCGCCGTTCAAATACTTGTACCAAAGCTTTGCGTGCTCTTTCTCGTTGTTGGCCGTTTCTTCGAATATTGCGGCCATTTGCACAAAGCCATCCTTCTTTGCCTTCGACGCAAAGTAGGTGTACTTGTTGCGGGCCATCGATTCGCCGGCAAAGGCTTCCTGCAAATTCTTTTCGGTCTTGGTGCCTTTCAGGCTCGGCACTTCCTTGAACTTTGAAGCCGGCACGCCACACTTGGGGCATTTCTCCGGGGCTTCATTTCCTTCGTGGACATAGCCACAAACGGTGCAAACGAATTTCTTTGTCATAATTTCTCGATTTTAGTTAATATACTGTTGCGGGGTATATGCTTATTGTTCGCTTTCCACGCATTTGGCGCATACCCCCCTGTAATACAGCTGCATTTCGGTTGCCTTGTTGCCTCCAAGGTCAGCAGACACTCGTAGCAGGTTGGCGTCGCTAATTAGTATGTCAAATATTTTCCCACACTTCTTGCAGTAAAAATGGGCGTGAGGCTCTACAATCCCATCGTAGCAGACCCGGTGCTCGTCGATAGTCAACATTTGCGCTGCCCCATTTTCGGCAAACAGCCTCAATGTGTTGTAGACCGTTGTCCGACTGAGCGTAGGTACCTTTTGGCACAGTTTCTTGTGTATGTCCTCAACCGTAGGGTGCGTAAGATGCCCTATCAGGTACTCCATTATCAACAAGCGTTGCGGCGAAGGGCGGAGACCACATCGTTCAAGCCTGGCGTATGCCTCTCTCTCAATTGCTGCCATAATAGTTCGAAGTAGGATTTATCTGCATTTTGATTGTGGCCAAAGCGACTTTGTGCCAAATTGCCCCGCCTAACAGCACCGGCAACCTTTCATCTGCAAATATACAACAATTTATTGGTATCGCCAAATTATCTTGTAATTATTACAACTTTGGATGTTGTTTTTCTTGTTTTTACCCATCAAACCGCCCGGCAAGACCCCATTTGATGGCACTACAGCCCCAAAAGCGAATTGCCAGGCAGCACTCCATTGTGCAGAATTGCCATGGCTAAAGCGCATTGTCGGCAAGCCCAACAAATACACATACCGGCACAAGCACATCTACATCATTTGCATAAACATACACAACAGAAATGCCGCAAGAAAGCAGTCAAACGCCAATAAAGACCACTACCAAATGCAACTCAAGCCTGTTTGGATTTCAAAACGCACCGTTTCGGCTTCCAAAACGGCACGTTTTAGAGCCTAAAACGGGCCGTTTTGCAAGCCAAAACGACACGTATCAGCAACACATTGACAATCAGGCCGTTACGCAAAGGATGTTTCCGGTGCTGCTAAAAGTGTTTTCCACATAGGCAGCCAGTGCATAAAGACACCTTAGAATGTATAAACATACACAATCAGTATATACCCAAAATATGCAACACGCACAAAAAATCCCGGCGACCCATCGGCCGCCGGGATAATATATTTAATAAATGATGAATTGGTTTACAGAAACTTATTCCTCAACCTGGGCAGCCCCTTCTGCCGTTGCCTCTGCTTCTGCCTCCACTACAGGCTCTTCGGCAACCTCAGCTGCCTCCTCAGCCTTTTCTGCTTCAGCATTCTTGGCATTCTCGTCAACCACCTTTACAGGCACTTCTACAGAAACCTCCTTGTGGAAATGAACGGTGGCAACATAGTCGCCAACGGCCTTGATGTCGCGCATAACGATAATCTTGCGGTCAATATCGTGTCCGAGCTTCTTCAGCTCATCTGCAACGATGGCTGCATTGACAGAACCGTAAGTCACGCCCGTTGCGCTGACTTTCACCGGAATAACGAGAGCCACGTCCTTGATGGCCTCTGCCCTCTTCTCTGCCTCTGCCTTGAGCGCTGCAAGCTTGTGAGCCTGCTGCTTCAAGTTTTCGGCCAGCACCTTCTTTGCCGACGGAGAAGCGATAACGCCCTTGCCCGTGGGTATGAGGTAATTGCGCCCGTAGCCCGACTTCACGTTAACGATGTCGTTCTTATAGCCAAGGCCTATGATGTCTTCTTTCAGTATTATTTCCATTCTGCTTCCTCCTCGTTATTTCATCAAGTCCGTTACATAAGGCAGCAACGCAATCTGGCGTGCGCGCTTGATGGCGCGGGCAACACGGCGCTGGTACTTAAGCGAAGTACCCGTGATGCGCCGGGGCAGGATTTTGCCTTGCTCGTTAAGGAATTTCTTCAGGAACTCTGGATCCTTATAGTCGATGTACTTTATGCCGCTCTTCTTAAACCGGCAGTACTTCTTCTTCTTGGTGTCTACCGACGGCGGGGTCAAATATCTGATTTCTGATTCTTGTGCCATTGCTTAAGCCTCCTCTTTTTTAGCCAACTTGTTTCTTCTCTTTTCTGCGTACTCGGCAGCGTACTTGTCGAGTTTCACTGTAATGAAGCGAATTACCTTCTCGTCGCGACGGAATGCCGTTTCGAGCTTCTTAACGATAGTAGGCTCCGCCTTGAACTCCAGCAGGCAATAGAAGCCAGTGGATTTTTTCTCGATAGCGTAAGCCATCTTCTTCAAGCCCCAAGTCTCTTCGTTCAGAATCTCTGCACCATTGTCGGTGAGGACTGACCTGAATTTAGCGACCGTTTCCTTCATCTGTTCATCAGACAAAACGGGAGTCAAAATGAAAACGGTTTCGTATTGATTCATACTTGATAATAAATGATTAATTTGTTGTTTTGCAAAAATGCGGTGCAAAGGTACGTTTTTTTCCCCATTCCGCAAAACATCTTGACCGATTTTATCACATTTACCACCTGGAAATAAGCGATTTACGCCGCCGTGCACAGCATTTTCAGCCATTCGGGTCGACAAAAGCCAGCAAAACGCAACCTGCCGCCTGCCAAAATAACTGAAAATAACGCTGCCTTGCAGCCGCTTTACGAATAAAAGCAGTACCTTTGCAAGCGGCAAGCGGGGCTGTTCCGCTTAGCCACAAACAACAGACTGCCACGTGGAAAGGAAAAGAAACATAACGAAACTGCTGGCACGCGCCGGCCTGCTGCTCGTGGTAGCGGGCGCACTGCTATTGGTAGCGAGCCAAGCCTTTGGGTGGACGGACACCAACGGCGTGCAACTATCGGCCCTGTCGGCAATCATTGTCGGCATAGCCATGCACGTTGGCGCACTGAAAGCCGGCAGCAAATACTGAAAGCCGGCAAAAGGCTAACACCGGCACAAGCACCGCAACAGCACATTTACACCACTCGGACAGACAAAAGCATTAGTGGAAGGCTGCGCAAGAAATCCGCACCTTCCACTAACACATTATATTAAACGCCAAGCCTCAAGGCCCGCACTCATTCTTCTTCCGGAGCGATGAGCTTATATCCCTTGCCGTGGATGTTGATAATCTCGATCTGGTCGTCGTCCTTAAGGTGTTTGCGCAGCTTCGTGATGTAAACGTCCATGGAGCGGGCGTTGAAGTAATTGTCGTCTATCCATATCGTCTTCAGAGCGAAGTCGCGCTGCAGAATCTCGTTAGCGTGACTGCAAAGCAAGGCGAGAAGCTCGTTCTCCTTGGTGGTGAGCTTGGTCTGCTTGTCGCCGATGGTGAGCAACTGCTTCTGCGTGTCGAACGTGAAGCGGCCAATGTGGTAGACGGTGCTCTCCTTGTTCTTCTTCCCGCGCACGCGGCGCAATATGGCTTCTATACGGAACACAAGCTCTTCCATGGAGAAAGGCTTCGTTATGTAATCGTCGGCACCAATCTTGAAGCCTTCGAGAATGTCGTCCTTCAGAGTCTTGGCCGTAAGGAAGATGATTGGAATCTCGGCGTTTGCCGAACGTATTTCCTGCGCAAGCGTGAATCCGTCTTTCTTTGGCATCATCACATCGAGCACGCAAATGTCGAACTTGCTCTTCAGGAAAGCCTTGTAACCCACCTCGCCGTCGGGGCAAAGCTCAGCCGTATAACCTTTAGCTGCCAAGTATTCGCGAAGCAGCATACCGAGGTTTTCGTCGTCCTCGCAAAGGAGAATCTTGATGTTTTCTTCCATAGTCTCTCTATTTATTTAATGTGTTAATAATGTCTGGCCTAACTTTTCACAACAGGTAAGGAGATGATGAAACACGTGCCTTTGCCGTGTTCGCTCTCAACCTTAATCTCGCCTTTGTGCAAGTCAACTATCTTCTTCACATAGGCAAGCCCCAACCCGAAGCCTTTCGCATCATGGCGGTTGCCTGTATGCACGCGGTAGAACTTCTCGAAGATTTTCTTCAAGTTCTCTTTCTTGATGCCCATTCCCGTATCTCGCACAGACAAATACAGCCTTTCGTCGTCGTTCCACGTTTTCAGGTAAATGTCAAGGGGCTGGTCTGGCTTCCTGTATTTCACGGCATTGTCCATCAGATTGAATATTACATTCTGGAAATGCATCTCGTCCACATACATTTTCGAGTCCACCGCCTCTATGTCAGTGTATATCTTGCCGCCCGTATGCTCCACACGCAGGTTGAAAGAATGGGCTATCGCTTCCACCATCTCGTTAAGGTCGAGTTCCTTCTTCTTGAACACGGCCTTCTCTTTGTCGAACATCGACATCTGCAAGACCTTCTCTACAAGGAACCTCAGGCGCTTCGACTCATCATTGATAACACCACCCAAGTGCGTCATCATGGCCGGGCTTTTGGCCACGGTCTGGTCGTTGAGCATTTGCGAAGCCAAAGATATGCTAGCGATTGGCGTCTTCAGCTCGTGGGTCATGTTGTTTATGAAGTCGTTTTTAATCTCAGTGTAACGCTTCTGGCGGAATATCACGATGATGGTGAACAAGAAAGTGATGAGCAAGATCAGCGTGAACACCACCGAAGGAATCATAAAGCGTATGCTCGAATAAATATAATTGCTTATGTCCGGAAAGTGAATCTTCAGCACGCCCATTTTCGACGAGGGGTCGTTCCTGAACAGAATCTGCTGGTATGTGTACGCTTCGCCCGCGTCGGTATAGTCGGAACAGCGGTATACTTCGCGCCCGTCGGTCGTGGACACGGAGAAATGGTAAGGTATGTTTATGCCGTTGTTGAGCAACTCGGCACGGAGGTCCTGGTCAAGCAGCCTGAAATTGATTCTTTCCTTAAGCGGCCTGTCACTGGCCGTGTAGAGGATGTTGTACACAACCTCGTCGAGCAGCGTCTTCTGGTAGACGTAACGGTTGCGCACAATCTCCTGGAGCGACTTTGACGTTTCGTTGATTGCAGTCTTGTCCGAACGGAGTATTATCGCCTTCGGAACGTCCGATGGCTTTGTCGTGATGGTCTTTAGCCGGAAAGAAGAATAACCCGACGTGCCATGAGCACCATCGAAATATTGGTGTGAAGGCCCGGTCATGTCGCCATCGGCATTGGCCATGGACGAGGAATCCTTCGCCGCATTACGCCTTTCGGTCTCGTTTATGTCCTTTTCAAGGTAGCGCAAGGTTTCGTTGACCTCAAGATTGCGCGACGCCTGGTACAAACTGCGGTTCACAGACTCGTCGAACTGCTCCTTTTTCATCTTCGCCATCTCTTCTATGTAAGACAGCTGCATGAAAAGCAAGCCGAGGAACGACAGGCCCATAACGACCGCAATTGCCCATATCATTGACTTCTTCATGTCGGCAAAGATAATCCAAAAAACTAAACTTTAATCCAAAATAGTTAACCGATTGCTATCAATTTAACAAAATTAACCACGAATCGATTTCTTAGTTACATATATGCAAGTTTGCGGTCTGCGGGCAATACCGCATGAGCTCCTGCGGAACGAAAGGAAGCCCGCCACCAACCAAGGGTACAATACCGCAAGTGCCGCCCCGGGAAATCCCCGGAACGGCACTTGCGGTACATCAAAGCCACTGCGTTGGACAGGATGGGGCGTTAAAGCACCAAAGCCTAACCAAAATGGCACATACCCATTACCGAATCCTGTCCGCTGCGCGCACGAGCTTCTCGTCTGCCAATATTGCGCGGCGAGCAAGGAAAATAAGCACCATCGAAACGAAGGGCAAAGCACACGTGAGGCTTGGTGTAAACTCCATTGCGCCCTCTCCGACGGTGACGAAGCGCGAGAACACAAAAAACAAAATGTACCACCCCAGCAGCAGCAGCATACCGAACATACAGAAGCGAGCCTGCACTATCCTATTTGAGTAGACGAAAATAGCGTATAAACTTATCGCAGCCACAAACGCCAACACCGCAAACAGGGGCCAAACGGAAAGGTCGCGCAAGCCATTTGGCGATGCTATCCACAGGTTATACGCCTTGGACACGACCAAGCCGCCTGACTCATACGTACCGACAGGCAGGCACAAGCACACCACGGCAACCGCCGCAGCGGCCAACAGATAAATGGTCTGGATGCGTTGTATCATGCCACGTGCGTGTTAAGCCTGCGCCTCGGCTGTTTGCTGGCTGTCCCTCGACGGGTCGCGCCAATAGATTTTTCCTTCCACAAACTCCTGGGTGGCGAGCAACGTCGGCTTCGGCAGTTTTTCGTAATACCGCGAAATCTCTATCTGCTCGCGGTTTTCAAACACCTCTTCGAGGCTATCGTTATAGGAGGCGAACTCGGCCAGCTTCTTGCTGAGGTCTTCCTTAATCTGGACGGAGATTTGGTTGGCACGCTTAGCGATGATTGCCACACTTTCATAGATGTTGCCTGTCTCGTCGCTCAAATCCATGATGTTGCGGGTCACGGTATTGACCGGCGCCTTAGATTTCTTGTAATCCATTATGTAATAAGAATTTTTGTGTTACAAACTAAACGAACGTTTCAGTGCGCGGACTGCCAATGGGAACGTCAGTCCTGCGTGAATTTCTTGCACCTCTCGATGAACTTCTTCGCCGTTTCGGCCTCCTTGCTGTCCGGATATTCGTTGAGGAAACCGTAACATTCGTCTTCGGCGTCGCGGTAACGCTCCACACGCTTGGCCTCCACGCTCCGCTCTGCCAGGTCGAACTTGCTCCTCATTATCAAGACGGCAAAGTTTTCGCGCAGGCTGGTGTACGGATACGTGTTCAAGGCGTTTTGCGCCGTTATGATGCAAGCCTCGTAGTTAGACCCGCCGTTGAAGCAGTTGCCGAAATAGTCGCCGAGGTCGTAGTAAAGCTTTGCCGAGAGATACTCCTTCATCACGAGCTTATCCTGAAGCTCAAACAGCCTTTGCTGCGCCACCGGGCGCAGCTTCGACGCAGGATAGAGGTCTAGGAACTGCTGGTAAGCGTTTATCGCCCCCACCGTAGGAGTTTGGTCGAGGCGAGGCTCCGGGGTGCTTTCATACAATGACTGGCCTATGTAAAAAGCCGCCTGCTCGGCGTAGACGCCCTTAGGGTATGACGAGAAATACTTCTTGAAGGTGGCCGACGCGCTCTCGTAGTCGCGGTCGCAATATTCGGCCATGGCCAACATATAGAGGCACTCCTCGCCATTGTCGGTTCCCTTCATCACCGTGACAAGCTCCTGCAACAGCGTTATGGCCTGCGTGAACTTGCCCCTCGCAAAGCATTCCTTTGCGTACTCATATTTGAAAAAATAGTCGGAAGACTTGTAAACGCGGTTGAACTCCGTGGTGCATCCACAGCAAAGTGTCGCAGCCAAGCAAAGCACTATGAATTTCTTAATCTTCATCTAATCGCCGTTTTGGATTGCAAAAGTAGTCATTTTCCCGCACATTACAAATTATTTCTTTCCATTTTTGATAAAACGCCAGCTATTATAACGTTTGTTACAACGAAAATGATTACTTTTGCGCCCCATGAACAAATTCAAGCTCACATCGAAATACCAGCCGACGGGCGACCAGCCAGAGGCAATTAAGGAACTGACCGAGGGCATAAGGCGCGGCGACAAGGCGCAAGTGCTATTGGGAGTCACCGGTTCCGGAAAGACGTTCACCATGGCAAACGTGATTGCAAACGCCAACCGCCCCACCCTTATACTAAGCCACAACAAGACGCTCGCCGCACAGCTCTACGAGGAGATGCGCGGCTTCTTCCCCGAAAACGCCGTGGAGTATTACGTGAGCTACTACGACTACTACCAGCCGGAGGCTTACATCCCGAGCACTGACACTTACATAGAGAAAGACCTCGCAATAAACGAGGAGATAGACAAGCTGCGGCTACGCGCCGTGTCGTCGCTGCTGTCGGGCCGCAAGGACGTGGTGGTGGTGTCGTCGGTGAGCTGCATATACGGCATGGGCAGCCCCGTTGCGCTGTCGGAAAATGTAATAAACCTACAGTGCGGGCAGAACATCGACCGCAACGCCCTGCTGCGCAAGCTCGTGCAGGCACTCTACGTGCGCAACGACTTAGACCTGCAACGCGGCTCGTTCCGAGTGAAGGGCGACACGGTTGACATTGCGATGGCATACAACGAAGTGATACTGCGCATAACATTCTGGGACGACGAGATAGACAGCATCGAGGAGAGAGACCCCGTGACGCTCGACAGACTGGCCTCGTTCGACCAATACCAGCTCTACCCGGCAAACCTGTTCATGACCACGCAGGAGCAGACCAACATCGCGATAAGGAACATCCAGGACGACCTCGTAAAGCAGGTGGACTACTTCACAGAACTTGGCGACAGCATAAAGGCACAGCGCATCAAGGAACGTGTGGAATACGACATGGAGATGATAAAGGAGCTGGGCCACTGCTCGGGCATAGAAAACTATTCGCGCTACTTCGACGGGCGCAGCCCCGGCGAGCGCCCATACTGCCTGCTGGATTTCTTCCCGAAGGACTACCTGATGTTCATCGACGAGAGCCACGTGAGCGTGCCGCAAATCAACGCCATGTACGGCGGCGACCGGGCCAGGAAGAAAAACCTCGTGGAGTTCGGCTTCCGCCTGCCAGCGGCTTTCGACAACCGCCCGCTGACCTTCGACGAGTTCCACAGTATGATAAACCAGGTGGTGTATGTATCGGCCACTCCCGCCGACTACGAGCTTAATGAGGCCGAGGGCGTGGTGGTAGAGCAAATCATACGCCCGACGGGGCTGCTCGACCCGGAAATAGAGGTGCGCCCGAGCGAGAACCAGATTGACGACCTGATGGAGGAAATACAGCTGCGCATAGACCGCAGCGAGCGCGTGCTCGTCACCACACTGACGAAGCGCATGGCCGAAGAGCTTACGGAATACCTGCTCAACCACAACATCAACACTGCATACATACACAGCGACGTGGCCACGCTCGACCGCGTGAAGATACTCGAAGACCTCAGGCAGGGAAAGTACGACGTGCTTGTGGGAGTGAACCTCCTGCGCGAAGGACTCGACTTGCCGGAAGTCTCGCTCGTGGCAATACTCGACGCCGACAAGGAGGGCTTCCTGCGCAGCCACCGAAGCCTGACGCAAACAGCAGGACGCGCGGCCAGGAACCTGAACGGAAAGGTGATAATGTATGCCGACACCGTAACCGCGAGCATGCAGCAGACCATCGACGAGACGACCAGACGGAGGATAAAGCAGATGCAATACAACGAGGCACACGGCATCACTCCAACGCAAATCAGGAAATCGTTGAGGAACAGTGATTTACCGATAGCCGACGAAGCAGGCGCAGACAAGGCCGCACCGAGCGTGAGGATGGTGTATGCCGACCCGTTCGAGGGAGCTTTTGCAGCCGACCCGATAGTGGCCCGCATGACGCGCCCGCAATTGGAGAAGAGCATTGCCAACACCACAAAGCTGATGAAGGAGGCGGCAAAGAGGCTCGACTTCATACAAGCCGCGCAATACCGCGACGAGATTGTAAGGCTGCAAAAGGAGCTGGAGCTAAAGTGACCCGCCAGCTGGCAGGCACACAGAAGGACTACATACGAAAAAATAAAAACCGCCACCACGTTAACACAAAAATGTTAACAGGACGCGAAACGTGGCCGACCGTGCAATCCTCTGGCTGTCAGCATATTGCGATTTAGGCCGTTTCATGTTCCAAAACGGCCTGTTCCGGCTCGCGAAACGGCACATTTCGCAAGCCAAAACGGTATGTTTCGCAAAGCAATTTGGGCCGACCCGAAATCCGGGCCGGCCCAAGCCGTCCTTTAGTTGCATATATGCAAGCAACGGGGCTGCACAACATCAAGCTGGCCCCAATATAACTCCGTGCTGCGAACTTGCCGTTGGCGCTAAAGTTTCAGGACGTGGACAGGCACTTGGCCGAAGTCGAGCCGAGGCTCGCCCCTGAAAAGTCCGAACACGCTGCTGCCGCTGCCAGTCATCGAGGCATAGGCTGCCCCGGCATCGTAAAGGCGTTGCTTAATGCCACCTATCTCGGGATGTAGCCTGAAGACGCTCCGCTCGAAATCGTTGGTGAGCCTCCCGCGCCACGTTTCAACCGGCTGCGCCACTATGTCGCGGCATTTGGTGGCAGTGGGCTTGACCTCCACGTGGGCGAAAGCCTCTTTTGTGGACACTGGTATGTGCGGACACACAACGGCGAGCCACCAGCCCGACAGGTCAAGCGCGACTGGCGACAACCGCTCACCAATGCCTTCGGCATAGGCAGGAGTGCCGTATATGAAGAAAGGGCAGTCGGCACCGAGGCGCGAAGCCATGTCGGCCATCTGCCGCTGGGTCAGGCCGAGGCCAAACTCGCGGTTGAGCATCCTTATCATAAAGGCGCAGTCGCTCGACCCGCCTCCCATGCCGGCCTGCATGGGTATGCGCTTGAAAAGGTGTACGTGCAGCCTCGGCAGGCTGTGGCCGGTGCGCAACAGGTTGTAAGCCTTCACCACGAGGTTGTCTTCGTCGGCGCAGTCGATGGCGGCGTTGGTCACCTTTATGTCGCAGCAGGCCGCCGACGGGAAGGCTTCGTCCATTGGGGTCGCCTCCAGCACATCGCAGATTGGCACCGGGTAGAAAACTGTCTCGAGGTCGTGGTAGCCGTCGCTGCGCCTGCCCACGATGTTCAGCCCGAGGTTGATTTTGGCAATAGGAAAGTCTATCATAATCTTACAGTATGCTTTGTCTGGTAGGTATTTGCTTAACGCAGCGGGCGCATAGCCACAAAGTTCAGGCTGGCGCGAGCCGCTCTATGCTGCGCCTTGCCTCGAATGCGTCGGGATAAAGCTCCAGCGCCTTGCGGTAGTTTGCTATGGCGGCGGCATCCATGTGCTCGCGCTCGCACTCCTTGCCGAGCAAGGTATATTCGGCCGCAAGTTTCTTAAGGTAGTCCTGCTTGGCCGCAAGCTCGGCCGCAAGCCGCTCGTTCTCACGCTTGAGCGCGGTTATCACGCCGAGCTTTTTCCTTATGTAGCGTTTGGCGGCAGGCTTCTCTATGTCGTAGCGGCTGTGGATGGCCTTGAAGAAGTGGTCGAGAAAGGCATCGAAGTCGAGCCTGTCGAACGAGGCCACGGCTTGGGCGTACTCAACGTCGGCCTTGGTTTCGAGCAGAGCCTGCTTGAACACGGCCTCGCTGTTGTATTGTTTGGAGAAGGCCACCACCTCCTGCCGCACAAAAATGTCTTGCGGACGGATAGGCTCTTTCAGGCAAAGCCCGCCAAGCGAAGTGCAACGGCTGAGCGCAACGTATGCCTGTCCGCCCGCAAACGTGCCGCCACAGAAGTCGACAGACACCTGGCGGAACGTCAGGCCCTGGCTTTTGTGTATGGTGATGGCCCACGCCAACTTCACCGGAAACTGGCGGTAGAGGCCAAGCTGCTCTTCTTCTATCTTCTGTTCTTTCTCGTTGAACGTGTACCTTATGTTCTCCCAGACGTCGCGCTCGACGTCATACTCGTCGCCGCCCTCGGTCACTACGGATATTATGCGCTTCTCTTCGTCGATTGCATCAACCACTCCGAGCGTGCCGTTGACCCACCGTTTGTCCTTGTCGTTCTTTATGAAAATAACCTGCGCCCCAACCTTCAGGCGCAGCTCCATTGGCGAGGGGAGCGACGACATGGGGAACTCGCCCTCTATCTCGCCCATCGACACAAACGGACTGCCGTCGAGCCGCTCCAACTGCCTGTTGTTTATGTAGTCTGCCGTGTCGCGGCGCGAAGCAAGCGTGATGGCCATCTGCCCGTTGGCTGCCTTGCCGGGGCTTGCCCCCACCCTGCCGTTGAGCACCTTAAGGTCGGCAGCCGTGACGGTGTTGTCGCGTATCCTGTCGAGTATGCCGACAAACTCCGGGTCGGTCTGGCGGTAGACTTTCTGAAGCTCAATGCTGACGAGCGTCATTTGGCGGAACACCCTTGCCGAGAAGAAATAGGCCGACTCGTAGAACGGCTGGAGCAGCTTGCGGTCGTCGTCGGTGACGACAGGCTCAAGCTGGTATATGTCGCCCACGAGCAACAGTTGCTTGCCGCCGAAAGGCTCGCGCTGGTTGCGGCAGTAGATGCGCAACACTTTGTCTACGAAGTCTATGATGTCGGCCCTTACCATGCTTATCTCGTCGATAATGATAAGCTCGATTTCGCGCAAGAGCTTGCAGTGGTCGGAATTGTATTTCAGGGTTTGGCGGATGTTGCGCTTGTTATAGCGACTGTCGGTCGGTATGAGCGCGTGGAACGGAAGGCGGAAGAAGCTGTGCAGGGTGCAGCCGCCCACATTAATGGCGGCTATGCCCGTGGGAGCCAATATCACGAACTTCTTCTTCGTGGTCTTGGCCACATAGCGCAGGAAAGTGGACTTGCCCGTGCCGGCCCTGCCCGTCAGGAAGAGCGAGCAGCGCGTCTTTTCCACTATGTGCAACGCCGACCGCCATTCGGCGTTGTCAAGATCAAGCTCCATCGTCTAGCCTGGAATAACTATATATAATAAAGGTGGGCAAGGCCAGGCGCGACCATGCGCAAAACATTGTGCCACGCCAAGCCTTGTCCACCAATTAAGACTAAAAATAAACATCGTCGTATGTCGGCCGCCGGGCATCAACTGGCTTGCCACCATCGCCATCCCGCCCTATGCCACCCGCATTGGCATCTCCGTCTGCGCCAGCATCTACGGTTTCGCCCTCCGTGCCAAGCAGCGCGTCGCCTTCAATGGTCACGGCCATGCTGTCAACGGCGACGGAGTCCGTGTCGGCTTTGTGGTAGTAGTAACTGCTGCAGTTATACATATCGTACTCTATCTCGTCGGTCGGCTTGGCAAACTTGCCATGGTAATGCTGGAAAGCGGGGTCACCCAATACGGATTCGAGGAAATAGCCGCAAATGGGCAGTGCGGTGCGGCTGCCTTGCCCGAGTGCGCCGGTGCGGAAGTGGATGCTGCGGTATTCGCCGCCTACCCATGCCCCAACGACGAGCTTAGGGCTTACGCCGACAAACCACGCGTCGGAATGGTTGTTGGACGTGCCGGTCTTGCCGCCGAACTCGGTGTCGCCGAACTTGCCTACATAGCGCCACAGGCTCATGCTCGTTGCCCCAGGCTCCCTCAACCCGCCGAGAAGCAACTGCTGGAGAAGGAACGCGCTCTTGTATGGTATGGCCTGCCTCTGTTCCGTCGGGGCAAGGTATATTTCGTTTCCGTCGCGGTCTAATATCTTGGTCACGAGCACCGGGTCGTGGGCTTTGCCGTCGTTCACTGCGGTTGAGTATGCGTTCACAAGCTCAAGCAGGTTTACGTCGCTCGCACCCAAGGCCAGCGAGGGCGTGTTGTCGAGCGGACTTTCTATACCCATGTCGTGGGCTGTGCGTGCCACATTCTCGATGCCGACCTCCTGGCCGAGCCTGACGGCAACGGAATTGATGCTCTGCGCAAACGCGGCCTTGAGCGGCATGGAGTCGCCCGTGAAGTATCCGTTGGCATTGGTGGGCGCCCACGTCACCTCTTTCTTCTTCTGTTGGTCGTAGACTTTCATGCTGAAGTAAGCGTCAAGCCTTTTATCGCAAGGCGTAAGCCCTTGGTTCATGGCCTCGGCATAGACAAACAGCTTGAACGTTGAGCCAGGTTGGCGCATGGCCGTCACCTTGTCGTACTTCCAAGTATCAAAGTCTACGTCGCCCACCCACGCCTTCACATGGCCAGTAGCTGCCTCCATGGCCACAAAGCCGCAGTGCATGAAACGCTCCATATACCTGATGGAGTCGAGCGTACTCATAATCTTCTCGACCTTCCCCTCCTCGTAGTCGAACACCTTAACCTTGTGTGGCGCATTGAGCCAATAGTCGATGGAGTCTGGGTGGTCTGCGTATTTCTCAGCCAAGTACTTATATTCTGGGAGCTTCTTTGCCAAGTTCTCGATGAAATTGGGTATTTCCTGGTGGCGTTCGTCCTGCCACGGGTTGGTCTTTCCCCAGTGGTTGTTGAAGTTCCGCTGCACAACCTTCATCTGCTTTATGGCCGCAGCCTCGGCGTATTTCTGCATCCGGGTGTCTATGGTCGTGTAGATTTTCAGCCCACTGTTGTAGAGATCGTAGCCATTTTCCTTGCACCAGTCGCGCAGATAGTCTGCCACTGCTTCACGGAAGTATGTGGCCTGCCCGTCGTAAGTGCTCTCTACACTGTAATCAAGTATTATCGGGATAGCCTTGAGCGAATCGTATTGCGCCACCGTAAGGTCGCCATGCGCCACCATATTGCTCAAAACGACGTTTCTGCGGCGCAGGCTGTTTTCGGGGTTAAGCCGCGGGTTGTAGTAAGTTGTGGCTTTGAGCATGCCGACAAGCACAGCTGCCTGCTCCGTGGTAAGCTCGGCGGGCGTAGTGCCGAAATATGTCTTGCAGGCTGTCTTTATGCCGAATGCGTTTGATCCGAAGTCAACCGTATTGGCATACATGGTGAGAATCTCCTGCTTTGTGAAAAGCTTTTCGAGCTTGACGGCAGTTATCCACTCCTTGCTCTTCATTATCAGAATCTTCAGTCCGGGCACTTTTCCGAGCAAGCCTGTGGAATACTGCGTGCGCACACGGAACATATTCTTGGCCAACTGCTGCGTAATGGTCGATGCGCCGCGGGCATCGTCGTGCAGCAAATAATCCTTAATGGCGGCGAACACGCCCTGGAAATCAATGCCGAAATGCTTGTAGAACCTCTCGTCCTCGGTGTCGACGAGAGCCTTCCAGAACACGGGGTTGACATCTTCATACTCAACCGGCGTCCTGTTTTCGCTGAAGAACTTGCCTATCATCACACTGTCGGCACTGTAGATTTCCGTGGCTTGGTTTGTCACGGGATTCTTGATTGTCGCCATGTCGGGCGACTTGCCAAACAGCCACAGGAAGTTTATGTCCACAGCCCCTAAATATAACAATAAGGCCACCACCAAGGACACAAGCCCCGAGAGCGTCTTTATGTACCAAGGCCTGCCTTTGAACAATCCGATATAAAGACGCCCAACCTTGCGAAACGCCCTTGCGATTCGGTTTGGGCTGCCGTTTGTCGCGTCCTTCTGTTTCTTTGAAGTTTTACCCATACTGTGAAATATAATCCATTATGGCGCATTTGTCGTTAGCAGGAAACCAAACGACGCTGCCATCTTTCTTCAGCCACGTCATCTGTTTGCGTGCATACCTGCGCGTGTTACCCTTTATTCGCTCCACGGCTTCTTCCAAAGTGAACGTTCCGTCGATGTAGGAGAAAAGCTCTTTGTAGCCCACCGTATTGAGTGCGTTGAGGTTTCTGTAAGGATAGAGGGCTTCGGCTTCTTGCAGCAGGCCGCATTCCATCATGCGGTCCACCCTGCGGTTTATCCTGAGGTATAATTCCTCGCGGGGCATCTCAAGGCCAATCTTCACGATCCGAAAGTCGCGCTGCTTCTTCTGCCGCTTCCGGAAGGACGTGTATGTCGTGCCGGTCTGTATGCAAATCTCCAGTCCATGCACCACCCGGCGCGTGTTTTTTTTGTCCACCACGTCGTAGTATTCCGGATCCAAGCGCTTAAGCTCGGCGCAAAGTCGCTCCAATCCCTCTTTGCTTAACCTCTCTTTAATATAGTTTCGAGTTTCTTCGTTTATGGTTGGTATGTCGTCGATGCCATTGCACACGGCATCTATGTACATCATGCTGCCCCCGCTCATCAACGCCAAGCCGCACTTTCTGCCGCCATCGCCCTGATTCCCGGAAAACATGCCATCCAAAATGGCTATGACATCGCGCTCAAACATCGCGGCATTATAGTAATCGGACAATTCCAAATTGCCAACGAAGTAATGCCTTACGGCCTCCAGCTGTTCCTTGGACGGAGCCGCCGTGCCAATCGCCATGCCCCGAAACATTTGCCTCGAGTCCGCATTGATAATCGGTATGCCGTATTTCTTTGCGACCTCGAGGCAAAGTTCGGTTTTTCCTACAGCCGTCGGGCCGGTAATCACGATGAGAGTGTTGCCCGTCATCGGATTATGCCGCGCTTGGAAGTCTCAATGAAAGAGCAGATATACTCAACTTCCTTCGAGCCGGGATACTTTGCCCGCGCCTCCTGAATGCCGTCCTTTATTATTCCGTTTGCGTAAATGGTGCGGTAGGTATCGTGTATCATCTCGATGGTTTCGTTGTCGAATCCACGCCGCCTCAGGCCGATTACGTTGATTCCATAGTAGCGCGTGGGTTCCTTGCCGGCGATGATATACGGCGGTATGTCCTGGCTGAAACGGCATCCGCCCTGTATCATCACATAGCCACCTATCCTACAGAACTGGTGGCAGAGCACCGTCGCGCTGATGATCGCGTTGTCGTCGATCACCACCTCGCCTCCAAGCTTAGTCGAGTTGCCTATGATCAGCCCGCTGCCAAGCTCACAGTCGTGGGCTATGTGTACATTCTCCATGAACAAGTTGTTTGACCCCACAACGGTCTTGCCCTTGCTCGCCGTGCCGCGGCTTATTGTGACAGTTTCCCTTATACTGTTGTTGTCGCCTATTTCGCAAGTAGTCTCCTCGCCCTTGAACTTCAAGTCTTGGGGCTTTGTGCTGATACTTGCACCGGGAAAGAACTCGTTGTTGCTGCCAATCCGCGCCCCGGTGTGTATGGTCACGCTGTTGTAGAGGCGGTTGTTGTCGCCCATAACAGTGTTTCCGTCTATGTAGCAGAACGGACCGATTATGTTGTTGTCGCCCATCTTGGCCGATGGATCGACGTATGCCATTGGACTTATTATGTTCATGTCTCGCTTATTTGTTCTTAACAATCTGGGCTGTAAATGTTGCTTCCACCACAATGCGGTCGCCGACGAAGCCATACCCCTTCATTGAGGACACTCCGTGGCGCACGGGGGCGAGCAGATCGACCTTGAAGAGCAGAGTGTCGCCCGGCACGACCTTCTGGCGGAACTTCACATTGTCTATCTTCATAAAGTATGTCGACCACCGTTCCGGCTCCTCAACCGTATTGAGCACGAGCAGGCCGCCACACTGCGCCATTGCCTCTATCTGCAAAACGCCCGGCATTACAGGCTCCTGCGGGAAGTGGCCCTGGAAGAATGGCTCGTTGCTCGTCACGTTCTTCACCCCGACTATGCTCGTGGCGCCAAGCGAAATGACCTTGTCGACCAGCTGCATCGGGTAGCGGTGTGGCAGGAGTTCCCTAATCTTGTTTATGTCCATGATCGGCTCTTCGTTGGGATCGTATATCGGAGCCTGCACTTCGTGCTTGCGGATGTCGCGCCTAATCTGCCTTGCAAACTTATTGTTGATGGTGTGGCCTGGGCGCGTGGCGATTATGCGGCCCTTTATCGGCTTGCCAATCAGGGCCATGTCGCCGATGATGTCGAGGAGCTTGTGGCGCGTACACTCGTTCTCCCACACCAATGGCTTGTGCTGTATGTAGCCAAGCTCGGTGGCATCGCGGTGCTCAAGCTGGAGCTTGTCGGCCAAGCTGTCGAGCTGTTCCTGGGAAATCTGCCTTTCGTAAATCACGATGGCATTGTCAAGGTCGCCTCCCTTTATGAGGTTTGCGTTAAGCAACGGCTCGATGTCCCTGACGAAAACGAAAGTGCGGGCGGGCGCGATTTCGGTGGCGAAGTCGTCAACCTTGTCGAGAGTAGCGAACTGGCTGTTGATGAACTTAGAGTTGAACGAGCACATTGCAGTGATGCTGAACTCATCGTCAGGCAGGATCGTAATGCACGAACCGCTTTCCTCGTCTTTCACCTCAATCTTTTTCCTTATGACATACCAATCCTTCGGGGCGCTAAGTTCCTCGATTCCTACTTCGCGTATTTTTTCGATGTATATGGCAGCACTGCCGTCGAGGATTGGAAATTCTGGGCCATTAACTTGTATGAGGCAGTTGTCTATGCCCAAGGCATACAACGCAGCCAGTCCATGCTCAACGGTGGAAACCCTCACGTCGCCCTTTCCAATGACAGTGCCACGTTGCGTGTCCACCACATTTTCGGCCAGAGCGTCTATTACAGGCATTCCGTCAAGGTCGATGCGCTGCACCTTATAGCCTGTGTTTTCGGGTGCAGGGTTGAACGTAACGGTAAGGCTTAGTCCTGTATGCAGGCCTTTCCCGCAGAGCGAGAAACTGCCCTTGAGCGTCATCTGTTTCATCTTATGTATGGTTTTATTTGTTTTTTAATTCTTCGACTTGCTTTTTCAGTTCGTTAATCTCCTTGTAGAGTTCAGGCAGCCTGCGGAATATGGCCTGCGACCTGAAGTATGCCTTCGGCTCCATTGGCGGGGTGCCAATGAGCGTTTGCCCGCCCTTGATGTTTCCCGGCACGCCAGACTGCGCACCAAGCTGCGTCTTGTCGCCAATGGTGATATGGCCGGCAAGGCCCACCTGGCCGCCAAACATACACCAGGAGCCAACCTTGGTGCTCCCTGCGATGCCCACCTGGGCCGACATGACGGTGTTTTCGCCCACCTCCACGTTATGTGCAATTTGTATGAGGTTGTCGAGCTTCACACCTTTCTTTATTATTGTGCTGCCCATCGTCGAGCGGTCTACGCAGGTGTTCGCGCCTATTTCAACGTTGTCTTCTATGGTGACAATTCCTATCTGCGGTATCTTTTCATAGCCGTTGGCATCAGGCGCGAAGCCAAAGCCGTCGGCCCCAATCACGGCACCGGAGTGTACAATGACGTTGTTGCCAAGCTTGCAGCCATGGTAGATGGTGACATTCGGGTATAGGATGCAGCCGTCGCCGACAGACGCCCCATCTTCAATGACCGCGTGCGGATGCACCTGCGTTCCCTTTCCGATTGTGACGCCATCGCCAACATACGCAAACGCCCCGACGTATGCCGTCTCGTCTACCTTGGCCGAGGGCGACACGAAAGCAAGAGAATCCACCCCTTTCTTCTTCGGGGCGGATGCCGCCGCATAAAGCTGGAGCAGCTTCGCAACGCACTCGTATGCGTTGTCAACCAGTATCAGCGTGGCCTCCACCGGCTTCTCGACCTCAATCTTGCTGTCCACCAGCACGATGCTGGCTTCAGTGCCGTAAAGATAGTGTGAATATTTCGGATTCGACAGGAACGTCAAATCCCCCTTATGGGCCTCTTCAATTTTGGCAAAAGCGGTCACGGCGGCGTTACCGTCGCCTTCAACCCGCCCGCCTATATATTCTGCAATTTGTTTTGCTGTAAATTCCATTGCGGTTTTCAGTTGACAGTTTTAATTCTGCAAATATAGCAATATTTATTCAGACGCGCTGATAACACAGGTAATATTTTCTTATTTTTTTAGAAAGTAGCTCCATCCCGAGCAATTCAGAGGCGTCCGAAATGTCTTTTGTCGTATTGTCTTTGTAGATTATCGTGATGTTGTCGTCGGCCGGATCATACATATCCTTCTCAATTTTGTTGACTGCAAAAAACCACTTCGCGTCGTCAATGCCAATGGAAAAGCTCTTGGCTATGCGCTGTTGCACTTCCTGTATACGGTCTTCGCCAAACGGGGCGTTGGACACTTCCACCTTAAACAAGTGCCTGTTTACGATGTCGTCCGCCAGGATTGAAAGTATCCTGTCGCCGTGGTGCCTCCATACTTTCAGTGCGCTCCAAATGTCGTTGTCGTCAAGCTCCTTGTAGAAGTCAAGGGCTTCGGAGTGCTCCTTAAACCACCCTGCATCAACGTCGTTGGCCAGGAAATACTTCAGGGCGGGTGTCGCGAACACCTCGCCGCCGCTCCTGACAATGTGCTTCGCCCTGTTCAGCGCGTGTACGAGCACGCACTCGCCTGCCACTGCCGTCTTGTGGAGGTAGACCTGCCAGTACATCAGCCTGCGGGAGGTGAGGTAGTTTTCGATGGAAAATATGCCGTTATGCTCCACCACGAGGTTGTCGTCGTGTACGTTGAGCATCTTGATTATCCTCGCGCTGCCGATGTTCCCCTCTTTCACGCCGGTGAAGAAGCTGTCGCGGGTAAGGTAGTCAAGCCTGTACATGTCCAACTGACTGCTGATAAGCTGGTGGAGAAAGTGCTTGGGGTAGC
>CALUMB010000025.1 GCA_944321645.1 uncultured Prevotella sp.
GCATGCAGATGCGCGGAGTGGAGAAGCAGAACGCCATAACCACCACGAGCGACTTCTCCGGCGCGTTCAACCAGGCCAAGACACGCCAGGAGTTCATGAACCTCATACACAGCAAATAGGCAGCATGGCCTCCATACGGCAGCCCGCCGCAGCGGATCAGGGGCATCCCCGAAACCGCCGCGGCGGGCTTTTTTGCGCCAGGCGGAAGCCAAAGCAGCCACGCCACGCGCATAAGGAAATGCCCGCAACGCGCCTATGTTCTTAACCTTTTATAACTTCCCAACGCTTTTTTTGAGCCTACTACGGCCAAAAGCCTAAAAGAACGCAAGCCAACAAAAACACGGAACGAAGCGTAGCGCAACAGACTCCGAGCGGAATCGCGTTAACATTTTTAAGTTAACGGAAGCAAGGAAGGCCGTATCGCGCAACAGCCTGAATGTCAACGAATTGCGAAACGTGCCATTTTGGCTTGCAAAACGGCACGTTTTAGAACGCGAAACAGGCCGTTTCAGAACCCGAAACGGCTCGTTTTGCAAACCAAAACGGCAAGGGGCGGAATACGGTTAATACTCCGCCGCCATTTAGTTGCATATATGCAAGTAACGCGCCGCGCACGTGGCTTGCATACATTCACCTTACATATAAAAGTGGTATCAGCGCCTCCCCTTGAAAAAATCCTTCATCAGCTGCGCACACTCGTCGGCCAGCACGCCCGCAGTGACCGCACACTTTGGGTGGAGCGCGTGCGGGGCCAGCAGCGTGTAGCCACGCTTAGCGTCGGGTGCGCCGTACACCAAGCGTGGCAACTGCGCCCACCCTATCGCCCCGGCGCACATTACGCACGGCTCTACGGTGACGTAGAGCGTGCATTCCGTCAGGTATTTGCCGCCAAGCGCGTTGGCGGCGGCGGTGATGGCCTGCATCTCGGCGTGGGCGGTAACGTCGCATAGCGTCTCGGTGAGGTTGTGGGCGCGAGAGATGATGCGCCCACGGCACACCACCACCGCCCCGACGGGTATCTCGCCCGCCTCGCCTGCCCGCCCGGCCTCGTCTAAGGCGCGGCGCATAAACTGCTCGTCTGCCCGCTGTCGCTCTTCGGTCGTCATAATTTTCAGTATGGTTGCACGCGGCAAAATTAATAAAAATCCTTTGGAAATCGGTGGAAATGTGCTATTTTTGCAGAAGGTAAGCCGCGCCGGGCGATTTGCGGGCAACCCCGCATCGCGCACGCCGCCACGCCTGCGCAAAGCACAAAAGACTACAACAATGGCAGAGCACAACAACACCGGCTACCGGGGCGAGGAACTGGCCGCCAGATACCTCGAGGCCAAGGGCTACGGCATAATGGCCCGCAACTGGCGCGTGGGCCACCGCGACATAGACATAGTGGCCCACAAGGACGGCACCGTGGCCTTCGTGGAGGTGAAGACGAGGCGCACGGGCGCCATCATGGAGCCGGAGCGGGCCGTCGATGCCCGCAAGGTGCGCTCGATAGCCATCGCGGCAAACGCCTTCTTGCAGCGCTACGGGATTGACGCCGGCGTGCGCTTCGACATCGTGGCCGTCACGATGATGCCCGGCGGCGAGTGCAAGATAGACCACACAGAAGGCGCATTCGTGCCGCAACTGACATGAGCGCGATGGAAGGCATAAAGCTGGTACACACCGCCGAGACCGACTCCACCAACCGCCTGCTGCGCGACTACGCGGGCGAGGAGGGACGGCTCTTGACCGTGCTCACCGCCGACTACCAGACGGCAGGGCGCGGACAGGGGCGCAACACGTGGGAAAGCGAGCCGGGCAAGAACCTGCTCGCAAGCATACGCCTGCACCCAAGGGGGCTGGCCGCGGCGCGGCAATACGCGCTGACGGAGGCCGGGGCGCTCGCCGTGCGCGACACGGTGGCCGCCTACGTGGGCGGCGCGAGCGTAAAGTGGCCCAACGACGTGTACGCCGGCGACCGCAAGATAAGCGGCACGCTGTCGGAGTGCGACATCAGCGGCACGGCCATAAAGACCTGCACGCTCGGCATCGGCCTGAACGTAAACCAGCGGGTGTTCCGCAGCGGTGCGCCCAACCCCGTGTCGATAGCGCAGCTGACCGGGCGCGACGCCGACCTCGGCGAGGTGCTGCGCCTCCTGATAGGAAACCTGCGGGCCTACATGGCGATGGTGGACAGCGGCGAATGCGACCGCCTGCACAGGCTCTACCTCGGCGCACTATACCGGCGCGAGGGCTTCTTCGAGTACGAAGATGCCGGGGGGCGGTTCATGGCCGAGACCGAAACAGTGGAGCCTGGGGGGCTGCTCGTGCTGCGGCGGCAGGACGGACGGCTGTCGAAATACGAACTGAAGGAAGTGAAATTCATACTATAAAGTAGATGTTCATAAAGGACATCTGCAAAAATTATGGTATCGATAAATTTTGAACAGTTACTTAACACAAATAAAAACCAAACCATGGCAAAGTATAAAAGAATATTGCTGAAGCTCAGCGGCGAGAGCCTGATGGGCAGCCAGCACTACGGCATCGACGCGCAGCGGCTCTCCGAATATGCCGCGCAGATAAAGGAAGTGAGCGAAATGGGCGTGCAGATAGGCATCGTCATCGGCGGCGGCAACATCTTCCGCGGCCTGAGCGGCGCGGCCAAGGGCTTCGACCGCGTGAAGGGCGACCAGATGGGGATGTGCGCCACCGTCATCAACTCGCTCGCGCTAAGCTCGGCACTGGGCGCCATCGGCGTAAAGACAAAGGTGCTCACGGCAATACGCATGGAGCCGATAGGCGAGTTCTACAGCAAGTGGAAGGCCATAGAGGCCATGGAGGCCGGCTACGTCTGCATATTCTCCGCCGGAACGGGCAGCCCCTACTTCACCACCGACACCGGCTCGTCGCTGCGCGGCATCGAGATTGAGGCCGACGTGATGCTCAAAGGCACCCGCGTGGACGGCATCTACACCGCCGACCCGGAGAAAGACCCCACGGCGACGAAGTTCAGCGACATCACCTACGACGAGATTTACACACGCGGGCTGAAGGTGATGGACCTCACCGCCACCACCATGTGCAAGGAGAACAACCTGCCCATCTATGTGTTCAACATGGACGTGGTGGGCAACCTGCGCCGCGTGATGGACGGGGAGCAGATCGGAACGCTCGTACACAACTGAGGGGGAAATTAAGAATTAAGAATTAAAAATTAAGGAAATATGCCGGAGGGCGGGCAACAGGCGCACCCGCCTCCGGCTTTATGGCTCCTAATACTCCTATGGCTCTCCAGCTACCACCTGCCAAAGACAGTGAGGACATTAATAAAACTGACATTACTGACGCTGACCATGACAGCAAACACTAACTGCACTTCGCCACAAGGGGAGGCGAAGGTGCGCCCGGCGGCTGTGGCCGGGCAATTCTACCCCGCCGAGGCCGACTCGCTGAAAGCCGAGGTCGAGGGCTTCATCAATGGTGCCTGCGTAGAGCCGTCGGCAGGCGTCCAGGCCGTGATTGCGCCCCACGCAGGCTACGTATTCTCCGGGCCGATAGCCGGAAAGGCTTTTGCCCGCATCGCCCTGACGGCTGCCTACAAGCGGGTGTTCCTGCTCGGGCCGAGCCACAGGGCCGCCTTCGACTGCGTCTCGGTGGAAAGGGAACATGTGGCATACGCCACGCCGCTGGGCTGCGTGGCCGTAGACACTGCCACGTGCCGTGCGCTGGCGGAAGCCGACACGCTGTTCAGATACCTGCCGGAGGCGCACGAAGGCGAGCACTGCCTCGAAGTGGAGCTGCCGTTCCTGCAAGCGCGGCTCGCCAATGTGCCGCCAATAGTGCCGCTCGTCGTTGGCACGCAAGACGCTGCCAAGCTCCGCCGCGTGGCCGACGCGCTGCGCCCGTACTTCACTGCCGGCAACTTGTTTGTCGTCAGCAGCGACTTTTCGCACTACCCCTCATACGCCGACGCCAACGAGGCCGACCGCCTGACGGGCGAAGCCATACTGACAGCCAACGCAAACGAGTTCATTGCCGCCCTTGCCCACAACGCCAGCCGCCACGTCCGTGGCCTCCGTACAAGCGCCTGCGGCCAAGCGCCCATCGCGGTGCTGCTGATGCTCATGCAGGGCGACGCCGCTCTGCGGATGGAACACCTCGGCTACTGCAACTCGGGCGACTCGCCTTACGGCGACACCGTCCGCGTGGTGGGCTACCACGCCTTCGCAGCCGTGCGCCAGACCGGCAATGACGGCACACAAGCGGCATCCGGGAAGTTCGCCCTGACTGCCGAAGAGAAGGCCACGCTGCTCGGCATCGCCCGCCGGGCAATAGCCGACAGCCTCGCCGGGCGCAAGCCATGCCAGGCCGACGAGGAACGCCTCACGCCGCTGCTGCGCAAGCGTTGCGGAGCCTTCGTCACCCTGCACATCGACGGACGGCTGCGCGGCTGCATAGGCAACCTCGTAGGCCGCCGCCCGCTCTGGCAGACAGTGCAGGACATGGCACGCGCCGCCGCATTTGAAGACCCGAGGTTCCGCCCACTGTCCGATGCCGAGCTTGGCCGCATCGACATTGAAATATCCGTGCTCTCGCCGCTCCGCCGCATCCACTCCGAAAGCGAGGTGGAGCTTGGCCGGCACGGCATCTTCATCGTGAAAGGGTCGCGCTCAGGCACATTCCTGCCGCAAGTGGCCGACGAAACAGGTTGGACGCGGGAGGAGTTTCTCGGACATTGCGCCCGCGACAAGGCCGGCATAGGCTGGGACGGGTGGCGAGAGGCCGAACTCTACACCTACGAGGCTGTGGTGTTCGGGGAAAACGACACGGCAACAACGGGGAAATGAGGCAGGACTCTTGCGCCGGAAGGACGCGCGAAGCCGAATACTACGAGCGGGGAAAAGGCGGGGCGGTGGCTTGCCGCCTCTGCCCAAACGGCTGCACGCTGGCCGAAGGGCAGCGCGGACTGTGCCGCAACCGCGTGAACACAGGCGGGCGGCTCATGGCCGAAGCCTACGGACGGGTGTGCGCCGTGGCCGCCGACCCGGTGGAGAAGAAGCCCCTGCTGCACTTCCTCCCAGGCTCGCGGTGCCTCTCCATTGCCGCCGCAGGGTGCAACCTCGCCTGCCGCTGGTGCCAAAACCACGCCATATCGCAGGCTGCCCCGGGCGATGTGCCGTGGCGGCGGCTCGCGCCCGCCGACCTGCCCGGCCTGGCCTTGGCGGGCGGCTGCCGCTCGGCGGCCTACACCTACACCGAACCGCTCACCTACATTGAGTACACCCGCGACTGCGCCCAAGCCTGCCAAGAGCGTGGCCTGGCCAACATTCTCGTGACGGCTGGCTACGTGAACGCCGCCCCCTTGGCCGACCTGCTGCCATACATAGACGCGGCCAACGTTGACCTGAAGGCGTTCTCAAACGATGCTTACGCCCGGTGCTGCCGCGCCACGCTCGCCCCGGTGCTCCGCACGCTCACGATGATGCGCGACGCCGGCGTGTGGGTGGAAGTGACAAACCTCGTCATACCCGGCGTAAACGACAGCTTGGGCGACATCGAACGGATGTGCCGCTGGCTCGCCCGCGAGGGGTTTGCCGACTCGCCGCTGCACTTCAGCCGCTTCTTCCCAAGCTACCGCATGACGGGAGTGCCGCCAACGCCCACCGAAACGCTCGTAAACGCACGAAAGGTGGCCGCAGACTGCGGGCTAAACTACGTCTACATAGGCAACACAAGCCTGCCCGGGGCCGAGGACACCCGCTGCCCCCGATGCGGCGCGACGCTCATACGGCGCAGCGGCTACCGCGTATCGGCAGCGGGATTTGGCGGCTCCTGCCCGGAATGCAGACGGGAAATCAGCGGCAAATGGAAATGACCGACCGGGGCTAAAGCCCCACGGCACTACGCCACACACAAAAGCCAAGACATGAAAACATGGATGGAAAAATTCTCACGCAAAACTACCAAAGCCCTTGCGGCGAACTCATCCTCGGAGAATACGGCGGCAAGCTCTGCCTATGCAACTGGACAGACGAGCTTCACCCCGGGCGCGTGGAACGCAGGCTCAGGGCAACGCTGAAAGCCGAAATGGCAGAAGGCACGGGAGAAGCCATCGGCGAAGCCGCCGCGCAACTCGACCAATATTTCGGCGGAACGCGCACGGCATTCCACATCCCGCTGCTTTTCGCAGGCACGCCATTCCAGCAAAAGGTATGGCGCGGGCTGCTTGCCGTGCCATACGGGGCAACGATACCCTACGGCACGCTTGCCCGCAGGCTCGGCCAACCCACTGCGGCACGCGCAGTGGCAGCCGCAGTGGGCGCCAACGCCATGAGCATCGTGGTGCCTTGCCACCGCATCGTGGGAGCCGACGGCTCCCTAACAGGCTTCGGCGGAGGGATGGCAGCCAAGCGCTTCTTGCTGGAACTTGAAAACAGGAACCGTTCCCGCATGAGCCAAACCGACGCAAAATAAGAAGGGTGGCGTGCAAACATCACGGCACATAGGACGCCGCAGCCGGCAAAACCGGCAACCGGCACAATGCCGAGACGAAAGCACACACACCCTGAACCGTTTGCATTAGCCAGGCCCATCACTCCACGCCGTTCACGATGCTTGCCGGGAGCACAGGCATCGCCCCGCTCTGCGTACAGACGTAGGCAGAAATCTCAACGGCCAGCTTGTGGGCTTCAGGCACAGGCATACCCTTAAGTATGGCCGCACAGAAAGCCCCCGTGAACGAGTCGCCCGCCCCAACGGTATCGACCACATCCACACGCGGCGTCTCCTGGAACGACACACACCCCGGCGTGAAGACGTAGCTGCCATTGACACCGCAGGTAAGCACAAGCATATCGAGGTTGTACTTGCCCAATATCAGCCAGCACTTGTTGCGCATATCGAGGCCGGGGTAGTCGAACAGGCGGCCGATGACCACAAGCTCTTCGTCGTTAATCTTAAGCACGTTGCACCGCCGCAGCGACTCCATTATAACCTCCTTGGTGTAGAACTTCTGCCGCAGGTTTATGTCAAACACCTTCAGCCGACCGCCACCGTCTGGCATGGCATCGAGAAAGCTGTTGATGGTAGTCCGCGACACCACGTTGCGCTGGGCGAGCGACCCCCAGCAAACTGCGCGGCAGTTTTGGGCGGCAGCCTTCATCTCGGGCGTAAAGGGTATGTTGTCCCAAGCCACATTCTCGCGTATGTCGTAGGCCGGTATGCCCTCGTCATCGAGCGACACCAGCACAGTGCCGGTAGGGTAAGGCACCTGCGGCATTATGAAGTCGAGTCCCTTGTTTTTCAGCGCGGCAAGCGTCTCGTCGCCAAGCTTATCGTTTCCCACTGCGCTTATGGCCAACGAATCGAAGCCAAACTGCCTGACGTTGTAGGCGAAATTTGCAGGTGCGCCACCAAGCTTGCGGCCTTCAGGAAGCACATCCCAGAGGACTTCGCCCAGTCCTACTATCAAATTATTCTTACTGTCCATGATTGTTGTGTAGTTTGTTAAGCAGGTGACCGGAGCCTATCGACCGAGGCGCGTCGGACACCTGCAATGATTTTTATATCGGTTGACAATTCACAGTTCCTTAGTGTTTCACGTTCCTTATATAAGCCAGCAGATAGGCCACGCCGACCGCCATCACGCCGACCGCCCCAGCCTGCCCCATGGCATCGCTCGCAAAGCCCATGGCAAGGGGGAACAGCGTGCCGCCGAAAAGCCCCATTATCATCAGGCCCGACACCTCGTTCTGCTTGTCGGGCACGGAAAGGAGTGCCTGCGAGTAGACGATGGAGAACACGTTGGAGTTGCCGTAACCCACAAGGGCGATGGCCGCATAGAGCACAGCCGACGTGTGGCCCAAAAACATTCCGGCCATGCCTGCGGCCATCATAGCCACGCTGGCCGCGAAGAAGGCGCGGTTGCTCATCACGCGCAAGAAGAAAGAGCCGGTCAGGCAGCCTACCGTGCGGAAGATGAAATAGAGGCTCGTGGCAAAGGCGGCCTCGTTGAGCGTCATGCCCAGCCGCTCAATCAGCAGCTTGGGCGCCGTGGTATTTGTGCCGACATCTACGCCCACGTGGCACACGATGCCGAGAAACGAAAGTGCCACCACAGGCCGCCCCAGCAGCCGCAGGCAGTCGGCAAAGCCAGACGCGCGGCCTTCCCGGCGTTCCTCGTCAATGGGTGTGGCGAAAAGCAACACAGCCGACAGCAGGCCAACGGCAAAGTAGATTACGAAGAGCGCCTTCCACCCATAGCCAAACGACGGTATGGCCGCCGTGGCGCCCCACATGGCCAGGTAGGGAGCCAAAAACGAGGCTATGGCCTTGATGAACTGACCGAAAGTGAGAGTGCTGGCTAAGTTTCCTCCCCTGATGACGGTGGATATTAGCGGGTTAAGCGATGTCTGCATCAGGGCGTTGCCGATGCCAAGCAGGCTAAACGACACGAGCATGGCGGGAAAGCCGTCGGCCACCAAAGGCACGGCAAGCGACACCACCGTGACAACGAGCGACAGCAGCACCGTGCGCTTGCGCCCTATGCGGTTCATCAGCATTCCGGTAGGCACCGAGAAGATTAGGAACCAGAAGAACACCATCGACGGAAGCACGTTGGCCACCGCGTCGTCGAGGCCAAGGTCTGCCTTGACATAGTTGGAGGCAATGCCGACCAAATCGACAAATCCCATGGCGAAGAAGCACAGCATCACCGGGACGAGCCTCAACAGATTGCTTTTATTGTTGTCCATCTCTTTTCGTTTTTTGCGTTTTCACCATCACTTTATCTTGTAAACATTGAGCCGCTTCACGACAAACCCGCCGCGCACAGACTCAAACCTAAGGCTGCTGTACGGCTCCGAAGGGAACACGAGGTTGGTCATTGCAAACTTGCCGCCGTCGCCAAACGCCTCTATGCTTGAACGGTCGACGAAGAGACGAAGCTCAATCTCGCCTGCAATGGCGGTTGGAGCCACCGTCATCGCCGGGAAGTCGGCGCTAAAGCCGGTCTGGCCGCTGCTGCTGCGGTCTACCACGAACTCGCCCGCCGCCATATCATAGTACATCGCCACGCTCTCGCCCTTGGCGTTGGCCAGCGTGAGCACTATCTTCTGCGCCCCCTTGTTCCTGATGGCGAGGTCTATCTCGTATGCGCCATCGCCCGGGAGCAGCGACACCTCGTGCGCGTCGCTCACGGAGAAAGGCTTAACAGCCACGGTGTCAGCCCTGGCCGCCTCCATCTCTGCCACCGGGGCGCACTTCAGCAGCAGGTCGCCGCCCTGTCGGTAAAGGCTCAGCTCGCGGGCTATGGTGTTGGCGCTGCGGTACTGAAGTGTGGGAACGGAAGCGGCATACTGCCAGTTGCTCATCCAGCCCATGGCAACGCAACGCCCTCCGGGTGCGCCGCTGAAAGTCACGGTGGCGTAGTGGTCCTTGCCGTAGTCCATCCATTTTGTCTTTGTCGGATAGTCGTTGGTGAACTTCCTGCCGTCGAAACGGCCCACGAAATACTGCGTCGCGCTGCCTCCGAACGGCCCGCCGGGGTTGATGTTGCAGATGAGCACCCAGCGGCGCTCCTTCGTGCCTTCCACAGGCAGTTCCACGAGGTCGGGGCA
Source organism: uncultured Prevotella sp. (assembly GCA_944321645.1). Classification (GTDB taxonomy): domain Bacteria; phylum Bacteroidota; class Bacteroidia; order Bacteroidales; family Bacteroidaceae; genus Prevotella. The sequence goes on from CALUMB010000025.1 coordinate 9,603, forward strand.
TTCCCACACGCCGCCATGCGCACCCTGCTTGGAGCCGAAGCTGCTCTCGTATTTCCAATCCATGAGATTGGCCGATGAGAAGATCTGCATCTCTTGCCCTACGGCCAAGAGCATCACCCACCGATGTGTGGGCGCGTGCCAGAACACCTTGGGGTCGCGGAAGTCGCGCTCGGCTGACGTGAGCACGGGGTTGGAGCCGTACTTGGTGAACGTCTTGCCGCCGTCGGTGCTGTAGGCCATGCACTGCATCTGGTTGTCGCCCCACGGCGTTGGCTTTGCCGACGTGTAGAAAGCCACCACAGCCCCCGGGCCGAAGCCGGCGGTGTTGGCAGAGTCGATAACGGCCGAGCCGCTGAACACCAGCCCGAAGGCATCGGGCGTTATGGGGTCGCCGCACGGCTCCCAGTGCACGAGGTCGGTGCTCGTGGAGTGTCCCCAGCTGAGGTTTCCCCACGTAGAGCCGTAAGGGTTGTGCTGGAAGAAGAGGTGCCACGTGCCGTCCTTATAGAACATCCCGTTGGGGTCGTTCATCCATCCGTATGCCGGCGTGTGGTGGTAAAGCGGGCGGAACTTCTCGCGGTTGGCCGTGTCGAACGTGTCGGCAAGGCGCAGTTTCTTCCAGCAGGCGGCATCGGCGTCAATGCCCTGCACGTCCACTTTCACGTCCTTGCCCTCGTGGGCGGTGAGATCGAGCGGCACATAGTAATCGACACGCTCGCGAGCCAGCCTCACGTTGGCCATCTGCCCGCACAGCTCGTTGCCGACGATTATCCCGACCTTCGCCTCCGGGGCGTTGTCCTGCACGGGCAGGAGCAAGTAGCGCGTGGCTTCGGCCACGCAAACGAGGTTTTGCTGGTTGGCCAGGTGCTTCACGTCGAAGTGTGTGCCGGCAATGGTGTGCGCAGGGGCAATGGCCAAAGCCAGGCACGCCATGCCGACGCAAAAGTTGTGTTTTGTTCTCGTTTTCATCTTAGTCTTGGTTTTTAGTTTCAATTGTGGCACATCAGCCTTGGGGGAGAGCCGCAGGCCCAGCCTGCGGCCTCCCATTGCAGGCCGTGTGTCAGTTGTAGTTCTTGTTCTGGGTGTAGAGTCCAGGGATGTAGTACATCTGGTTGTACGGCACGGGGAAGAACTCATTCTTGCCGGGGGTGAAGTGTGCGCCGCTGTAGTACTGTCCGTAAGCCTTACCATCGTAGCTAAAGTGCTGCGCACGGTCGAAGAAACGCCCCAACGTCTCTGAGGCCACGCCCCAGCGGCGCAGGTCGAAGAAGCGCCCGTTCTCCATCGCCATCTCCAGCCGCCGCTCCCAGCGCAGGCAGCGGCGGGCAGATTCCTTGTCGGCAAAATAGCTTTCAGGGTAAAGCGAAATGTCGCACTGGTCGGCGGCATAGCCGATGTGCTTCGCCACCGAGTTCTTAGCCCTCTGCCTGATGTCGTTGACTATGCAACGGGCCTCGGCGAGCCGGCCAAGCTCAATGAGAGCCTCGGCACGCATGAGCATCACGTCGGTGTAGCGGAACACGTAGTCGTTGGTGGCGAACGCCTGCCATTCTCCATCGTAAGTCTCGCCCTTGGAACGTTGCGGCACCTCCTTCATCGAGGTATAGTAGCCATACATGGTTGGCGTGCGCGAGTTGTCCACAGTGAGCGTGTAGGCACTCTCGTACTTATAGGGGAATGTAGGCATCCCCACGGTGTGGAACAGGCGCGGGTCCCACTTCTGTGCCGTCGGCCTGCCGTTTACGGGGTAATCCATCGAGTCGGCGTAGTCGTCGAACATGGGCAGGCCGTCGCGTGTCTTGAAAGCGTCCACGAGGTCTTGCGACGGTTTGTGGAAGTCCCACCCGTCTGTCCAGATGCCCCAGCAGCCATTAAGCATTATCGACCAGTTGGCGCGTCCGAAGTTGGTATGGTCGTCGGCCTTGTCGGAGCACTGCACGGCAAACACCGACTCCTTGCTGTTCTTGTGTTCCGGCAGGAATATGTCGCCGAAGTCCTCCAGGTAGCCATAGCCGGCCTTTGTCACGGCATCGGTATATACAACAACGCTGTCCATGTAGTCGCGGTTGACGAACTCCACGCCGGTGCTGTCCTCATAGCCATTGCCCCACGCCAGCGTGAGGTAGCACTTTGCGAGGTAAGCCGCAGCTGCGGCCTTGTTTGCGCGGCCATCCTCGCCAGGCCCTTTGTCTGGCAGCACGTCGTAGGCGCACTTGAAGTCGTCAATCACTTTCTGGAACAGCTGGCGGTAGTCCAGAGCGTCGTTTCTCACCTGCTCCTGCGTCCCCTCGCGTTCCACGGTCTCGTCAATCCAGGGCACCTTGCGGAAGACCGTCACCAGCTTGTAATAGAAGTGGGCGCGCAGGAAGCGCACCTCTGCCATGCGCTGGCGCGTAGTCTCGGTGCCAAGTGCCTCCTCGCCATTCTGGCCTAAGGCGATGATGGCGCGGTTGCAGCGCGATATGGCACAGTAGAGCCTGTACCAAAGCTCGTCCATCTCGCCGGGCTTGCTTGGCGTGAGCGTGCTCCACAGCTCCAGAGCCTCGTATCCGGTGTCCTGCGAGCCGCCGCCACCCTTGAGACAGTCGTCAGACGCGATGTCGCCGTAAGGGAAAAGGTTGAATGGGTATGAGAACCAGCAGTCGCCGAGCATCGCGTAGGCAGCCGTTACCATCCCTTCGGGGTTTGAGTAAGCCTTGTCTTGGTCGATTACGGCAGTCGGCTCGTAGTCAAGGAAGTCGTCGCAGCCGGCCAATGCCAGTCCGATTGTGCAGGCTGCCAATATGGTATGTAGTTTTTTCATGATGGGAGTCATTATTTAAAAATGTGTGAGTTAAAAACTTAATTGCAGGCCGAACGACACAGAAGTGGCGATAGGATAGTTCCAATTGGGGTTTTCCGGGTCAGGGCATGTCAGGCTCTGGCTCTTGACGGTAAGCAGGTTCTGGCCGGAGACATACACCCTCGCACTCGTCATGAGCAACTTCGAGGCCACCTCTTTAGGCAAAGTGTAGCCCAGTTGCAGCGAACGCAGCTTGATGTAGGAGCCATTTTCCACGTAGTAGCTCGACATCCGCCCTTCGTCGGCACTGTTCCTCGTCGACAGCCTCGGTATGTCCGAGCCGGTGTTGTTGGTGTTCCAGGCGTCGAGCAGCCTCGAGCCTTTGTTCTGCCCGGCGTCGGTTATGGCCCAGAAATCGGTTTGAGCCTTCTGGTTGTTGTAGACATCCTGGCCGCACACTCCCTGCCAGAACATACTGAGGTCGAAGCCTTTGTAGTTCAGCCCTATGTTGATGCCATAGGAGAATTTCGGCACCGGGTTGTATATCCAGTCCTGGTCGTTGGAGTCTATTGTGCCGCTGTTGTTAAGGTCGGCGTATTTCAGCCCACCAAGCCGTGCGTTTGGCTGACCCGATGCGTCCACCTCGGCTTGTGTCTGGAATATGCCTTCCACCACATAACCAGCCATCGAGCCGTATGGCATACCGGACTCCACGAGGTCTTCCTCCGGCGTGTGGGCGTAAGAGCCTTTTGCTTGTTCAGGCAGCCACGTCACCTTGTTGCGGAAGAAGTCGGCGTTTGCGCTCACGTCGATGCCAAGGCCGCATGGCAGTGTGCTGCGGTAGCCCACGAGGAACTCCATGCCCCAGTTGCGCATAGACGGGCCGTTGAACCATGCCGCGCCGCCCTCGCCCTTGGAGCCAAGGAATGCCGGCGAGATGAGCATGTCGTCCACGTCTTTGACATACCAATCTACCGAGCCGTAAAGCGAGCCGTGCAGCAGGGTGAAATCCATGCCGACGTTGTATTGCGTGGCCGACTCCCACTTAAGGTCAGGGTTTGCCAATTGGCTGGCGCGGTAGCCCGACGGCAGCAGGCCGGAGCCTTGCAGGTAGATGTCGTAGGCGGTGGAGGTGACGCGGTCCAGCCCATAGTCGGCCACAAAGAGGCCGAACTGCGCGTTGTTGTCGATGGCCTGGTTGCCCGTCTGCCCCCACGAGAGGCGCAGCTTCCAGTCGTCGAGCCAGTCGGCTTCAATCAGCTTCGAGGCGCGGAAGCCCAAGGAGGCGGCAGGGAACGTACCCCACCGGTTGTCGCGGCCAAAGCGCGACGAGCCGTCGCGTCGCAGCGTGAACGAAGCCAGCACGAGATCGTCGTAATTGTAGTCCACCTTGCCAAAGAACGAGGCCAGCCTGTAGCCCACCCTCGCTCCGGTGACGGTGGTTGCGCCGGTGGCGGCGTTTGGCCACATATATTCCGGCGTCTCGAAGGCATATTCTTCGGAATTGCCCGACCAGTCTATCGAGCTTTGCTTCGTAAGCTCGGCGCCGAGCAGCACCCTGAAGTCGTGCTTGCGGGCCACGGTGAAGTCATACGCAGCCGTGTTCGACCACGTCCAGTTCAAATCGTTCTTGTTCGACAGCGTAGTCTGCGCCACGTCGTTGTTTACGATGTCAGAGTGGTACGTGAACGTCATCGAACGTATGAACGACGTGTAGTAGTCGATACCGAAGCTCGAGCGCAGCGTAAGGCCCTTTATTGGCTTAAGCTCCACGAATGCGTTGCCGAACATCCGCCAGTAGTCGAGGTTGTTGTCACGGTTATCGTAAATCTCGCGCATGGGGTTCTGGCGGTTGCTCATGCCGCCCACGGGGCCGCCGAAGGTCTTGCCGTCGGTCTCGTAGACAGGCACGGTGGGTGCCATCTTCAGCGCGTTCTCCATCGGGGCGCAGTCCACCTGGCTCGACCACGTGAGCGTGAAGTTCTCGCCCACGGTGAGGTATTTGTTGATGTTATACGACGAGTTCATCCTGGCCGAGATGTTCTCGAACGAGGTGTACTTCAGTATGCCTTCGTTCTTCTTGTAGCCGAGCGAGAACATCGTGGCATATTTCTCGCCGCCGCTGGATATGGCGAGGTCGTAGTTCTGCGAGAATCCAGTGCGCGATATTTCGTCGAGCCAGTCGGTGTCAGACATCCTCATGGTCTTGTCGCTGTTGATGTAGCCGCCATAAAGTCCGTTGACGGTGTAGTCGGCATACTGGTTTGTGGCCGGGTTCCACACCGTGATGGGCACTCCTGCCGCCGCGTTTATGTCAAGCCCGTAGTTGGCGGCATAGGCAGCCGGGTCGATGCCGTCGTTGAGTGCGGCCTGCACCATGGCTGTGGCATACTCCGGCGTGTCCATGAGCTTCATCAGCGACTGCTTCGTGTAGAACTGCGCCGTAAGGTTTGCCGAGAAGTCCACCTTCACCCTCTCTCCTTTCTTGGCCTTCTTCGTAGTGATGATTATCACGCCGTTTGCGGCGCGAGAGCCGTAGATGGATGCCGAGGCGGCGTCCTTCAGCACCTGCATCGACTCGATGTCGTTGGTGTTGAGCGAGTTGAGGGCCATGTTCGTAGGCACTCCGTCGATGATGAACAACGGGTCTTGCGACGAGTTTATTGAGCCGATGCCGCGTATGCGCACCGTGCCAGTGCCTATCGGCGAGCCGTTGCCCGTAACGGTCATGCCAGGCACGCGCCCTTGAAGTGCCCTCATGGGGTCTGGGTCGGGGCTGGTCTTTAGCTGATCTGTCTCCACCACGGCCACCGAGCCTGTCAAGTCGGCCTTGCGCTGCGTGGTGTAGCCCGTCACCACAAGCTCGTTAAGCTGTGCGCTGCTCTCGTCGAGCACCACGCTCACCGCCGGGCCAGCCGTGGCCGTGGCCGCCTTATACCCTATATAGGATATAGTGAGCTTCGCCCCTTGCGGAGCCTTCAGGCGGAAGTTGCCGTCGATGTCGGTCACGGTGGCGGTCTTCGTGCCGTCCACCTTCACCGTGGCCCCGATGATGGCTTCGCCCGCCCTGTCTTTCACGCTGCCGCTCACGTCCACTTGCTGTTGGGCTGCGGCTGCCGTGCTTAGTGCGATTAGTGCTGCGCTAAGCAGCTGGCGTCTGAAGTTTTTAGTCATAACACAAATCTTTACGGTTAGTAAAATTGTTTGCCGCAAAGTTACCCGATGGCGTTAAGAAGGTATGGAAAAAACGTTTCAAATGATGCAAAAAAACGTTCATGCAACAAATTTGTTACGTTTTGAACGATTTTTGGCAGCTCCGGCGGCCTTTCCACATTAGGGTGGTGTGCCGCCGGGGCAATGGCGTGGGGCGGTCTCGCTGCAGGGGTCAGCAGCCAAGCCCGCGCTTCCTGTCGCGCACCTCGCCAGGCTGCGCCCCGAAATAGTCGCGGAAGCACTTAGAGAAATATGACGGCGACGAGAACCCCACGTCGTAGGAAATCTCGGCTATTGTCTTGTCAGTCGTCTTCAGCAGGTGGTCTGCGCGTTGCAGGCGCGTTATCCGTATTATCTCCACTGGCGACGAGCCGGTGAGCGACTTCACCTTGCGGTAGAGTTGCACGCGACTCAGCCCAAGCTCTGCCCCGAGCGTCTCCACGCTAAGGCTCGAGTCGGCCAGATTGTTCAGCACGGCTTGCCTGAAGTCGGCCAAGAAGCCGGCCGACGGGTCGCAGGCAGCCTGTTCGGGCTGCGGCTGCTGGGCGCCAGCCTCGAAGGCATACTTAAGGCGGCGGCGCCCGTCGAGCAGGTTCTGCACCCTCGAGAGCAGCACCTTGCCGCTGAACGGCTTGGTTATGTAGGCGTCGGCCCCGCAGTCGTAGCCTTCGGCGCGGCTGTCCTCCCCGGCACGCGACGTGAGCAGTACCACAGGCACGTGGCTGGTGGCTGTGGCCTCTTTCACGCTGCGGCACATTTCGAGCCCGTCCATCTTCGGCATCTTCACGTCGCACACGATGATGTCGGGCACCATCCGCAGTGCCGCGTCAAGTCCCTCGCTGCCGTCGGCAGCCTCTGCAACCCTACAGCGGCCCTCCAGCAACCTCGCGATGTAAGAACGCATATCCGCGCTGTCGTCAACGACAAGAGCCAGCGGCAGCCCTTCAGGCTCGCCCTCGCTGGTTATTATGTCCGCCTCGGTCTTGTTGTCTTCGGCAGTCGGCGGCAGCTCCCTGCCGCCATCGGCTGCCAGGTTCCACGCTTCCGCGCTCTCGGCGTGGAGCTGGCCCAAGGGCAGCTCCACGGTGAACGTGGAGCCTGCGCCGGGTGTGCTCGCCACTGTGGCCCGCCCACCGTGGAGCTCGGCGAAAGCCTTCACAATGGCCAACCCGATGCCCGTGCCGCCCGCCGACGTGGCCGCCCTGAAAAACTTGTCGAAGGCGTGGCGCACGGCGGCCTTGTCCATACCTATGCCAGTGTCGGCCACTGTGATGGTGGCCGTGCGGCCGTCGCTGTCTACGGCCACCATAACCGAGCCACCCCGGCGGTTGTATTTTATGGCGTTGCCGGTAAGGTTGTAGCAGATGCGCTCCACCTTGTAGTAGTCGGCGCAGATGTCCACCTCGCCGCCAGCCCTGAAGGCAAGGGCCACGCCGGCCGAGTCCGCCGCCGGGCGGAAGCTCTCCGTCCACTGGCGGGCGGCATCGGTCAGGTTGAAGTGGCTCAGGCTAAGCTCCATCTTGCCGCCCTGCACCTTGCCGAGGTCGAGTATCTCGCTCACCATGCGCAGCAGCAGCCCGGCGTTGCGCCTCACTATCAGGAGCATGGCCCGCTGTCGCTGGCTCAGGTTGTCGTCGTCGAGTATGCGCTCCACGGGATCGGCAATGAGCGTGAGCGGCGTGCGCAGGTCGTGCCCCATGCCGGTGAAGAGGTCCATCTTGGCCTCCGCCACCCTGTGCTCCATGCGCCGCCTGGCGAGAGCGGCACGGTAGAGCACGGCCAGCGTCGCCGTGGCCAGCAGCAGTATGAGGGAACAGAGTATGAAGTAGACCTTCTGGTGGCCGTATTGCGCAAAGAAGAAGTCCATCATGCCATGCAGTTCTTCTATGCGCCCGCTCATGTGACCCATCTCCTCGGCCTGCAGCAGCATTGTCTCGGCGTTGTCCTTGGTGACGAGAGCCGCCTTCATGTAGTTGTCGCGCTCGTAAGGCTTGCCGGCAAGGATGCTGCGGGCGAGCCGGCACACGAGGTCGCCGCGCGTGGGGTAGATGTACGAAGCCTCGAGCACGCCATCGCGCACGAGGCTTATGCCGCCGCCTTTGCCGGGCAGTGCGTCGATGCCCACGAAGCGCGTGTGTCCAACCAGGCCGTGGCGGCGTGCGGCTTTCCACGCCCCGTGAGCCATGCGGTCGTTGTGGGCGAAGATGAAGTCCGGGCGCAGCCCGGATGCGAATATGCGCTCGGCAGCCTTGCGTCCGCTCCCTTCCTGCCAGTTGCCGCGCTCGGTGGCCACGATGCGTATGCCGGGGTGGCGGGCCAGCGCCTCGGCGAAGCCCCTGTGGCGCTCGATGGCCGGCGACGAGCCTTCAAGCCCGGTGATTTCGGCCACAGTGCCGCAGCCGCCGAGCCTCGCGGCCACATACTCGCCCATGGTGCGGCCAATCTTCACATTGTCGGCCCCGATGAAAGCCGTGTACTTGCCCGAGCCTGTCTTGCGGTCGAAGAGTACCACAGGTATGCCGCTGTCGTAGGCGCGGTCGATGGCGGGCGTGACGGTGTTGAGCTGGTTGGGCGACACTATGAGCAAGTCGATGCCAAGCCCCGCGAGGCTGTCAATCTGCGCCGACTGCCGCTGGTCGTCGTCGCTGGCCGAGGCCATTGCCAGGCGGATGTCGTCGGTGGTGTAGGTAGCCTCGCGTATTTCGCGGCAGAGCTTGTCGCGCCAGATGTCTTCGCTGCACTGCGACACGCCCACCACATATTTCTCCCTGGCTGGGGAGCAGGAAAGCAGGCACAGTGCGGCGATCGTGGCCATGGCGTTGTAGAGGCGTTGCGTTGCGGTCATAGGATTTTGCTGTTAAGTTGTGTGGGTGGTATTGGCGGGCCGCACGTCCGGCAGCCACACTGCCACGATGCCGAGCAGCGGCAGCCACGTGCTCACCTTAAATATAAAGTCGATGCTCGTCAGGTCGGCAAGCCAGCCGAAGAAGGCAGAGCCGATGCCGCCAAGGCCGAACATGAGGCCGAAGAACACCCCGGCCACCATGCCCACCTTGTCGGGCTTGAGGTCGGTGGCGTAGACTACGATGGCCGAAAAGGCCGACGCTATCACCAGCCCCGTGGCCACCGCCATGGCCACCGTGCCGCCAAGGCCGAGGTAGGGCAACGCCAGCGAGAACGGCGCGGAGCCGAGTATGGAGAAAAGGATGACATACTTGCGCCCGTAGCGGTCGCCGAGGAAGCCGCCGAGCAGCGTGCCGATGGCGAAAGCGGCCAGATAGGCAAACAGGCAAAGCTGCGACTGCTGCACGCTCAGGCCGAACTTGCCGATTAGGAAGAAGGTGAAGTAGCTTGTCATGCAGGCGTTGAAGAAGTACTTCGAGAATATCATAAGCACCAAGATGGCCATGGCCTTGTCCACCACGCGCTTTGGCAAGGCATGGGCAGCGGCGATGGCGGTGCGCCTGCGCCGCCCCGAGGCGGCCAAGAGCAGGGCATACCACCGCCCCACGCGGCCCAACAGGAGCGATGCCGCAAGCGCGGCAAGGGCGAACCAGGCCACGGCAGACTGGCCGTAGGGTATGACCACGAGCGCGGCGAGCAACGGGCCGATGGCACTGCCGCCGTTGCCGCCTACCTGGAATATGGACTGCGCCAGGCTCTTGCGCCCGCCCGAGGCCATCTGCGCCACGCGCGACGCCTCTGGATGGAACACCGACGAGCCGCAGCCGATGAGCGCGACCGACAGCAAAATGGCCACAAAACCGGGGGCGAAGGCCAAGGCCACGAGGCCGAAGAGCGTGAAAACCATGCCGGCAGAGAGCGAGTATGGCTGCGGATGGCGGTCGGCATAGCTGCCCACGAACGGCTGGAACACCGACGACGTGAGTTGGAACACCAGCGTTATGACGCCAATCTGGGCGAAGGTGAAGCCGTATGAGTCCTTCAGCAGCGGATAAAGCGCGGGTATGACCGACTGTATCATGTCGTTGAGCAAATGGCACGTACCCATTGCCACCAATATTGCGTATGCCGTTCCCTCGCCTACACGAGGGTGGCCAAGCAATCTATCGTAGAATCTGTTCATCGTCTTTCATTCTTTGCCGGCGGCATTGGGCAGCCTGACCCCGTGGTCCCGGATGCAGGCAAGCAGCGGCAGACACCCCAACGCCATGTGCCGGCAACGCCAATGCGCCTGCCGCCACTCACTTATCGTCGCGCACCTCCAACGCCCCGAACGGCACGGCAGGCAGCCCGCACGAGTTTTCGAGGTTCGGCTGCGCCGTCTCGTGCCAACCGAAGCGCACGTAACGGGGCTGCGGCACATAGATGCTGAACGCGGCCACTGTGCTGTCCGACGTTATGTCGGCGGCAGCCGGATGGAACACTCCGTCGGCCCCCGCCACCTCAAACCAGCCGAGCCGCCTGCCGTCGCTGGCCCGCAGGCTGTCGGCCACGTGGCTGAACGCCACGGTTACCTTGCCCCCGGCGGCACTGGCCGACACCGCCCGCGGCCCCGACCACTCCACATCGCCTTGCGAATATGCCTTGGCGCGGGCCACGCGGGCCAGGCGGTCGCCCACAGTCCACTTATACGACGGGTGGATGTCGCGCAAGTCGTCCACGAGGTCGGTTATGCACACATACTCGCAGTTGCCCGCCAGCTCGCCGCCGCGCTTCTGCTGCTCGCGGAAGAGCGGCAGCGTCTCGGCTGTCGCGGGCCCGTTGTTGTGGCGGTGCATACGGTCGGAATATATGTGCGGCGCGAGGAGCACATAATAGAACGGCGCGTCGGGCGCACGGAACGCCTCGCGCCACCACTGCGTGAGCACTCCGAATTTCTCGGCATATTGCCGGTCGCCGGCCCCGCAGTTGTTCTCGCCCTGGTACCACACAAAACCGCGCACGGCCAGCGGCACGATCGGGGCGACGTATGTCTTATACCACTGCCCCGGCCCAAGCCCGCCGATGCGCCCGTTGCGTTCCAGTTCGCCGGCAAAGGCCGCCGACCGCTCGTATGCCTCGCGCGGCGTCCAAGTCTCGATCTTCGTGCCGCCGAGCGCAGCGGTGACTATCCCCACCGGCACACCGAGGCTGCGCTGAAGCGAACGGGCAAAATAATAGCCCACAGCCGACACCTCCGGCAGGCTCTCCGGCCCGGCCACAGCCCACGGCTTCCGGCCGCGCCGCGCCGAGACGTAGACGCGAATCATCGGGTTGGCGGGCTGCTGCATCTCAACGGCAGCCGAGTCTATGCCCTTGGCAGGCGCCACGAAGCCTTTCTGCCGCAGCATGGCATACTGCATATTGGACTGCCCGGCGGCCACCCACACCTCGCCCACCACCACGTTGGTGTACTCAAGGGTCTGCTCCTTGCCTTTTATAGTGAGCGTGCGCGGCGTGGCGTCGGCCTCCATTGGCTCCAGGCTGACGCTCCACGTGCTGTCGGCGGCGGCCTTGGCCTTTACTTTCTGCTTGCCGAAAGTCACCGTAACTCGCTCGCCGGGGGCGGCCTTGCCCCACACCGGCACCTCGCGGCCTTGCTGCAACACCATGTCCGACGATATTACGGGCGGCGTGCTTAGCTGCGCCGAGGCAGAAATTGAAGCCGCAAAGGCTCCAATGAGAATAGATATTCGCAGTTTCATATTATTTAGTTTCTAAATATCAGCAAAAGCTACGATTCAAATGAGTTATGAGGAAGCCCCCTCCTGCTCCCACACAAGGGTGGAAGTCATCGCCACTCTGCGTTCCGCTAAGAAGTTTGAGTACGTATGCCTCTTCGCTTACTTGTTTCACTCGCCTATGCAAAATGGGAACTTTCATTTTTAGTTTTTATTCGTCAAACATTCACTTCCAATCGCCAAACGACGTCACCCGGCCTTGGCTGGCAAAGGCCGCACCCCATAGACCTTGCGCACGAACGGGATGCGGCAGGCTCCCCAGACAGCCAAGAGCCACAAAGGCACTTCGGCCAGGAACTTAAGCGCAGGGGAACGTATGCCGAGATGGCCCAGGATGTCGGTGTCGAGGTCGATGAGATGGAAGCACAATATTGCCATGCTGTTCATGCCGACCCACGCCATGATGCGGGCCGCGGCACCGCCCGACCGCCCCACCTTCGACGAGACGAGCCACACCACCCACGTTGCGCCGCAGGCTCCGGCCACGTCTAACGGGAAGAAGCCGTATGTCACGCTGGCCATGTCTATCCGCGCCCTGACAAACTCCACGCCCCACGCCACTACCAGCGCAGCCAGGAGCCACGCCGGCATACGCCTGGAAGCGTCCGTCCGGGCGGCCACATTGCCGATGGCGAAAAACACCATGGCCACCAGTCCGGGCAGTATGGCAAGGGGCAAGTTAACCAGCCGCTCCACCGGAAACGCCACGGCGCACAGGCACAAGCTGCCGGCGATGGCCCTTGCCAGGCCAAGGCGCAGGTAGAGCGCGTTGTATATGGTCTTGCACCAAAACAAGGCCAGCAAGAACCACACCGCACCTATCGTGTTGAAGCCCGACATATAAAGCGACCTGTGGCCCGTGGAGCCCGACCCATAGAGCGAGGCCAGCACATAATATAATGTGAGCGGACGCCCGTCGAAGGCGCAAAACGCCCAGTCAAGCGCCACCACGGCGGCGCAAGTCACCACGTATGGCAGCAGGAGCCGGCGCGCGTCCTTGGCCACGGCCTCGCGCAACGGTCGCGGCCTGTAGAAGTAGCCCGCTACGATGAAGAACAGCGGCATGTGGAACGAGAAGATGAACTTCGTGAGCCACCAGTAGTCGTACACCCTATGCCCAAAGAGCATGAGCACGATGCCCACACACTTCATTATGTCGTAGGTGGCGTCGCGCCGCGCTGGAGCCTCGCCTGCCGCCGACGCACAAACAGCTTTCACGCCAGGGTGCCACGCCATGGTCACTCCCCAAGATAGAACGACGGCACGGGCGACTGGGGGTAGCCCATGCTCCCGTGCATTACGTAGCTGCGGTAGAGCGGGTCTTGCATGAGGGTGGTGCGCCTGTCGGCGGCGGGTATGTTGGTGCGGTAGACCCGTAACTCGCCATCAAGGGCCGTAACTATCTCCTCGCGCCAGTCGCCGCCGAGGTCTGCCGTGGCCAACACATGGCCCTCTATGCCCTCGGCGAGCACGTCGCCTTGCCACTTCCACACTTTCAGCCTGCCCCACCCGCCGTCGTAGGCGAACGTCTCGCGCAGCAGGTCGGCATCCCACCACACCCACGGGTAGCACCCCGGCACCTTGCCGCCGGGCGCGCCTATCTTCCCCCCGTCGGCGGTGAGCAGGTATTTCGCCGTGCTGCCGCCCTTCTTGTCTTCGGAGGCGAAGCACTCCAGGCCGGGGTGGGCCGGGTCGAAGTCGGCCACCATGCCGTTGCCCACGTGGTATGTGGTGTGGCCAATGCCCCAGATGAGCCGCCCGGTGCGCGCGTCCACCACCGAGACGCCGCGCCCCTCGTCGTTCTTAGGCTCGCTCACCATGAACACCTGAAGCCCAGCCGAGTCGGGATGGAGCTTGCAGAGGTAAGCCTTGTCGCTGTGGCCAAGCCCGGTAGACCACAGCAGCGTGCCGTCGTCGTCGAGCATACACGAGCCGAGCAGCACTTCGTCGCGCCCGTCGGCATCCACGTCGCCGGTCACCATGCTGTGGGCGCCCATGCTGCGCACCACAGGGTTCTCCTCGTCGCCGTCCCACCTCCAGGCGCGTGTCAGCTTGCCGCCACGCAGCATCCAAGCGTCCACCACCATCAGCTTGTAAGTGCCTCGGGCTGCCAATATATAAGGTGTCTTGCCGTCGAGGAAGGCCACGCCCATCTGGTTGCGGTTCTGGCGCACCAAGTTGCCGTAGCAGTCGTTGCGCTCCGGCCACGGCACGGAGCACACCTCGCGGCCTGTCATGCCGTCGAGCACGGTGAGGAACTCGCTGCCGCCGCACACGCGGCCCTGGGCGTTCTTCACATAATCGTCGCCCGAGGTCTTCAGGGCCACCTCCGCCCGCCCGTCGCCATCGAAGTCGTAGGCCACGAACGGCGAGTACCACACGCCAGGCTCTATGCCGGGGCCGAGGTCGTGGGCCCAGAGCCAGGTGCCGTCGGAGAGATATGCCGAAATCTTGTATGTCGTGCCGCTGCGGTCGCCGGGCATCCCGGGATCGACGTTGCTCGCCGGGGTGCGCACGATGAAGTCGTATGTGCCGTCGCCGTCGAGGTCGGCCATTGCCAGCTTGCCCGCGTGGCCGCCGTCCTTAAGCCTTATCGAGGTGTAGGGCTTGAGCGAGTCGAGCGCCACGGCCACGCTACCTTCCGCCCCGCCGCCCCCGACGGGCTTCACCCTATACACGGCGTTGGCCACAGGGTCGGCGTCGGTAAAGTCGCAGGTGCGCGTCACGGGCTTGCGCGTGAGCCTCTTCGCCTTGCCGCCGACCTCGCGCCACACGTGGAACGCCGCCCCTGGGCCGTCGCTTTCCAGCAGTCGCCAGCTCAGGTAGACTCCCCTGCCGCCCTCGGCGGGTACGGCAGCCAGCCCTCGGCCGAGGCGTTCCTTTACGCGCTCGGCGGCGAAGCCCTCCACCTGCGGCTTCGGCTCGTGCTTCGGCTGGAGTATTTCGTAGTAATAGTAGCTCTCGCGCGGGTCTTGCGCCATGGCTGCCATGGCAGCCGTGCAGGCGGCAGCCATGGCCAGAAGACGGAATGATGCGTGTGACATAAGCAAAGGTTTCTAAGTCGTCTGTATATGGCCGGTGCGCCTATTCCTTCCCGAGGAAGGCCTTCCACTCGATGTTCTCCGTGTGCAGCCCCTCCACGTTGGTGGCGCGTGTGGTGTACTTGCGCACGGTGTCCACCTCGAGGTTCTCTATGCTCACGTTGCGCACGGGCAGCCGCTTGTCGCCGTTTATCTCGTAGATGCCGTCGGCCACGGCGCACTTCACGTCGCGCATATAGATGTCGCTAATGGCGGTGATGCTGTCCTTGTACGTAGGCACGAGGTCTTTCCACTGGTAGAGCACGTCGGTGTCCACGGCGAAGGCTCGCTGCATCTCGTTTGCGCTCACGCGCTCCATGTAGATGTTGTTGATGAAGGCGCCCCGGCGGTGGTTTGTCTTAAGGTAGAACAGAGTCATGACCTTGTCGTCCATGGCGCAGTCGTGCATATACACGTTGCGTATGCCGCCGGAGATTTCGCTGCCCACCACGAGCAGCCCGTGGGCGTTGCGCACGCGGCAGTAGCGCACCACGATGTTCTCCGTGGGCTGGCCTATGCGCCATGCGTCGTGGTTGCGGCCCGACTTGATCACCACGCCGTCGTCGCCCTGGTCGAAAATGCAGCCCTCCACGAGGCAGTTGCGCGTCATCTCCAGGTCTATGCCGTCGTTGTTGTGGCCGTGGGCATAGACGTCAAGCCCGCGCACCAGCGCACCGTCGCAGCGGTAGAGGTGTATTGTCCAGAAGGGCGAGTTGCGAATCTTGAAGCCCTCGAGCCTCACGTTGCGGCACTGGTTGAAGTGTATCATGTGCGGGCGCAGGTGGTTCTGGCCCTCGGCCATGTTGCGCTGTGCCACGGGCGTGCCTTTGTAGGCCCAGTCGTAGAGGCGTGCCAGCGCGTCCATGTGTGGCTTGGGCCGCTTGAACCACACCTTCCACACGTCCATCGTGGGCGTGAGCCGCCCCTGTCCGGTGATGGCTATGTTCTCGCAGCGGTAGGCGTAGACCATGGGCGAGTAGTTCATGCACTCCATGCCCTCCCAGCTCACCTCCACGGCGGGCAGGAAGTCGGCGGGGTCTGGCGAGAAGCGCACCGTAGCACCGGCGCTGAGGTGCAGCTCGCAGTTGCTCCTGAAGTGTATCGGCCCGCTCGGCCACTCGCCGTCGGGCACCACCACGCGCCCACCGCCGGCGGCGTTGCAGGCCTGCATGGCCTTGGCAAAGGCGGCAGTGTTAGCCGCAATGCAAGCCTTGTCGGTGTCGGCGCCTTTCTTCTTCGCGCCGAAGTCGGCTATCGAGAAGTCGCGGGCGGGGAAATGGTAGACGGCAATGGCCGGCATGGGGAACGGCGCGGCAACTTTAATCGAGTCGTACTCCGGCACGGTGAAGCTGCTAAGGCCCACTATGGCGGCCACAGCCGCCAACAGGCTCCTAAAGGTTTTGTTTCTCATCATTGTCTGTCTTTAGTTTTGGTTTTGCTCGTTTCTGCGGTAGGCCGCGCCGCGCTCCCCGCCACTGCTATTGCGGCAAGCGCGGATCGGCACGTGCAAATGTACGCAAAAAATTCGGCATCGCACACATTTGGTCGCCGCAAAGTGGCCAACCACCGCAAATTGCCTCCCCTAAGCCATACAAAAGGCCGCGAGGCAGCCTGCCGCCGGGCCCTGCGCCCGGTGCGCCCCACGAAGTTGAATATATGCAAATAAAAAGCCACCCCGCCGCCTACGGTTTTAACACAGTGCCGCATTGCGTTGCAAAACGGCGCGTTTTGGCTCCCGAAACGGCACGTTTCGCGCCATAATACGGCACATTTCGGAAGCCAGAACGCGCCGTTTCGCAACGCACTGAATGCCAAGGCGTTGCGTGAGGGGTGCCGTTTTGCCCCGCGTTAAGTTAAAAACGTTAACGGAGCCGGGGCAATGGCAAACGGGTAACGTCCTTCCGCCTCAACGGGAATCGCACCTACCTTTACAGCCTCTCCTCCGCCACCAAGCATTGCGCAGACTGCCGCGCAAAGGAAACCTGCCACCCGGCAACTTGCCGCAACATTCCGCCCGCTTGCCAGCGGAGGGTCGGCGACGCGTCCGAAACAACTTCCACAAACGACATTTCGAGACAGAAAAAGCATTATTTTGTGAAAAATTTAAGCAAAAAAGTTTTGTTTTGAAATTTTATTTGTATCTTTGCGACAGTTAAGTGAGATGTTCTACGGCAGCTTGGGCTTTACGCCCATGCTAACATTATGAGAGATTAAGCGACTTTCCGGCACGCGATGTGTAGGCAAAGTCTTTGATTAATCTGTTTCAAAAAACCACAAAAACAAACGCCCTGCGGGGCGAGTCTTATGCCGAACATGGGAGATGTTTTGCTTAAGAAAGCATTTTACTCTTTTCTTTATAATCATTTTTTAGGCGAAAACCGTGTGTCTGCAAACAGGATAATAGTTACTTGGCAAATGCAGGCACACGGCTTTTCGCATTGCACGCTGACGGTAAACCCCGCCACAACGGCAAGCGGCAGCTGCCCCTATACACGACATCGCCTGCCTTTAGCTGACGGACTGCCTAAATTTATTGGCGTTTTTGCTTGCCGATTCACAAATTTATTGTAATTTTGCACACGCCGTATCATGCGTGGCAACACCCTACGGCCTTGCCCCCACACCTAACTAAAACATACGGCAACACCATTGCAGGAAATCCTACGACAGCCTTCGCCCCAAACGGCGGCGCAGGGCAGTGGCCGGACAAGGGCGGCATTTGCACTGACTAAGACAGACATTAAACAACAAACATCAACTAAAACAAAACTAAATGGAAATGAGAACGTTAAGCAACAGACTCAAAGCCACCCTTAGGGGAGGGGGAGCACTTTTGTTGTGCCTCTGCCTTACGGCGTGCAGCTCGTCTGACGACGAAGAAAACGTAGAGCCCCAACTGCAAGTATCGCCGGTGGCGCTTAGCTTAGACCGCGACGAAGGCGATGCCGAGACGCTAAGCCTAACCTGCAACACGGAGTGGACCGCCACGGCAAGCGCCGACTGGCTGACCGTAACGCCGGCAAGCGGCAGCGGCAATGCCAGCGTGGTGGTGATGACAAACGAGGAAAACCCCGAGCCGGAAATGCGCTCGGCCACGGTGACCGTGACCGCCGGAGGGCTGAAGAAGACCGTGAACGTGACGCAAGACGCCGGGGCAAACCTCAGCGTCACGCCAACCGAAACGACACTTAGCGCAGAAGAAGGCTCAACAGCAACGTTCGACATAGCGACAGACGTGGAATGGAGGATAGGCAGCGGCCCCGACTGGCTCAGCCTCTCAACCCGCTACGGCAACGGCAACGGCACTGTCACCATAACGGCAACGCAAGCAAACGACACAGAAGAAGACCGCACGGCAACGCTGACCGTGAAGGCCGGAAGGCGGACTGCGGAAGTTCGGGTAACCCAGAAGTCGTTCAGAAACAGCATAAGCATGGCCGAAAAGAGCGAGATTGTACTGTCAAGCGGGTGGGAAATTGTGTTCGAGTTCGCCAGCTTGGTGGATGGCTACTACTACCTGCGGCTCACGCCCGAAGAGTTCGACGGGCTGACCGAACAGGAACTGCAAACAAGGGTAATACTCCGAGGGAAAGACGTCGCAACCAAAAATAACGTGGTTTACTCCGACAACGAATCAGCGGAGACCGAAAGCGTGGTTTGCTGCCTACCCTACTCCACATTCACCGGCACCACCACCTACGGCGAAATGTACGTAAGGCGCATAAAGACCAAGCCCACCAACTGCGACTGGGATGCCCGCGTGAGAATAAACTACAACAGCACCCAAAGCCGCTGGGAGGCAGACATAAACATGGAGCCTGCGTGCGATAAGTATTACGAGGTGATCTACGTAGGCTCAAGCGCCATAAACTTTAACGAATATTCCGACTTGGAGGTTGCCGAAGTGATTAAGGCCCTAATCGACTCGGGCGACATCACGGCAAACAACGCCTCCGGCTCCTACTACATCAACCAGACGGCCAGCGACTATGCCTGCTTCTGGGCCACGTGGGGAGTGAACCGCAACGGCGAGTTCTCCGGCAACATAGCCCGCGACTTCGACACACACTACGGCTGGGCAAAGCCGCACAAGGCGGCAAAGTCCACAGAGAGCGGCAGCACGGGGGCAAAGGCGTCGGTGGAGGCCAAGGTGGCCGAACTTAAGGAGCACCTGCGCGTGGTGCTCGTGAAATAAGTGCAGCAACGCAAGCCGCAAGATAAACAATTTAGCCCGCAGCCACAACTCGGCTACGGGCTAAATTGTTTTTGCGGCTTGCCTGACCTCAACAGGCCGAGGCTCACTTCGTCTTGGTGACGGTGTGGAGCACCTTTCCCGTCTTGTCGAGCATGAAGAAGTTGAGCTGCTTCTTTGTGGCGGAGATTACAGAAAAACCCTCTTCGCCCGCGCAGAACACGGTGCCGGTGGTGGGCTTGACGGGGCGGGCGAGCGAGCCGGAAGTGTTGACTATGTAGTCGGTGCTGTCGCCCTGCATCCTGATGTGCTGGAAGTTGTGTATGTGGCCGCAGGCATATATGGCCACGTTGCCATACTTGCGGAAGATGGGCAAGAGCTGGCGCTGCATATCCTGCCGCTCCACGTCGTCCTTCTCGGTGTCGGCGTAGATGGGATGGTGGCCAACGACGATGACCCAGTCTTCCTTGGCGTCCTTCAGCGTGGCGTCGAGCCATGCGAGCTGCGCGGCGTTGTCCTGCTTCGAGGCATCGGGGTACTTGTCGCTCTCCTCGCGGTACTTGCTAATGAGCGGCGTGGTGTCGATGAACACCACACGCAGCGTCGTGCCGTCCTCGCTTACGGTGCGCGTGTAGTAGCGGGCGGGCATCTCCCAGCGGCGGCTCACCTTAGAGTAGTCGAGCACGGCCTGCGTGTTGCCGCGGTACTCGTGGTTGCCGAGTATTGGGTTCCAGTCGAGCATAAGCTCCGGGTGTGAGTATATAAGCTCGAAGTTTGTCATCCACAGCGGGTCGTCAACGGAGGCCACGCCCTCGAAGTGGTGTATGTCGCCTGCGGCGATGATAAACTCCGGGCCTTTCACTTCGGCCACGCGGCCCATCAGCTCGGCCACGGGCTTCTGCTCGTAGTAGCCGTTGCGGCCAAGGTCGTTGGCCATGTAGAGGACGATGTCGCCGTCGAACTTCTCCCAATCGGCGGGCGTCTGTGCGCCAGCCTGCGGCACGGCGGCCAGCATAACGGCCACTGCGGCCACGAATCGCAGCACTTGCTGCCTGATGCGTTCTGTTGTTTTCATGCAGTTAAATGTTTTGTTTGTTACTCGTTGTTGTTTTCACGCGGCAAAGTTGAGCAGGCTTTCTGAAATAAACCTGGAAAGAGCCGCCGCGTAACGCAATCTTAATATGTGTTACAAAGCCAAGCCGCCAAGCGGCAGGCTGGAACGGAAAGCGGGGCGCACCGCCTTGTCGCCAAGCGGCCGCCCCGTCTGTAGGGTATGCGTCAGAGATTGATCTTGAATCCGGCGTTCACCTTCACGCCATAGTATTCCACCTGCATCGTGCGGTCTTTCTCGCCCTGGTAGTAGCGCAGCGGCTGGTTGAGCAGGTTGTGGGCTTCGGCAAAGATGGTGAACTTGGTCTGCTTGCCCCAGGTGTAGCTTGCGTTGAGGTCGAGGTAGTTCACCTTGTCGTAGTAGCGGTCGAGTTCGCGCGAGCCGAGGTTCATCTCGTCTACGAAGGCGGAGGCGAAGTTGTACGACAGGCGGACGTTCACACCGGCCTTCTCGAAGTAGAGCGAGGCGTTGGCGGTGTGCTCGGGCGAGCCGGCCATCTTCACGTCGTCGCCGTCCTCTATGCCCAGGCGTTCGTTGTAGTTGCGCGTGGAGCTGTGGGTGTAGGTGTAGTTGCCGTAGAAGCCAAGGCACTTGAGCGCGGGGGCGATGAAGCCGAAGTCGCGCTGGTAGCCCACCTCAACGCCGAAGATGCGGGCGTCATAGGCGTTCATGTTCTGCTCCACCTCAAACTCGGTGGTGTTGCCGGCCAGGCCAAGTTCCTCGCCGGTGTAGTAGCCTATGGTCTCCACGTTCACGTCCTTAATGTCCTTGTAGAAGAGTCCGAGGCTCACCAGGCCGATGCTCTTGAAGTAGTAGTCGGCCGAGAGGTCGAAGTTGAGCGCGGTGGTCGGGTCGATGTTCGGGTCGCCTATCACGGCCTCCTCGTCGGACAGGTTGAACGTCTTGTTGGCTATGAGCGCGGAGTACTTCGGGCGCGAAATGGTCTTGGTGAACGAGGCGCGGACGTTGAGGTCGTCGTTGGCCTTGTACTTAAGGAGCACGCTGGGCAGCAGGTTGGTGTAGTCGTGCTTGTACTCGCCGGTGGGGGTGAGGGTCTCGCGGTCAACCATTTCCGGCTCGCCCTCGTCGCCGAGCACGGGCTGCCCGGCGCCGTCAAGCTCCGGCTCTTCCCACGCCTGGTAGTTGAATCCGTTGGTCTTCAGCGCGGTGTGCTCAACGCGCAGGCCGACGGTGGCGTCGAACTTGCTGCCGAGCTTCTGGTCGAAGCGTATGTAGCCAGCCGTTATCTGCTCGTGTACGTCGTAGTTGCCGGCCTCTTCCTCAAGCACCTCCTCGCCAAACGAGGGGTCAAGGCGCAGGCCGCCGATGAACTCCTTGCTGATGAACGGCGAGCCGATGGGATAAAAGTCGCCTGGCATGAAGCCGTCGCGCACCTTGTAGGCCACCTGCTTGCGCCAGTCGCCGAGCAGCTCTTCGCCGTCGAACTCGTAGAAGCTCACCTCCTTCGACTTGTCCTTGTAGGTGTACTTGCCGCCAAACTTAAGCTTGTTGCCGAACTTGCCCTGGGCGAGCGGCAGCGAGAAGTCGAGGCGCGCCTTGTATTCGTTCTCCACGATGTCCTCGTCTTGGTTGGTAAGCTCGTCGAACTCCCAGCCCTCGTCGTCGATCGACGGCAGGGCAGTGGCTGTGTAGGGATGGCGCCCGCCCACGCCATGCAGGCCGCTGGCCACGTCGATGTCTTTCTGGCGGAACGAGGCGTAGCGCTCGTTGGGGCGTTCCTCGGTGGCGCGGGAGTAGCTCAACGCCCAGTCTATGCCGAGGTTGCCAATGTAGTGCTCGCCGTCGAGGGTGAAGTCCATGGTCTGCTGGCGTTCGAGGCGCGCGTCCTTGGTGTCGTCGGCGCCGGCCTTGGTCTCCATCACCACCTCCTGCTCGCTCTTGTCCATGTCCTTGTACTGTATGCGGAAGCGGTTCTCCCAGTCGTTGCGGCGGTTGTATATACCCTTGAACGAAATCTTGTTGAGCGGGTTGAACTGGTAGTCGAGTGCGAGCGAGTAGCTCTGGCGTTCGCGCGTAACGTAGTACTGGCGCACGTCCATGTCGGTGAGCACCACCTTGTCGTCGTCCACGTCGTACTCAAACTCAGTGTTGTCAGAGCCGCCCGGCGCATACTGGTACGACACCGATGCCATCACGCCCAGCTTGTTGTTGAAGAAGCGGTCGCCCCAGGTGGCCCCGAGGTTCCACTGCTGCTTGCCGCTCACCCAGCTGTGGCCGGTGCCCACCATGAAGTTGAGCACGCGGTGGTAGGGCGTGTTCTTTGTCACGAGGTTTATCTCGCCACCGATGGCGTCGCCGTCCATGTCGGCGGTCACCACCTTGTTCACCTCGATGGTCTGTATCATGTCGGAGGGGATGAGGTCGAGCTGCACGTTGCGGGTGTCGCCCTCAGCCGACGGCAGTCGGTTGCCGTTTACGGTGACCGATGTGAGGTCGGCGCTTGTTCCGCGCACCTGGCCGAAGCGGGCCTCGCCCTGGTCGTACTGCACGTTGATGCCGCTGATGCGCTTCAGCGCGTCGCCTATGTTGGAGTCGGGGAACTTGCCCACCTGGTCGGCCGACACTACGTTAGTCACGCCCATCATGCCCTTCTGCATCTGCAATGCGCGGCGTTGGCCGGTGAACACGCCCTCCACCTTCACCTCCTTAAGCTCGTGACCCTCGTCCATCACGAAGTCGCTCACCTGCGACTTGCTGTCGGTGACGGTAATCTTGCGCGTGATTGGCGCGTAGCCCACGTATGAAATCTTGAGAGTGTAGGTGCCGGGCTTGAGCACGGGCAGCTTGTAGTAGCCGTTGATGTCGGTCGTCACGCCGGTGTGTAGGTCCACCACCATCACCGACGCGCCCGGGAGCACGTGCTTCTCGCTGTCGGTGATGCGCCCGGTGACCGACCCGAGGTCGGCCTCGGCCTCCGTTGCGCCCCATGCGCCGGCCGAGACTCCAGAAGCGACCACAGCCGCCATCAATACCTTCTTAACTGTCTTCATAACTAATTTTAATTGATTTTTGTTTTCGGGTGCAAAATTATGCAGACAGTTTGAAGAAGGCGCGACACGGCGGTTAAGTCTCAACTACAATGGCGTTTCAAACCCGTTTCGCGCCGCGCGACGGCTTAGCAGCCGCTGCCGTCAAGGCGGCACGAGGCACCCTCGGCATCCTTCGGGCGGCGGCGCAGCCCGGCTTTCTCGGGTTTGAGCGTCACCGTGCCGTCGTCGAGCACGAAGCAGGGTATGCCCACAGTGCCTGCACGCTTCACGGCGTCGAAGGCCGGGTCGCTGTCGCGCAGGCGCAAGAATTCCTTCAGGTTCCTCACGTGGCTGCCAATGTCCACCACCTCGTAGTTGGCGTTGCCCTTCACCTGCTCTTCCACGTAGGTGCAGTCGGGGCAAGTTTCCATCCCATAAATCTTAATCATGACCGTAATGTTTTTAAATGTTTGTAACAAGGCTGCGCGTACCACAGGCTGCGGGAGCCGCCCCCGGCACACTCGCCTCGTGCAAAGACAATGCAAGCGAGCGGAAAGAAAGCTTGCTTGCAATTTCCCGAGCACAGTTTGTCTTATGCAAAGACAATGCAAGCGAAGGCAACGGGAGCTTACCCACAGATTGCCGAGCGCAGCTTGTTTTATGCAAAGATACGAATCGGGGCCGACAAAAAGAAGTGGCGCGGGCTTTTTAACACAAATACCCGCGCCGACGGACGCTTCCACCGGCGCGGGATACAACAACACATAAATATATAGCATTAATCAGCCAAAAACCATCGGATATTCAATGGATTTTTAGTAATTTTGTGCATAAAAACATATTCAAGACTTAAGGCAAAAGACAGTATGCCCACAAACAGCCAACCCACAACCGGCAAAGCCATCGCAACCGGACGGGAAAGGCAGGGTAAAGCAACGAATGAAAGAATGACAAAAGAAGACACTATTTGCGCAATAGCCACCGCACCCGGCGGAGCCATAGGCATCGTGAGGGTATCTGGCCCAGAAGCAATAACCATTGCCGACAAGACATTCACCCCGGCCGGAGCAAAAGCCGAGCCTTTGGCACGCCGAGCTGCAGGCACTGTGGCTTTCGGCACAATAACCACAGCCGACGGCGGGGTGCTCGACGAAGTGCTCGTGAGCGTATTCCGCGCGCCACATTCATACACGGGGGAAGACTCGGTGGAGTTCTCGTGCCACGGCTCCGCGTACATCCTGCAGCAGCTCATGCAGCAACTCATCGCCAACGGCTGTCGCGCCGCCGCCCCCGGCGAGTACACACGGCGGGCCTTCTTAAACGGCAAGATGGATCTAAGCCGCGCCGAGGCCGTGGCAGACCTGATCGCCTCAAAAGACAAGGCCACCCACCACATGGCCATCAGCCAGATGCGCGGCGGATTCAGCCGCGAGCTGTCAGCGCTGCGCGACCGCCTGCTGCGGCTCACGGCACTATTGGAACTCGAACTCGACTTCAGCGACCACGAGGAACTGGAGTTTGCCGACCGCACCGAACTCGACAGCCTCGCCCGCGAAATCCACTCTAAAATGAAACGGCTCGCCGACTCGTTCTCCACAGGCAACGCCCTGAAGAACGGCGTGCCGGTGGCCATAGTGGGCCAGACCAACGCTGGCAAGTCTACACTGCTCAACGCATTGCTCGGCGAGGACAAGGCCATAGTGAGCGACATCGACGGCACCACACGCGACACAATCGAAGACACCACCGTCATCGACGGCGTTACCTTCCGCTTCATCGACACCGCCGGCATACGCCACACCAACGACACCATCGAGGCCATGGGCATTGAGCGCAGCTTCCGCGCCATCGACAAGGCGCAAATCGTAATACTGCTCATCGACTCCCTGCGCCACGACGAGTCGTTCGCGCAATTCTATGCCGACGTGCGCCCACACCTTGTGGACAAGCAGGTCGTCGTCGCGCTCAACAAGTGCGACGCAGGCGCAGCCCCCGCCAAGCCGCAGCCCACCACGGAAATCGCCGCCAGCCTTCCTGAAGGCTGTCACCAGATTGCCATCTCGGCCAAATACGGCCTCAACATCGACAGCCTGCGCTCGCTCCTCATCGGCCTCACCGGACTCGACACACTCTCCGAAACGGATGTAATCGTAACCAACGTCCGCCACTACGATGCCCTAACACGCGCCGTCGACGCCATCTCCCGCGTCATCGACGGCCTCGCCACAGGCTTCCCCTCCGACCTCGTCGCCCAAGACCTGCGCGAATGCCTCTACCACCTTGCCGACATCCTCGGCGAAGTAACCACCAGCGAGGTGCTAAATTCCATATTCACAAGCTTTTGCATCGGAAAGTGATATAAAGAAAAGAAAATCATAAAAAGAGAAAATATATATCTGTAAAATGCGTATTATCA
>CALUMB010000026.1 GCA_944321645.1 uncultured Prevotella sp.
AAACTTATCAAAGAACTCTTTGGCTTTGTGACGGAAGCCGCTTAGCCGATATGTTGAATTTTTAACGGACTATTAATATACAGAGACCTCTGCAAAACTCAAAATCTTAGAGATACATAAAAATCAACAACGCTGATTATCAATAAATTGCATTTTGCGATTTTAATCACAGAAATAGTTTTGCAGAGGTCTCATACAATTCAAAACGGCAAATAATCCCAGAATCTTTAAAATAATTGGAAAATTCTCGCTTCTGCTTTTCCGTCAGGGCATAGACGATATTTAGCATCTTACCATCTTTCATTACGACTCTCAAATGTTTACGGCACATCTTCACATATTTAATGTCACACAAAGATATTGTCTGGTTAGCTTCGCCCACCAACTTGTTTCTTGAGGTTAGCAAACCGTCACTCACATAAAAGCTCGTAAAGGGCTTGCTCCATATACACCCGCAATAAAATATCGCCAAAGCAGGATATAATGCCGCTACGCCAGTCCCGGTAATGGCCTTGATGGCAACAAACAGCAAGACCAGAACAACCGCAACGACTTTATACGTCTGCGCACAACGCAGATAATCCGGCTTAAGCAAGTAGTTTCGGCCAATGCTTACGTATTTGCTCATGCCCCCTGTTTCATCTTGTGCAACAGTTCTGGAATTGGCCTTGTTCCATTTGTCGGCAAAAGAAGAGAAGCCCCAATAGGCATCATATATTAATGTGTCGTCACCGCTTTTATACACAATCCGTATGCACCGCGACATATCATTGCCTGGCTCCTCATAATAAGGACATTCCATATACTCAACGTCGTCAAACCAAATGGCCACACTCCTGAACTCATATCTTAGCACCAGCCTGTCGGTGTATTCGATTATAAACAGCGGCTTGGTAGAAACAAGCAAGGACAAGAATACGAGTATTCCCGGTAATAATGTGTAAACCAACACTTTCTGTTCCTCGTAGTCAACAAATATAAAAGGTGCAAAAATACACCCCGCCGCTATAATGACGAACAGCATCAGTATCAAGAAAAAGCCTTTCAGGCGGTATGACCTAATTTTCATGTGTACAATGGGCTAATGTGAAGAATTCGGCCATCAGGTAACAACAACCTATATTCACCAATCTGATCACCAATAAATCCAATAAGTATACCAGAAGCACTAAGTATAGTTCCCCAACCTTGCAATCCTGGAACTAATGTCAAAAAACTTCCGACACCTCCTATGAAATCTCCAACTACCACCACGCCGTCTCCAAATGAAAAATCGTCTTTATTGTCCACAATTACGACAGCAGCATGAGCAAAACTTGACACAGAACCATATACTGCCATATGTTTTGAAAACATTTCATATACAACATTATTTTTGGAATACTTCTTTCCACTGCTGTTTCTATGAAAAATTCCAAATCATTCGTCTTAGTTATTACCTCCATTGAGGTAACAACAAGTTTCTGCGAAGGATTTTCCTCTATTTCTCCTTTGTAAAGAGTGTATTGTCCAGAATAAATATTATCTTCTAACAGATTTATAAGCATTTTACCATTTTCGCATGCTTCTGTGACACTGTTATTTGTTCCCCATGAACCGCCACCGGTGCCGCAACCGCCGCCTCCTGCATCTATCGGCGGGTAGTTGTCGTTTTCCCACGGGTTTTCAGGGTCTGTAGGCTCGAATTCTTCGCCGTGCGTCAACTTGTGCGCCTCCATTTCGTCGCATGGCACCTGGGTGTGGCAGGTTATGCAGGAGCAAGCCTCTCCCTCCATGTCGCAGGGGAACAAAGACTCGTATTTCCCGAAATCATCCTCACACTCGTACATCGGCGGAACATATTCTGCCCCATGACCTGGGCAAAGGCTACAGTGACACCAAAATTGACTGTACCATCGGTAACGACGGCAAGAAGCCCGAACGCGAGCACTGCAAGCAGAGCCATCCTTTTCATTGCACACCCTCCTCTTTATGACAATTGTCTGCCAGCGTTCGCCACCGGCTGTCACGGTGAGCACATACACGCCGTCGGGAACTGGCGGGGCTACCGTGAACGTCTGCTTGCCTGCCTGAAGACTTCCGAGCTTTGCGGAATATACGTTCATGCCAGACTGGCTGAACATGGCCACAGTTGCGCCAGCCACAGCCTCCGGAAGGTCTATCTCAACGGTCACCTGCCCGGAAAATGGGTTTGGGTATGCCGCCAGCCTCGACGCGCCGGTGCTGTCTGCCGACATGGCGGTTGACACTTTCCTCATGCAGACGTACATAGGGCGCTCCGGCTCCTGGTACGTCACGGAATACAGGCGCAGCGGGCCGGCAAGGCATCCGCCGCTGACGGCAAGGTCGGCGTATTTGAAGCGATAGAGCACCTTGCCCTCGTCGGTGTAACGCTCGCGCTGGCGCACCGCGCCCCTCGTAAAGCGCAGCCTGCCGCCGGGCGAGGCAACGGCCTCGAACCTCACGGTGTCGCCGCCGTGGCACCACTTGCCGCCCAAGGTGTCGCCATGGGCGGTCATGTCGACCGTAAGCGGCCGCTCGCTGATGATGTGGCGCCCGCTCCAGTCATACGTCACGAGCATGCCAGCGTATCTGCCGGGCAGGGCGGCAGGGTTGACCGAGGCCGGGCCGACAGGCGGCATGGTGGCCGGCACTTCCACTGCGGATGCCGTGGCTTGGTACACGATAGACAATACACAGATACCCAACGCCACAATAAGTTCGGCAAATGGCTGTATCAGCCCCAATCCGTTCAAGCAGAATGCCTCCATTCCCATGCTTTCGTTATTAAGCCCAAACGTTTTTGTTTTGTCAGATGACAGGAATTCCGATACTGCCGAAAGCGTTACAGAAATCTGCCAATTGCTCTTTCGACAACTTGTAGCGCACCACAATGGTCCTACCGTCCTTCAGCTTTATGCACAGGTTGGCATCAGCAACCATAATCCATTTTATACTATCCAACGGTATTGTATGATTGTACTGCCTTGCCACCGCGTTTTCTGTTCTAAGGACGCCATTCTCTACATGAAAACTTGTTAGATACATACTAAGTGTATAAGCTGCGGCAATCATCATGAAAAGCAATATGACGCTGACCATGTCAAACGGAGACCGGAACATTCTAGTTGCACCAGGAACGAGGGCAAAGACGAGAATTGCACGCCTGTCCATAAAAAAAGAAGAAAATTGCGGAACAAACGAGAAGCTATAATCACCTGGTACATAGTTGTTGTTCGGCTCGTCATTGTATACCGGCAGGCCGTGTTCTCGTTCCCATCTGCATGCACTATCACGGAGACTGCCCCACATCCCGTAGAAAATCAGGGCTTCATTGTCGTTCACAACAATCCTGTAGCCCAGAGACCTTTTATATTTCACGGGATAGCGGAATGCAGTTATATCCCTTTTTAATACGATCCGCCGTTTGTGTTCATATTGTATGATGAACTTGTCATTGCTCTCGACTATGAATATCGGAACCAGCGTGTTAAGATACAAAGCCATCACCATTAGCCCAACCATCAAGCAATTGTAGACAATGGTGGATTCCGGCGAAGATGGCTTGATGCTGATGAACCTGTCCGCGAACAAGCCAAACAGCCCTACCATGAAAATCAAACATACGAGCAAAGAATCTTTGTTAACATATAATCGCTTCATATCGTCAATGGTTTGAGTTTTGATTGACAAAAATAGTGCATTTCCAACAAAACGCAACAAGGAATGGATTAATTTATAGTGAAAAACAATTGAATATCCGCAAGGCTCCAATTCAAAGGATTTATAAGAAGCCATCGCTCCACTGCGTTCCGCTAAGAAGTTAGAGGACGTATGCTCATTTGCTTTTGGTTTTAAATTTTTGATTACACATATTATTAACTATTGCCTGTCGCCATTGCGGACAACAGGTAGCGGGTGAAAAATTACGCTTTATTTGCCAATGTACCGACTTTTTAGCCTTTTTTTGCAGCAAATAAGCCGCGGCAACGGCTGCCGATGGCACGGTAAAACCTACTTACAGGCATACGACATGGGCAGCCAGATTTTTTGTCGCACCAACTTGTTCCAAATCGGAACAGGATCCGCCCGCCATTGCGCCTTTGCCGGAAGAGGCAATGGCCGGAAAACCGTAAGCATTCCCACGCCATTTGACTGCAGCCTTAGTGGCAGGCCGCGTTCTTTCTTTCGATTTTCACTTTTTTGGAAGAGCTATGCTTCAAAATGAAAACAGGTCGTTTTGGAGCGCAAAACGACCCGTTTTGCATCGTAAAACGGCTCGTCTTACGATGCAATGCGGCTCGTCTCATGCCGCGTTTTGTGCCGTCTTGCTTCGCAAATTGCTCTTTTTAGGAAGTGGCGGCTTTAGTAAATGATTTCATGCGATTAGCAAGAAGAAGTGCGACCGGGTGTTCGGACTGACCCCATATTGGCAAGTTGCGGGGGACTACCCGCCTGCCCGGTGCACACTCGGGCGGCTCCACCGGCGTTTTACAGCCTGGCGCACCCCGTCACTCCACAAGCACCTTAGCCTTGGTGCCGTTGGCCTCCACTATCCAAAGCCCGCTCGCAACGCCTACGCTGACCGCATGGGCTGCACTGCCGGACGCAAAGGTGCGCCCGTCTGCCGAGTGGATGCTGAAGCGAACAGCCTCTCCCGAAGGTATGATGGTCACGCTCCCTTTGCCGCCCATCACCCTAAAGCCAGCATTCCCAGCGGAAGGCATGGCGACGGGCGTGGGGAAGTTGGCCGTCTCGCGTATTTCGCCAAAGTCTTGCCAATATTGTGCCGCCTCGTATGCGGCCTTGGCCCCGACCGGGACATACAGCACAGCCCCTTCGGCCATACCCGCAAACGGCGAGAGACCGACACCCACGCCATCCGCCCCGCTCTGGGCATCGTTGGTGGAAACGTTGCCCACAGCCGGGGGAACGACGCTCACAGAGTACACCTCGCCCAGCTTTGCACACTCGGCAAACGCCCTGTAGCCAAGGTTAGTCAGCGTTCCGGGCAGCACCAGGCACTCCAGCTCACGGTCGAGCCGGAACGCCTCGTTGCAAATATGCGTCAGCCCGTCGGGCAAAGTGAGCGACGTGAAGCCGCAGTTGTAGAAGGCCCTGTCGTGGATTACCTCCAACGCCGACGGCCACCCAACGTCGGAGAGCGAGCCGCACTCCTCAAACGTGCTGAAGTTTATGTCAGTAAGCCCGTCGGGCAAAGACACGCGCCGCAGGAACGAACAATACATGAAAGCCTCCGGGGCAACCAGCGACACGCTCTGCGGGATGTCCATCTCTTCCAATACGTCGCCTTGCCAAAACGACTTCTGGCCGATGCTCTTTATCCCTTCGGCCAGATGGATGGTCTTCAGGCTGCGCGTAAAGGCAAATATGCCGATGCCGAGCTTCCTTATGGTAGACGGCAAGCTGGCCTCCTCAAGGGCGTAGCACTCCCTGAAACAATTTGTGCCAATCTCCTCGACACCTTCGGGTATGTCGACCCGCACCAGATTGTAGCACTGCTGGAAGGCGCAGGCTCCGATGTACTTAAGCGTCGCGGGCAGGTCGATGGAGCGTATGTCGTTGTGGTAAAAGGCAAAGTCGCCTATGGCTCGCAGCCGCCTCGGCAGCACCACCGAGTCGAGGTTTGTCCCGCCCCTCGGCATCATAAACGCCTCCTCGGGAATAGAGTCGTCCTCAACCACGCAATCGCCCATATACACTGCGCACAGCCTCCCGCCGTAAGCACACTCGCGCATCACTTCAAAGTCTGCATGGCGCAGCTCACCGGTCAGTTCGAGCGTGTCTACCTGCATCTTGTCGTCGCCAAGTAGAGCAGCCAAGTCCTCCCCCGGCCTGACGTCTATCACTTTCTTCACTTGCGCCGCCACCATGCTTGGCAAGAGCGCCAGCAACAAAATCTGTATCTGTCTCATAGTCGTAAAATTTAATAGGGCTTACATTTAATTATTATTCCATACACAACGCAACAAGCGAAGGCATCCCAAATTGACAAACCGCTTCTCCAATCATATTAAAAAATACAGTTTAAAACATTCGTTTTACAAAAATAGCAAATTTCCAACAAAACATAGCAAGAAAACGAATTAATTATAGTCAAACAGTTCGGACAGCCAACGAGTAGATGCGCATTAAAGACAGGCGCTTATGCTTACGTTTTGTTATCAGTATTTTCAAATAACGGACTTTTCCAGTGCTATCCTCCCCCAAGGTGGAACCATCGTTCCGCTAAGAAGTTAGAGGCCGTATGCTTCTCCGCTTCCTTCTTTCATTCGTTTTGGCAAAATGCGGATATTCAATTTAAGAAAGAGCTTTAGGCGGAGCTGCGAGTTAAATGAACTCATTTAAACTTTTTCCGAAAAGTCTCTTTTTGCTTCAGTTCGGGTTTCTTTTCGGTCTGTTTCTCCGCCGTCATTCGTCACGTAGCCCGCTACGCTCCTCTTTCCGGCAAAGAAACTGCCTCGAAAACATTCCCCGAACAGAAGTCGCAAAAAGTTTAAATGAGTTCTTTATTCGTGTGCTCCACTCCGCCGCAGAGTGAGCATACTTTTTTAATTTTTGATTTTTAATTTTTAATTTATTTCGTAACTTTGCGGCATGATGTACGTAGACTTGTTGCTGCCCGTACCGTTGGAGGGCCTGTTCACATACTCCGTGCCGCCGCAGATGGAGGGCGCGGTGCGCTTCGGCGTGAGGGTGCTCGCGCCGTTCGGGCCAAAGACCAAGCACGTGGGCGTGGCCATAAGGGTGCATGGCGACGAGCCGGAGGGCATTGCCGTGCGCGACGTTCTGCGCGTGCTCGACAAGGCGCCTGTGGTGACGGAGACGCAATACAAGCTGTGGCAGTGGATGGCCGACTACTATATGTCGCCCATAGGCGAGGTGTACAAGGCGGCGCTGCCCTCCGGGCTGAAGGCAGAGGACGGCTACCGCCCGCGCCGCGAGACCTACGTGAGGCTGCGGCCTGAGTTCCGCAGCGCGGCGGCCCTGCACGTGGCGATAGGCATGCTGGCCAAGGCCGAGAGGCAGCGGGCGGCGTTTGAGACATACCTCACGCTCTCCGGCATGGCCGAGGCTGCCGACGGCGACGCGGCGGCCACGCCCGCCGAGGTGTCGCGCGACGAGCTGATGAACGCCAGCCACGCCACGGCGGCCACGGTGAAGGCCCTCGAGACGCGCGGGCTGATTGAGACCTACCCGCGCGAGCTGGCGCGGCTGAACACCGGCGGCGAGCCGGACTTCGGCAAGATGAAGCAACTGGGCGAGGCGCAGCAGAGGGCGTTCGACGAGGTGGTGGCGTCGATGGCCGAGAAGAACGTGACGCTGCTGCACGGGGTGACGTCGAGCGGGAAGACCGAAATATACATCCACCTGATAAAGCGGGCCATGGACAGCGGGCAGCAGGTGCTCTACCTGCTGCCGGAGATAGCGCTCACGGTGCAGGTGAGGGAACGCCTGCGCCGCGTGTTCGGCGGGCGGATGGGCATCTACCACTCGCGCTACTCCGACAACGAGCGCGTGGAGATGTGGCAGAAGCAGCTCTCCGGCTCGCCCTTCGACGTGATAGTGGGTGCGCGGTCGGCGGTGCTACTGCCTTTCACGCGGCTCGGCCTGGTGATTGTTGACGAGGAGCACGAGCAGTCGTTCAAGCAGCAAGACCCCGCGCCGCGCTACCACGCCCGCAGCACGGCCATCGTGCTTGCGCGGATGTGCGGGGCGAAGGTGCTGCTCGGCACGGCCACGCCCTGCGCCGAGACCTACCGCAACGCCACCACGGGCAAGTATGGGCTGGTGGAACTCACCACGCGCTACAAGCAGATTGAGCTGCCGGAGTTCCGCGTGGTGGACATAAAAGACCTGCAGCGGCGCAAGATGATGAGCGGCCCCTTTTCGCCCTTGCTCATGGAGAAGATGCGCGAGGCGGTGGAAGGCGGGCGGCAGGCCATACTCTTCCAGAACCGCCGCGGCTTCGCCCCGATGGTGGAGTGCAGGCAGTGCGGGTGGGTGCCGAGGTGCCGCAACTGCGACGTGAGCCTGACGCTGCACCGCAGCCTGGGCAAGCTGACGTGCCACTACTGCGGGGCTACATACGAGGTGCCGGCCACCTGCCCGGCCTGCGGCGGCCGCGACCTCGTGGCCAAGGGCTACGGCACGGAGAAGATAGAAGACCGCGTGCGCGAGCTGCTGCCCGAGGCCAGCGTGGCTCGCATGGACCTCGACACGACGCGCACCAACGGGGCCTACGAGCGCATAATAGACGACTTCGCCGCCGGGCGCACCAACGTGCTCATCGGCACGCAGATGATTGGCAAGGGGCTTGACTTCGACCGCGTGAGCGTGGTGGGCATACTCAACGCCGACACGATGATGAACTACCCCGACTTCCGCGCCTACGAGTATGCCTTCACGATGATGGCGCAGGTGGGCGGGCGAGCCGGGCGCAAGGGAAGCCGCGGACTGGTGGTGCTGCAGACGAAAAGCCCCGACACGCCGCTGATAGGCCAGGTGGTGAGGGGCGACTACAAGGCTTTCTTCCGCGACCTGTGCGAAGAGCGGCAGGCCTTCGGCTACCCTCCGTTCGCACACCTTATATATATATACCTTAAGCACCGCCACGACGATGTGGTGGAACACGCCGCCGCAGAACTCGGCTCGACGCTGCGCCAGTGGTTCGGGGCGCGGGTGCTCGGGCCGGACAGGCCCGCCGTGGCCCGCGTAAAGACGCTGAGCATACGCAAGATTGTGCTGAAGCTCGAACTCGGCATCGACTTAGGGAAGGTGAAGCAATACCTGCGCATGGCGCAAAAGCAGGTAGGCGACGACCCGCGCTACCGCTCGGTGGCGACCTACTTCGACGTAGACCCGATGTAGAGTTTTGAATTGCCGCGCGGGGCGCGGCAATTCAAAACTCCAAACTCAAAATTCTAATTCTTCCCAAGCTCCGGGTAGCTCACGCGGGTGTGGTAGATGGTCTTGAGCTTGTCGATGAGCACGGTCTTGGCGTAGGCAATGTCGCGGAAGGTGATGGGGCACTCGCGGAAGAAGCCGTCGGCCAGCTGCCCGTCGATGATGCGGTTAACGAGGTCGCGTATGGACTGGTCGGTGTATTCCTTGAGCGAGCGCGACGAAGCCTCCACGGAGTCGGCCATCATCAGTATGGCCTGCTCGCGCGTGAAGGGGTTGGGGCCGGGGTAGGTGAAGAGCAGCTCGTCCACGTCGTCGTCGGGGTGCTCGTTCTTGTACTTCACGTAGAAGTACTTGGCCTTGCCCTGCCCGTGGTGGGTGCTTATGAAGTCGCGTATGACGGCGGGCAGGTTATACTTGTCGGCCATGCGCAGCCCGTCGGTGACGTGGCTGATTATTATCTGTGCGCTCTCTATGCAGGAGAGCGAGTCGTGTGGGCTGAAGCCCGACTGGTTTTCGGTGAAGTAGATGGGGTTGTTCATCTTGCCGATGTCGTGGTAGAGCGCCCCCGTGCGCACGAGCTGCCCCTTGGCCCCAATCTTGTTTGCTATGGCCGCCGCGAGGTTGCCCACCTGTATGGAGTGCTGGAACGTGCCGGGAGCCACCTCGCTGAGCTTGCGCAGCAGCTCGTTGTTGGTGTTTGAAAGCTCGATGAGGGTTATGTCTGACGTGAAGCCGAACGCCTTCTCGACGAGGTAGAGCAGCGGGTAGGCGAATAGCAACAGCACTCCGTTGACCACAAGGTAGTTGTAGTTGCTCATGTCAAGCTCGGCCATGGTGGCAGTGTGCATCAGGTCGAAGGCAAAGTTGGTGGCCATAGAGGCCAGTGTGACGAAGATGGCCGTCTTGAACAGCTGCGAGCGGTATTGCAGCTCGCGCAGGCTGTAGATGGCCGTCATGCCGGCCACGCCCTCCACCACGATGAACTCGTAGGGGCTGCGCAGCATACAGGCGCACAGCACCACCATGACGAAGTGGGTGACGAAGGCCGTGCGCGAGTCGAAGAACACTCGGATGAATATCGGCACGATGGCGTATGGCAGCAGGTAGACGTGGAGCACGGAGTTGCGCACGAGCATCGACGTGAACACCACGAAGAGGAGCATCAGGCTGTAGAGCATGGCCATGCTGCGGGGCTTCTCGAAGTAGTCGCGGCGGAAGAGGCTTAGGTAGGCCGTGAAGGCCGCCATGACGATGAACACGAAGAGAGCCTCGCCCGCTATCGTCATGCGAATCTGCTTGGTGTCGCGCCCGCGCTTTTCGTTCTCCTTCTTAAACGAGTCGAGTATGCGGTATGCCTTCTCGTCGACGATGCTGCCGCGGTCTATCACCTTCTGTCCCTTCTGTACCACGCCCGTGGCGCGCGGTATGCCGTTCATTATGTCGTTGAGGGCCGACTCGCTCTTCTCGCGGTCGTAGACCACGTTGGGGGCTATGTAGTCGTTGAGGTCGCACTTCTGTAGTATCTGCCGGTGCTGCTCGAGCGTCTCGTCGACGAAGAGCCGCTCGTAGGCCGTCTTGGTGGTGTATAGCGCGGTAAGGCGCACGCTCGACGCGCTCTTGCCCCTCACGAGGCGTATGGTGCGCGACGTGTCGGTGGCCAGCCGCTGGCAGTCAGACGCGCTGATGATGCCCTGCCGGTAGAGCGCGTGCAGGCGGTTGGCTATTATGCTGATGTAGTCGTCGGTGAGTCCGGGTATGCCGTTGCTGAAGTCGGAGACGAACTTCCGCACCTGCTCGCCCTCCACCTCGGCGTTGTAGTTGAAGTAAGGCTCATACTCGCGCATCACGCTGTCGCGCTCGTGCCTGACCATCTCGTCGGACTTGTAGATGGGGAAGTCGAACGGGGCCGTCAGGTCGCCATACTTCCAAGGCTTGCCAAGCTCCAGGCGGAAGTAGCTGCGGCTGTCGCCAGGCATTATCCACACCGTGACGGCCACGAAGCCTATTATGACGGCAGCCCATGTGAGGACGTCGCGCCATGTCATGTCGTGTTTGTTGCTTATGGTGCTCATAGGCGATAGATTGTCGATTAAAGAGGTTTGCGAATGCGAAAATACGAAAAAAAAACGACACCGCAATGCCATTTCGCCCGGAATGTGGCGGCGGGGGCTCTTTTTGTGCTTTTCGTGCGGCAAGCCGCCAGCTATGCTGGCAACGCGCTCGCAGGCGCACTATATGCCCGCAGGCAAGGAATTAATTGCTCAAAAAAGATTAAAAGTGAGAAAAATATAGTAATTTTGCGCGGAAATATACGTCACACTGATTTCATACGATATGGAAGACAGAAAAGTAAGGGTGCGCTTTGCGCCCAGCCCCACCGGGGCATTGCACATAGGCGGCGTGCGCACCGCCCTCTACAACTATATGTTCGCCCGCCAGAAGGGCGGCGAGCTGGTGTTCCGCATAGAGGACACCGACTCGAGCCGCTTCGTGCCGGGCGCCGAGGAATACATCATCGAGTCGTTCAAGTGGCTCGGCATCAAGTTCGACGAGGGCGTGTCGTTCGGCGGCGACTGCGGCCCCTACCGCCAGAGCGAACGCCGCGCCATATACAAGGAATACGTAGACCGGCTGCTCGGCGAGGGCAAGGCGTACATAGCCTTCGACACTCCCGAGGAGCTTGAGGCCAAGCGCAAGGAGGTGGACAACTTCCAGTACGACGCACGCACGCGCCTGTCGATGCGCAACTCGCTCACCATGGCCGAGGCCGAGGTGAGGGAACTGGTGGACGGCGGGGCGCAATACGTGGTGCGCTTCAAGGTGGAGCCGGGCCGCGAGGTGCTCGTGGACGACATGATACGCGGCGAGGTGCGCATAAAGAGCGACATAATAGACGACAAGGTGCTCTACAAGAGCGCCGACGGGCTGCCCACCTACCACCTGGCCAACATCGTGGACGACCACCTGATGGAAATCACCCACGTGATACGCGGCGAGGAGTGGCTGCCCAGCGCACCGCTGCACGTGCTGCTCTACGAGGCGCTGGGCTGGGCCGACACCATGCCGCGCTTCGCCCACCTGCCGCTGCTGCTCAAGCCCGAGGGCAAGGGCAAGCTCAGCAAGCGCGACGGCGACCGCCTGGGCTTCCCCGTGTTCCCGCTCGAATGGCACGACCCGAAGACGGGCGAGGTGTCGGCGGGCTTCCGCGAGAAGGGCTACTTCCCCGAGGCCGTGGTCAACTTCCTGGCGCTGCTTGGCTGGAACCCCGGCACGGAGCGCGAGCTATACAGCCTCGACGAGCTGTGCCAGCTGTTCGACATAACGAAGTGCAGCAAGGCCGGGGCAAAGTTCGACTACAAGAAGTGCGTGTGGTTCAACCACGAGTATATGCTCCAGAAGAGCGACGCCGAGGTGGCACGGCTGTTCGCCCCGATAGTGCGCAGCCACGTGCCGCAAGAGACCGACGGGCGCATAGAGGCCGTGGTGGCCATGATGAAAGACCGCGTGGACTTCGTGTGGGAGCTGTGGCCGCTCTGCTCGTTCTTCTTCGTGGCCCCGACGGAGTACGACGAGAAGACGCGCAAGAAGCGGTGGAAGGCCGACTCGGCCCGCGTGATGGGCGAGCTGGCCGAAGTGCTGCGCGGCATAGGCGACTTCAGCGTGGACGGGCAGGAGGCCGTGGTCAAGCCGTGGATAGAGGGCAAGGGCTACAAGCTGGGCGACGTGATGAACGCCTGGCGGCTCGCGCTCGTGGGCGAAGGCAAGGGGCCGGGAATGTTCGACATATCGGCATTCCTCGGCAAGGAAGAGACCATATCGCGGATGGAACGCGCAATAGCGGCACTGGGCTGACACGGCAATGTACGAAATAGCAATCTACCTCTACACGCTCGGCGTGGCCGTGGCCAGCCTCTTCAGCGAAAAGGTGAAGAAGATGTGGCGCGGCGAGCGCGAGGCGTTCCGCACGCTAAAGGCCAAGGTCGAGCCTGGGGCGCGCTACGTGTGGTTCCACGCCGCCTCGCTCGGCGAGTTCGAGCAGGGGCGGCCGCTCATGGAACGGCTGCGCAAGGAGCGCCCGGAGCTGAAGATACTGCTCACGTTCTTCTCGCCGTCGGGCTACGAGGTGCGCAAGGACTACCCCGTGGCCGACATAGTGTGCTACCTGCCGCTCGACACGCGCCTCAACGCCACGCGCTTCCTCAAGCTCGTGAGGCCGGAGATGGCCTTCTTCATAAAATACGAGTTCTGGTACAACTACCTGCACATACTCAAGCGCAGGGGCATCCCCGTGTACAGCGTGGCCAGCATATTCAGGCCGGGGCAGGTGTTCTTCCGCCGGTATGCCCGCAGCTACGCCCGCGTGTTGCGCTGCATCACCCACTTCTACGTGCAGAACGAGGAGAGCAGGCGGCTGCTGGAGGGCATAGGCATAACGGCAGTGACCGTAACGGGCGACACGCGCTTCGACCGCGTGCTGCAAATCAAGGAGCAGGCGCGGCGGCTGCCCATAGTGGAGGCATTCGCCGGCGGGCGCGACGTGTTCGTGGCCGGCAGCAGCTGGCCGCCCGACGGCGACCGCTTCATACCATACCTCAACGCCCACAGGGAGTGGAAGCCCATCATCGCGCCGCACCAGATAGGCGAGGCGCACCTGCGGCAGATAGAAAGCCGGCTGGAGATGAAGGCCGTGCGCTACACCAAGACCACGCCCGAAGAGGCGGCCAAGGCCGGCTGCCTGATAATAGACTGCTTCGGGCTGCTGTCGAGCGCCTACCGCTACGGGCGGGTGGCCTACGTGGGCGGCGGCTTCGGCGTGGGCATACACAACGTGCTCGAGGCCGCAGTGTGGGGCATGCCGGTGATATTCGGCCCGAACAACAGGCACTTCCAGGAAGCCAGGGGGCTGATGGCGGCGGGCGGCGGATTCGAGATAAGCACGCCAGGCGACTTCGGCAGCCTGATGGACGGCTTCTCCGACACCGAAAGGGCGCGGGCCGCAGGCCGCAAGGCGGCCGAATATGTGGCAAGCTGCACGGGGGCGACGGAAAGGATACTCGCCGACGTGGGGCTGTAAGACAGCATAACGACACAGCGCGGCGCACGGAACCGGCACAGGCAGGCTTCGTGCGCCGCGCCTTTTTTTGCGAAAAGCTTGCACCTTCGGCCAAAAACCACTAACTTAGCGGGCGTAAAAGACGCAAGACGGGACAACAACATGAAACAGATTGCAGAACGATACATAAACCCGCAGACCGACTTCGGCTTCAAGCGGCTGTTCGGAACGGAATTCAACAAGGAGCTGCTCATCAGCTTCCTCAACGCGCTGCTCACGGGCGAACAGGTGATAAAGGACGTGACCTACCTCAACTCCGAACAGCTCGGCGAGCGGATGAACTCGCGGCGGGCCATATTCGACGTGTATTGCGAAAACGAGCGCGGCGACAAGTTCATCGTGGAAATGCAGAACGTCTACCAAGAGTTCTTCAAGGACCGCACCGTCTACTACTCGACATTCCCCATACGCGAACAGGCAAAGTGCGGCGACGACTGGGACTTCCACCTCAACGCCGTCTACACCGTGGGGCTGCTCAACTTCGTGTTCGACGAAGACAAAAGCTCGCCAGACTGCTACCACCACGAAGTGAAGCTCATGGACGTGGAGCGAAAGACGGTGTTCTACGACAAGCTCGCCTTCATCTACATCGAGATTCCGAAGTTCAACAAGTCGGAGGCTGAACTCGTCACAATGTTCGACAAATGGATGTTTGTGCTTAAAAACCTCTCGCGCCTCATGGAACGCCCCGCCGCGCTGCAGGAGCGCGTGTTTACGCGGCTCTTTGAACAGGCCGAAATAGCAAAGTTCTCGCCGCAAGAGCTGAAGCTCTACGAAGACAACGTCAAGGCTTACCGCGACATAATGAACGCCATAGCCACCGCCCGCAAAGACAGCCGCGAGGAAGGCAGGGCCGAAGGACGCGACGAAGGGCTGGCAGAGGGCCGCGCCGAAGGGCTGGCCGAAGGCATGGAAAAAGGCAGGCAAGACGCCATGGTGGAGACCGTGCGCAACCTGCGGAGCTACGGCATGAGCGACGCGCAGATTGCCGCCGCGCTGAAGATGGACGCGCAGGCGGTGGGGAAAATAACCTGAACAGTAAAAGACCTTTGGCCGGAAGGCCATTATCCGACATAAGAAATGTGGATGGTATTATTCCTCGTGCTGCCCATTCTCGGGCTGGCCTACACGCTGTGGCACATCTGGTGCATACTGCCGTTTGGCGGGATGTGGCGCGGGGCCGTGGTCGCAGCGTGCATACTCGCCTTCGCCGCGCTGCCCGTCATTTTCTCGCGGGCAATAGAAGACTTGCCCCTCAACATCGCAACGGCCTGCTATGAAGTAGGCAACTCGGTGGTGTTCGTCTTGCTCTACACGGTCATGGCATTCCTCCTGCTCGACCTCGGGCGGCTGGCGCACATAGTGCCGCGCCCGTGGCTCTACGCAAACGCATATTCGGCGTGCGCACTGGCCGCCGCGCTGGCCGCCACATTCACCTACGGCTACCTCAACTACCGGCACAAGGTGCGGCAGCCCATCGAGCTTACCACGGCCAAGCACATAGGCGGCGAGGTGAAGGTGGTGATGATGAGCGACCTGCACCTCGGCTACCACAACCGCCGCAAGGAGCTTGCACGGTGGGTGGACATGGTGAACGCCGAACGCCCCGACATCGTTCTGATAGCAGGCGACATCGTGGACATGAGCCTGCGCCCGCTGCTCGAAGAGGGCATGGCCGACGAGCTGCGCCGCATAAGCGCACCTGTATATGCCTGCCTCGGCAACCACGAGTACTACTCCGGGAGGCACAAGGCCGCCGACTTCATGCAAAGCGCGGGCATAACGCTGCTGCAAGACAGCGTGGCCACGGTGGGCAACCTGTGCATAGTGGGGCGCGACGACCGCACAAACCCGCAGAGGCTCAGCGTGGCGCAGCTGATGAAAAAGGCCGACATGGGGAAATACGTGATTGTGCTCGACCACCAGCCATACCACCTCGAGCGGGCGGAGAGGGCCGGGGCCGACTTCCAGCTCAGCGGCCACACCCACCACGGGCAGCTGTGGCCTATATCGTGGATTACGGAGGCTATATACGAATGCGCCTTCGGGCCATGGCAGCGCGGCGGCACGCGCTACTACGTCACGTCGGGCATGGGCATCTGGGGCGGGAAGTTCCGCATCGGCACGCGCTCCGAATATGTCGTAGCCACGATAAGGGAGCTATAGCTTGACCCCGACAAACAGCCTGGCGCGCCACTTGACGGTGGTGAGCGAAAGCTCGTCGGCGTCGCCAAGCGATGTGGTGTTCACCACAGCGTTCATCCCCGCGAAATACTTGTCGAAGTGGCGCACCACTGCCAGCCGCCCAACCATCAAGGCATTAGGGAACTTGTACGGCATCTTTACCCTGCCTCCGCCCGTCTCCAGGCGGTTGCGGCTCACCACGACAAGCTGCGGCAAGGCGGAGATGTGGAACAGCCACTTGCCCTTTGCCACCAGGTTGTAGGCATAGCCGGCGCCTATGCTGCCGCAGATTATGCCAAGGCGGGCGTTGCCCTTGCCGAGCACGTCGGCATAGTCGGCCTTTATGCGCCCGCCGAAGAACGACAGCCCAAGCATGAAGCTGCCCGCGCTGCGCCTTTGCAGCCACGATTGGGTGAACGCGGCGGGAAACGAGAACCGCCGCCCGGAAAACACAAAGTAGGCATTTGCCGTCACCATGTCTTGGCTGACGCTGCCGACGGGAACCTCAACGCCGCCCGACGGGGTCTCGACCGTTCCCTCGTATGTCTTGGCCGACTGTAGTATAAGGTCTGCGCCAAGGCGGTTGCCATAGGCGTTGAGGTTAAGTTCATAGTCTTTATTGCGCCCCGCAAGCTTCGCCGGGTTGAAGGCAACGCTCAGCGACAGCCCCCGGTATGAGGCCGTGAGGCTCGCGGTGTACTTGTTCTGCGCCTTCAGGCGCGACTTGAAGTCGTCGCCTCCGCTGCTCCAGCGCGTGTCGATGTCGGAGCCGGAGCCGTTGACAGCGAGCTTAAGGCGCAGCCGCCCGGGCGTGCGGACGATGTAGGCCGTGTCGGCACGCTGCCTGCGGCGGCTGTCGCGAAGGTCGAGCACGCGGTCTACCGCATTCCTCACACGCGCCACGGCACCGC
Source organism: uncultured Prevotella sp. (assembly GCA_944321645.1). Lineage (GTDB taxonomy): Bacteria > Bacteroidota > Bacteroidia > Bacteroidales > Bacteroidaceae > Prevotella. The sequence continues at coordinate 17,137 of CALUMB010000026.1, forward strand.
CGCGGGCAGCACCGGTGCTGTCGCGAAAAAGCGTGTCGGCGGGCGATGCCGCCCAAAGCGGCACGGCAAGCATCAGGGCGAGAGCCAACAGCGGAAACTTGTACATCAACCTTATAACGCCATTTGCGTTTACTTTATTGTTCAGCCACGGCGCACAGAATTGTTAAGGGCATGGCTCACAGACCAAAACGGCAAGGGGATGATGGCGCACAACTGCACTGCCACCGTCCACTTGCCATATTTCATGTACTACCGGCACTCGCCCAAACCGCAAGACGGAAAGGCAGCGTGCCGCAAAATTCCTTTAGAAGTAGTAGGCTGCCGACACCTGCCATGCGTTGGCGCGGCCCTTGGTCACCTGGTTCCACGTGCTGCTGGCCACGTCCCAAACGTTCACCTCGCCCGTCTTGCCGCAGGCAATGTTGTAGGTGAAGCCTATTTCGAGGTGGCTCATGAGCGTGACGCCAGCGCCAACGTTGACGCTGAAGTTGGTGTTGCTGATGTCGTAGGCCCACTTTTCCTCGTCGTCGGAATAAAGCGTAGTGCTCTTGTCGCCGATGGCGAAACCGAACTGCGGGCCGGCGGCAATGTAAGCGCCCACCAAGCTGCTGAAGCCGATGTTGTAGCGGAGGTTGATCGGGATGTTGACGCTGCGCTGCTTGACGGCCTTCCCGTAGTCGTCGCTGCTGGCCTTGGCCTCGCGCTGGTCGTAGAGCACGCCTGCGTCAACGCCCAGGCCGGCAAGCGGGATGGTCACCTTGACCATCGGGCCGACGAAGAAGCCGGTGCGGTTCGACTCGTCCAGCACGTCTTTGCTGAAGCTCATGTCGGTTACGTTCAAGCCTCCCTTAAGGCCGAACTTGACTTGTGCCTGCGCGGCAGTGGCCGTAAAGAGGGCCACTGCGGCAAGAATTGCGGTAAAAAATTTCTTCATAAGCATTGTTGTTTTATGGGGTTAATGAAACTGTGGCAAGGCTGTTCCGCCATTCCATGCCCGCTCAGGCCGCCAGAATCGACCTGCTGCGCCGCATCGGTAGGCCGATGCGGCCCAGCAGGGTGGCGCAACCCGCTTAGTGGCGCTGGCGGCGCACCGTCACGCGGGGAGCCGACGAGCCAGACGAAACTGCGGTGGACTGGCTTGCCGACGAGCGGCGCGAGCGGCGGTTGCGCTTCTTGGCGGCCTTCTGCGCAGCCTTGATGGCCTTCGGGTCGTTCTTGGCTATGCTGTCAAGCGAGTCTTTGCGGGCCGGGTCGCCGAAGATGTGGGTCTCAAACTTGGCCAGCTCGTCCTCTATGCGCTTCTGCTCCTTGGCCATGGCAGAGTCGGTGGTGCAGTACTGCGCGAGCGTGCGGCCAAGCATGTTGTTGGTCTTGTAGATGCTGCCCTTGTACTTGTTGAGCGCGAAGTAGTCCTCCAGGCTCATCGTGGCGGCGTTGTTGAGGTTGCTCGTCATCACCTCCTGGCGGCTTAGGAACGGCTCGAGGTCGCTGTACTTCACCCAGAAGAGCGGGTAGCGCGACGGCTCCCCGCCGAAGTCGTCCTCGCGGAACATCACCGGGCAGATGGCCACCACCTTGCGGTGGAACGAAGAGTTGGCCTGGTCGTAGTAGGCGCTCTCCTTCAGGTAGTAGCGCGTCACCTCGGCCGAGGGTATGTCGCTGTTGTCGACGCGCAGCTTGCCGTCCTGCTCCTCGTAGTAGATGTGGTAGTTGTCGAGCACCGTCTGCATCTTTACCTTCGACGAGTCGGTGAACGACTCGTTGCCGTCGAGGCGGTATTCGTAGATCGGGATGTAGCCGTTGAGCGCGAGCTTGAAGATGTAGGTGAACAGGTTGAGCTGCCTCCCCATCGGCTCCACGGGGTAGTAGAGACCGGAGTTCGGCTCCTGCATGAGGTCAAGCTCGCGGTAGATGTCGCGCCGCCACACCACGTCCTGCGGCATCTCCACCGCCGTGGGGAACATGAGCTGGGCGCGGCGCGTCATCTGCGGCGCGGCGGCCTGCGCCTTCTTGGCTGCGGCCTGGCTGCGCCTCATCTTTGGCTGCGCCATGGCCGAAGCGGCCACGAGGGCTATAATCAAAACGGACAACAGTCTTTTCATATTTCAGTTTGCTTTTTGTCTTACTGTCATTTAACTATCACCTCCATCGAAGTGGGCAGGCTGCGCTCTATGCCGTCGGGGCCGATGGCCCTGACGCGCGATATGTAGAAGCGGCGGTTGCGGGCCAGGCGGCGGAAGGTGGACTTCTGGCGGGCTGAGAACTTGTCGCCCTCGCTCACCATAGGCACGGCGTTTCCCATGTTGTCGAAGAAGACGGTCTCGAAGCCGAGCACGCGGAAGCCGATGTCGAGTATGCCGTCGTCGATGGCGGCGCCGATGCCGTCGGCGGCCATGAGGCTGGCCTTGGCCAGGTTGCCGCCCTTGTAGCGTGTCGGGTTGCCGTGCTCGTCGGCCATGGCTATGTATGGCGTCGGGTCTGGCAGCTTGCGCACGCGGAAGGTGAACTGCCCCATCTGCTGTGCGCGCCCGGTGTTGGTGGACACCACGGTGATGGTCACGTCCTTGCCCACGGCGGCAGGGCGGGCGATGTACTTGCCCGGCCCCACGGGCTGGAGCGTGCCGCCGGTCATGGTGGCGGCCACCTTGTTGAGCGGCACGCCCGGCACGCTCACGCTTATCGGGTTGCTGTAGCCGGCGTAGAGCATATTCATTAGGTCGGCCGAGACGGTGGCGCTCGGGTCCACCACGGTGTATTTCTGGCTGAAGTCGCGGCGCACGCGCTCGCCGTTGCCGTTGAGCATCTCGATGTACCCGGCCAGGGTGAAGTCGCCGGTGCGCGAGCACACGGTCTCGTAAAGCCCGCCGTCAAGGTCCATCTTGCGCCCGCCGATGTAGATTTCAGGCACCTGCGTGGTGTCCACGGCGGCCATGACGATGTGTGCGGAGAACTTGTCGCCGCGCACGATTGTCTGCGAGTTGGGTATGACGAAGGCGTTGAGCGAGTTGACGCGGATGTCCTTCAGGTCGATGTTGGACACGAGCGTGTGCAGCACCTCGCCCTCGGCATAGCGAACGTCGCTCTGCAGCTTCGACAGGAGCGTCACGGCGGCGGCCACAGGCATGTCCTCGAACATATACTCCTGCCAGTTCTTGCCCATGGTCTGGATGTTGCGCGGCACGTCGGTGGACAGGTTGCTGCGTATGATGGCCCGCTGCGTCGGGTCGGGCACCATCTGGAGTATGCGCTCGCGGAAGGAGTTGATGGCATCGTAAAGCTCCTTGCCCCGCCCGCGCCTTGGGGCGAGCATCACCTGGTTTGCGGCTTCGAGGTCTTCCTTGCCCACGATGTTCTTCACGTCGCCGTCGGCCCCGTCGGCCTCGCGCACTATGGCCAGCTTCAGCTCGTCGGCCAGGCTGTACAGCGAATCGCTCATCAGCCTGACGGCCTGCGCCTTGTCGAACCACGCCTGCACCTTGGCCGGGTTGGCCTTGAGCTGGGCGGCGAAGTCGTCGTATATCACCTGGTTCTCCCGCGCGGCGTTGGCCGTGGTGCGGCTCAGGCTCTCTTCCACCAGCGAGAAGCCGTTGAGCACCTCGGTGGAGACATTCAGCGCGAGCATGGCCATGAGGACGACGTACATGAGGTTTATCATCTTCTGGCGCGGGGAGACAGGTCTTTTCTTTATTGCCATATCTTAACTTTCTTTCCAAGACAGGCCCGGCGCGCTTGGCGCGGGCCACGTTACGTAGCGGCCGCAGGTCAGGCGTTGCCCGGCGCGGCGGACTTCATGTTCACGGTCATGGCCTCTATCATGCGCGAGTAGATGGCGTTCAGCTCGGCTATCTGCCCGGCCATGCGGCGCGACTGCTCGTTTATCTGGTCGATGGTGCCAATCTGGGCGCTGGCTCCCTTGAGCTGCATCTCGTACACCTTGCAGATGCCGGTGAGCGTTCGGTTGAGGTTTTCCATCTCCTCGGAGTCGCGCGTGAGCCTCTGGCTCTGCTCCGACACGGCGGCGAGCATCTCCGTGAGCTTGCGCAGCTGCTCGACGTAGCCCGTGGTGGCCTCCTCCATCTCCTTGGCGGCCTCTTCCATCTCCGGCGACACCTGCGGCCCTGCGGCCACTATGGCCGGGGCGCCAGCCAGGGCGGCCACCTGCACGGCCTGCCCGCCGCCCGCAGCGACGGCCTCCTGGCCTGCGGCCACGCCGCCTGCGGGCGAGCCGACGATGATGGTACCGCCGCCCACCACGGCCTGCCCCGCTGCCTCGCCTTCGGGCTGCGGCCCGGCGCCGCCTTCTTCGGCAAAGGCGTGGGTGGGGAGATCCTTCCCGTCGGCGGTCTTGTCGAACGGACGGTCGAAGGCCGAGATGAAGAACACTATCACCTCGGTGCCCATGCCCACGTAGAGCATGATGTTGGCGCCGGGCAGGTGGGTGAGCTTAAACAGCGTTCCGAGGATAACGATTGAGGCACCCCAGCTGTAAGCGTAGTTCATGAAGGTCTGCCCCGGCACGCTGTCGAGCCACTTCTGCAGACGGTAGATTATGTTGTACTTGCTGTAGACGGTCATCTCTTCTTCGATTTTTTGATTTTCTCACTTGTGGTGTTGGCCAGGCTGCGCACGCAGCGGAAGCCGATGTAGGAGCGCGGCTGGTTCTGGTACTCGTAGGAGCGCCAGGCCGAGCGTATGTACGACTCGGGGTCTTTCCACGAGCCGCCGCGCACGCTCTTGCGCTTCAGGCGGTAGGGGTCTTCGAGCGCGGCGTTGTACTCCAGCTCGGGGTTGATGTCGTTCATGTTCTCCACGCCCGCCTCGGTGTAGACGGTGCTCGTCCACTCGGCCACGTTGCCCGCCATGTCGTAGAGGCCGTTGCTGTTTGCCTGGTAGATGCCGGTCTTGCAGGTGATGAGGTTGCCGTCCTTGGTGTAGTTGCCGCCCTCGGGCTTGAAGTTGGCGAAGAAGCACCCGTCGTCGCTCGACGTGGCCGCCGTCTCCCAGGGGAACTCGTCCTGGTTCTTGCCCCTGGCGGCGTACTCCCACTCGGCCTCGGTGGGCAGGCGGTAGCGCTGCACGAACTGCGCTGCCTTGCCCAACCCGCGGAGCAGGTACTCGGTGCGCCAGGCGCAGAAGGCGTTGGCCTGCTCCCAGGTGACGCCCACCACGGGGTAGTCGTTGTAGGCGGGGTTGCTGAAGTAGAGCCGCATGTACGACTCGTTGTCGGCGTTGGGGAAGTCGTTAACCCAGCACGTGGTGTCGGGGTAGATGTTCACGATGTAGGTGTTGAGGAAGTCCCACGGGCCGCTGCGTGGGCGGTTGATGGTCTGGCGCACGATGTTGCCCTCGTCGTCGATGTATGCCGTGTCCTTCGATATCCACACCACCTCGTCGGGGTTTGGCCTGATGTCGGTGTTGAGGTTGCGCTCGGCGGGGTCCATGCGGTACTTGCGCTTGGCGGCCTCGGTGTAGTCGTACACCTCGTAGCGGTAGTTCATCTGGCGCGCGTCGAGCATCTTTTCGCCCGTCACGGGGTTGGTGGTGTACACGCTCTCTATGGCCCGCTGCTCGTCCTCGTTGGGCTTGCGCGGTATTGGCTTCTTCCAGTTGAGGTACGGCTTGGCCACGGGGTCGCCGTTCTCGTCCTCCTCTATCTTGTAGGTCTCGTCGCCTCCGTATGCCGGGTCGGCCAGCCTTTCGCGGATGATGGAGTCGCGCACGTAGTTGACGAACTGGCGGTACTGCGAGTTGGTGATTTCCTTCTCGTCCATCCAGAAGCCCTCCACCGAGATGTCCCTCGTCGGGGTCTGCTTGCCCCAGAGGCTGTCTTGCTTCTCCATGCCCATCTTGAGGTGGCCCCGGGGTATCATCACCATGCCGTAGGGCGTCGGCTCGGAGAAGGCCCTGCCGCCCGCGCCTGTCACCTCGCCGCCGGAGGCCGTGGCCGACTTTCCGCCGAAGCAGCCCGTCAGGGCCAGCAAGGCCACGCAGCACAGCGCGGCGAATGTTATCTTCTTGTCCATATATGCTTAGAGTATTCTCACACTTTTATGTTTGTTCCGTCCTTTCTTGCCAAGGTTCATGTCGGTCTGGTAGCCGATGAATATCTCGTGGCTGCCGTTGCCTATGCTTATGGCCGAGGTGTACACCTCGTAGCTGTAGCCGAGGCTCACGCCGTGGAAGTTGCCGCCCACCATCACCGTCACCGAGTTGGTGGGGCTGTAGCCAAGCCCGGCGTACATCACCTTCTTGTCGTTGGTGTACTTCACCCGCGCCGTCACGTCGGCCCGGTAGGCCGTGCCGTCGTAGCGGGCCAGCACGCTGGGGTGTATTGTTAAGAACGGGTTGCGCAGCTTAATATTGTACCCCCCGGTCAGATAAAACGTGGGGTCGATGCCGAACGTCTGCGCGTCGCCTATGTCCACCGACGGCGAGTTGAGGTGCAGCGCGGACAGGCCCACGTACCACGCGCCGCGCGTGTAGTACAGGCCGGCGCCTATGTCGAAGCCCGTGCCGTTGGCGTCGCCCGAGGGGAAGGCCGGGTCGTCGGGCGTCTCGGTGTCCACCCCGCCGCCGTCGAACGCCTCGCTCAGCAGCCCGAGGTTGACGCCCGCGCCGAGCAGCCCGCCGAAGAGCTTGAAGCGCACGGCATACTGCAGGGCGAAGCGCTTGTGGGAGAAGAGGCCTATCTCGTCGTTGAGGAACTGCGCCCCCACGCCATGGTAGACCTTCAGGAAGCGGAACGGTATGTCGCCGCCGGCGTACATCGTCGACGGGCTGTTCTCGAAGCCCGCCATCGACTTGGCGTAGGCCGCCGCCACGTTCACCTTCTGCTCCTTGCCCACGGCCGCCGGGTTGAACACCGGCTCCAAGGCCCAATAGTGGGAGAAGGCCGGGTCGTACTGGGCGCAGGCCGGCTGTGCGGCGAGTGCCACCAATGACAATATGAGCCAATGACGCTTCAACACATTCTTAATAACGCGCCGCACGCGCATTTATTGTGCCTGCGCGGCAAATTATGCCGAAAGGCGGCCGGGCGGGCATCGCCGCCCGCAGGCCACCCGCACCCATTTTCCACGAACCTGCCAGAACGTTTGCCGACGGCTCGCCTTGAAGGGCAACCCGCACCGCTGTAAACACAGCCTCCACGGCAAAAATTTAAGGCACAAAAGTTTCAACATAATGAAACTTTAGCTATATTTGCAAAATGAAACGGAAAATAATCACCTACGGCGGCTACTTCGAGAGATTCATATCTACCCTCACGGAAAAGGAACTAAGGAAACTGGACTACATAATCTCACTGCTTGAATCGGAAGACAGATTGCCAGTGAAATTCATAAAGTTCCTGCGTGACGGCCTATATGAATTGCGAATGGAATATGGCAGCAACACTTACAGGGTGTTTTTCATATTCGACGACGGACAAATAGTCGTGCTCTTAAGCGGCTATCAGAAAAAGACGCAAAAGACCCCGCAGGCGGAAATAGAGAAAGCTTTAAAAATAAAAAAGGCGTATTATGGAGACAAACAATCACAAAACAGTTGACTACAGTGCCGTGCTTGCCAAAAAATATGGCGAAGAGGGTACGCCGCAACGCGCAAAATTTGACGAAGAGGCATACGAATTCTACACATCGCAAATATTGCTTGACGCAAGGAAGGAAGCCAAAATGACACAATCTGAACTTGCAAGGCGCATCAATGTCACGAAATCGTACATCTCAAAACTCGAAAAAGGTGTCATAACACCGAGCGTGGCAACATTCTACCGCATAATGAACGCATTGGGAATGAGGGTCGATGTCGTCAAGCCCATAGTTTGACACAAATCGGCCATTATACCGTTTATGGCCGAACATAGCCACTATTCCACACTCTTCGCCTGCATACGCTTTCGTGCCAGCCAGATTGCTTCCAGCCTTGTCTCTGCGTAGCCCACTACGCTTCCGTCAAGACGGTAAGCAATCTGGCTGGCATAAACGCATAATCAGCCTAAAGCCTAATGCCAGACTTCTGTTAAACCATCGCCCCGACAATGCGGCAATATGCCACGCGGCAACCACGCAGGGCTGCGGCAAGCGCCCCGCCAATACCTACAAACGGCGAGCGGCAAACACAAAAAAAATGTGAAACACGGGGATTTATAGCAAATAATAGGTATCGCATTTGAAGAAAATCCGTATATTTGCCTACGAATCAAAACCGAACTACAAACCCCGGGAGCAGCCGGCCGCCGCCCGCGCCAACCACAATGGCGGCCCGGAGAAAGCGACTACCCACCCCACATTATTATATATGGAACACGAGAAGAGACTATCAACAGAACTGGCAGAGCACACCGGCGTAGACGCGGCCCGCTGCTACCAGTGCGGCAAGTGTACCGCTGGGTGCGCCCTCGCGCCCGACATGGACATGGCGCCAAGCTTCCTGATGCGCCTGCTGCAGACCCGCACAGAGGAAAACGACCGCCGCGTACTCGGCTCAACGGCCATCTGGCTGTGCCTGGGCTGCGAGAACTGCGTGGCGCGATGCCCGATGGAAATAGACATACCGGCGGCGATGGACTACCTGCGCGAACGCTCGCGCACCGAAGGGCTGGTGGCCCGGGAGGCAAGGGACATCGTGGCGTTCCACAAGTCGTTCCTCGACATGGTGAGGCGCAACGGCCGCACATACGAGATTGGGCTGGTGGCCGAGTACAAGCTGCGCACGATGCACATCATGCAAGACGTTGACATTGCCCCGGCCATGCTGGCAAGGGGCAAGCTGAACATCATGCCCGAAAGGCTCGAAGACAACGCAAGCAAGGTGGGGCGCATATTCGCAGGCACCATCGACAAGAAAGACCGTACCTAAAACAAGAAGAGCAAGATGAACACAGGTTTCTATCCGGGATGCTCGCTCGACGGCACATCCCGCGAATACAACGAGTCGGTGAGGGCCGTGGCCGCCAAGCTGGGCCTGGCGCTCGCCGAGATTGACGACTGGAACTGCTGCGGGGCCACCGCCGCCCACTCCATGAGCCGCAGCCTGTCGCTGGCACTGCCCGCCAGGGTGCTCGCCCTGGCCGAGCGGCAGGGGTTCGGCGAGGTGGTGGTGCCGTGCGCCTCGTGCTACAACAGGCTGAGCGTGGCCGCCCACGAGCTGGCCGCCGACGGGGCGCTGGCCGCCAAAGTGGCCGAGGCCGTGGGCATGGCATACAACGGGGGCGTGAGGATACTCAACGTGCTGCAGTGGCTCGGCGAGCACGCCGCAGGCAAGCTGGCCGGAGCCGTGGCCAAGCCCTTCGCCCACCGCGTGGTCTGCTACTACGGGTGCCTGCTCGTCAGGCCGCACAAGGTGCTCGGCTTCGACCGCCTCGAAGACCCGCAGGCCATGGACGGCATAATGCGGGCCATAGGCGCCGAGCCGATAGACTGGGCCTTCAAGACAGAGTGCTGCGGCGCGGGGCTGTCGGTGTCGCGCACCGACCTCGTGGGCAAGCTCTCGGCAAACATAGTGGCCGACGCGCGCGACCGCGGGGCGGAGGCCATCGTCGTGGCCTGCCCCATGTGCCACTCCAACCTCGATATGCGGCGAGCGGCCATAAACAAGTGCCTGGAGGAGCCTACCGACATACCCGTAATCTACGTCACGCAGGCCATAGGGCTGGCCCTCGGGCTGGCGCACAGGGAGCTGGGGCTGCAACGCCACATGGTGGAAGTTAAACTAAAATGAGGCTTAAAGCATGTCAAAGATAGGAGTTTTCATTTGCCACTGCGGTGAGAACATAGGAGCCACCGTAGACTGCGCCAGGGTGGCCGAGGCCGCCGCAGGCATGGAAGGCGTGGCCTTCGCCACCGACTACAAGTATATGTGCTCCGACCCGGGGCAGACACTGATAAAGAACGCCATACGCGACCACAGGCTCGACGGCGTGGTGGTGGGCGCCTGCTCGCCCAGGATGCACGAGCCGACGTTCCGCAAGGCATGCGCCGAGGCCGGGCTTAACCCCTACCTCTGCGAGATAGCCAACCTGCGCGAGCACTGCTCGTGGGTACACCCCAAGGGCGACGGCACCACCGAGAAGGCCATCGAGATAGTGCGCGGGCTGGTGGAGAAAGTGAGGCGCAACGCCCCGCTCACGCCAATCCACGTGCCGATAACGAAGAAGGCGCTCGTAATTGGCGGCGGGATAGCAGGCATACAGGCCGCGCTCGACATCGCCAACTGCGGCCACAAGGTGGTGCTCGTGGAGAAGGAACCGTCTATCGGGGGCCACATGTCGCAGCTCTCGGAGACGTTCCCCACGCTCGACTGCTCGCAGTGCATACTCACGCCGCGCATGGTGGAGGCGGCGCAGCACCCCAACATCACGCTGTACACCTACGCCGAGCTGGAGTCGCTAAGCGGCTTCATCGGCAACTTCGAGGCCAAGATACGCCTCAAGGCCAAGAGCATAGACGAGAGCCTGTGCACGGGGTGCGGCCTGTGTACCACAAAATGCCCGCAGAAGAAGATACCGAGCGAGTTCAACGCCGGGCTGGGCAAGCGCACGGCCATCTACGTGCCGTTCCCGCAGGCCGTGCCGAACAAGCCCGTGATAGACAAGGAGCACTGCACGCACTACCGCACGGGCAAGTGCGGCGTGTGCGAGAAGGTGTGCCCGACGCACGCCATACGCTTCGGGCAGGAAGACAGGATAATAACCGAACAGGTGGGCGCGGTGGTGGTGACCACGGGGTTCAACGTGCTCGGCACCGACTTCTTCCCCGAATACGGCTACGGGCGCTACGCCGACGTGATCACCGGGCTGCAGTTCGAGCGGCTGGCATCGGCCTCCGGGCCGACGCTGGGCGAGATACGGCGCCCGTCTGACGGCAAGGTGCCCGAGAAGGTGGTGTTCATTGCCTGCTGCGGCTCGCGCGACCCGGCCAAGGGCATACCCTACTGCTCGAAGATATGCTGTATGTACACCGCCAAGCACGCCATGCTCTACCAGCACAAGGTGCATGGGGGCGAGTCTTACGTGTTCTACATGGACATACGCGCGGGCGGCAAGAACTACGAGGAGTTTGTGCGCCGGGCCATAGAGGAAGACCGCGTTAACTACGTGCGCGGCCGGGTGGCCCGCGTCTACGAGAAGGGCGGCAAGCTCATCGTGAAAGGCACCGACACGCTGCTCGGCGCGAGGCCGGTGGAAATAGAGGCCGACATGGTGGTGCTGGCCACCGCCGGAGTGGCCAACGAAGGCTCCGAGGAGCTTGCGCAGAAGCTGCACATATCCTACGACCCGTACAAGTTCTTCGCCGAGGCCCACCCCAAGCTGAGGCCCGTGGAGACCAACACGGCCGGCATATACGTGGCCGGGGCCTGCCAGGCGCCCAAGGACATACCCGAGACCGTGGCCACGGCATCGGGCGCGGCGGCCAAGGTGGCGGCGCTGTTCTCGCAGCCCGACCTCGTGCGCGAGCCGCTCGTGGCCGTGGTCAACCGCTCGGCGCCGCCCGTGTTCAGCACTTGCGTGGGCTGCTTCATGTGCCAGACGGCATGCCCATACCAGGCCATTGAGCGCGAGGAGATAAAAGACCGCAGCGGCAAGGTGCTGAAGGTGGTGGCCAAGGTCAACCCCGGGCTGTGCCAGGGCTGCGGCACGTGCGTGGCCTTCTGCCGCTCCAAGTCGATAGACCTGCAGGGATTCTCCAACCAGCAGATGTTCGCCGAGGTGGAGGCACTGCTCGATACAACCAACGATTAGAACAAAACAGCCATCAAGGACAATGAGCAACGACAACAACTCTGCGTTTGAACCGCGCATAATAGCGTTCGTCTGCAACTGGTGCACATACGCCGGGGCAGACCTCACAGGCACAAGCCGCATAAAATACGCCACGAACGTGAGGATAGTGAGGTTCCCATGCACGGGCCGGATAGACTTCCTGCTGCTGCTGGAGGCCTTCGCCGGGGGGGCCGACGGCATCATCGTGTCGGGCTGCCACCCCAACGACTGCCACTACACCTCGGGCAACTTCCACGCCCGCAGGCGGTGGATGGTGTTCCGCAGCCTGCTCGACACGCTCGGCATCGACACGAGGCGCATACGCTACTCGTGGGTGTCGGCCGCCGAGGGGGCGAAGTGGGCCGACCTCGTAAACGAGACCGTGGCCACCATACGCGAGCTTGGGCCATACACTGAATACAAGAAAGTGGCAGATTACCTTGGAAAGGAGGACGACAATGAGTAGCTTAGGGGAAATGGCCGCACGGTTGCTGGGCGACGGCACGGCCACGAAGATAATAGGGTACGAACGGGCGCACGGCAAGACGCGCCCATGCTTCTGCACCAAGGCAGGCGACACCGCCCGCCTGGTGCTCGACGACAGCTGCGCGAACAACGTGGCCGTATACCTCACGAAGGCCGAGGTGGCCGGCGGCTGGCGCGTGTGCGTCACGGCCACGCTGCCCGTGCTGCGCTCCATGGTGCAGCTGGCCATGGAGCACCAGCTGCCGGAAGGCGCCACGGCCATTGCCTTGGGCCAGGGCGGAAGCCCCACGCTGCTCGGCAGCGTGGAGGAGATGGAGGCGTTCCTGGCCGACAAGCCGCTCGACACAAGCGGCAAGGAGCGCGAGCTGCGCGACCGGCTGAAGGCCATGGGGCGCGAGGAGCGGTGGCAGTTCTGGCAGGAGGAGCTGTCGAAGTGCATAAAGTGCTACGCCTGCCGAGCCGCCTGCCCGCTGTGCTACTGCACGCGCTGCATAGTGGACGACAACTGCCCGCAGTGGATACGCCCGTGGGCAAGCCCGCTGGGCAACATGGAGTGGCAGATAAGCCGCGTGATGCACATGACCGGGAGGTGCGTGGCCTGCGGAGCCTGCAAGCAAGCCTGCCCCATGGGCATACCCATCCACCTGCTCACGCTGTCGCTGGCCGAAGACGTGGAGCGCGAGTTCGGGGTGGCGCCGGGGGCCGTGATGGACCACGGCAACGTGCTCTCCACATACAACGCGGACGACAAGGAAGACTTCATACGTTAAACTTCATACACGACACAATGGAAAACCTACATATCAGCAACGAACGGCTGGCGCAGTGGCTCGGCGCCATGAGGAGCGACGGCCTGCGGATATTCGCACCCGTGGCAAGGGGCGGCAAGGCGGACTTCAAGCTGCTGGCCGAAGGCGACACCGTGGCCGAGGGCTACGTGCAGACGGCGCAGTCGGCCAAGCGCATAGTGTTCCCCATGGCCGAGGTGCTATTCTCATACCGCAAGAAAGGCCACGACATCGAGCTATGCGACGCGGCGGAGGCCACCTTCCCCAAGACCATAGCGTGGAAGATGCGCCCATGCGACGCAAGGGCGCTGAGGCAGATGGCCGAGGTGTTCACCAGCGACTACGACGACGCCATATTCCACGCACGGCTCGACAGCCTCACGGTGGTGGCGTTCAGCTGCGCGACGTGCGACGACTGCTGCTTCTGCACGTCGGTGGGCGGCGGCCCCGGCTCCACCGAGGGCAGCGACATGCTCGTCACGCAGCTCGGGCCCGACGGCGCGCTCGTGGAGGTGCTCACCGACAAGGGCCGGCAGCTGGCCGAAAAGTACCTGGCGGGGGCCGGCAAGGCCGAAGGCATAGACAAGCAGGCCCACCTGGCCGAAGTGAAGGTGCTCTTCAGCGCCGAGGAGGTGAGGGCAAAGCTGGAAGGCGCCTTCGACAGCCCGCTGTGGAAAGAGCAGGCCGAGCGGTGCCTCGGCTGCGGGGCCTGCGCCTTCGTTTGCCCCGCCTGCACCTGCTTCGACATACAGGAAGACGCACACGGCAGCCGGGGGAGGCGCATAAGGTGCTGGGACTCGTGCGGCTTCGCCATGTTCACGCAGCACACCTCCGGCCACAACCCGCGCCCGACGCAGGCCACGCGCTGGAGGCAGCGGCTGCTGCACAAGTTCTCATACATACCCGAAAAGCTGGGCGAGGCCGGCTGCACCGGCTGCGGGCGGTGCTCAAGGGCCTGCCCCGTGGACATGAACATTTCGGAACACCTAAAAGCCATAGCAGACCATGAGTAGCAACAACATATACCTGCCGTACCTGATGCGGATAGAGAAGATAACGGAAGAGGCACCCGGCGTGAAGACCTTCCGCCTAAAGTTTGAAGACGAGGCCGAGGGCCGGGCGTTCAGCTTCCGCGCCGGGCAGTTTGCCGAATATTCCGCCTTCGGCGAGGGCGAGTGCACCTTCTGCATAGCCTCGCCGCCAACGAGGCACGGCTACGTCGAATGCACCTTCAGGCGGGCAGGCCGCGTCACCACCGGGCTGTCGAAGCTCGAGGAGGGCGACACGATGGGCTTCCGCGGCCCATTCGGCAACTCGTTCCCCATAGAGCAGTGGGAAGGCAAGAGCCTGCTCTTCGTGGCCGGCGGGATAGCGCTGCCGCCAATGCGCTGCGTCATAGAGAACGCGCTGGACCTGCGCGACAGGTTCAAGGACATCACCATCATCTACGGGGCCAAGTCGGTGGGCGACCTCGTATACAAAGACAAGCTGCGCGAATGGGCGGAGCGGCCCGACGTAAACATGATAGCCACCGTTGACCCGGGCGGCGAGACGCCCGACTGGACGGGGCGCGTGGGCTTCACCCCCACCGTGCTCGAGCAGGTGGCGCCATCGTCCGAGGGCACAGTGGCCGTGGTATGCGGGCCGCCCGTGATGATAAAGTTCACGTTCCCGGCGCTCGAAAAGCTCGGCTTCAAGGACACAGACATATACACCACGCTCGAAAACCGCATGAAGTGCGGCCTGGGCAAGTGCGGCCGCTGCAACGTGGGCAAGATGTACGTGTGCAAGGACGGCCCCGTGTTCACCAAGGCGCAGCTCAACGGCCTCCCGCCGGAGTACTGACGCGCCACGCGCCGCAACGCCACGAAAGGCCGGGTGCCGCCACCCTGCGTTAACATATTAATGTTAAAAAAACGCCATCCCGGCCTCGCGGCGCAACGCCCTGGAAGCCAACGGATTACGGAACGCGCCGTTTTGCCCGCCGTAACGGCGCGTTTCAGCTTACAAAACGTGCCGTTCCGCATCGCGAAACAGCACGTTTTGCACCGGCTTCCGGCCTCCGCGCCAAAACAGCCACGGCAGAGGCCCATTTTAGTTGCATATACGCAAATATCCGTGGCGGCGGAATTGCCAAAGCCAGGCCGGAAGAAGCTACAGCCCGCCAACGCGGCACGCCAGGCTACGGGCATACACGCCGCAAGGATGCAGCCACGCAGTAACGCACGCAAACTGCCAATCACGATATAAACAACCAACAAAGGAAAGGAGGCTGACGCACAAGAAACAACAGAAAACGCCACCGGGCAACTGCCCACACACCGGCCACGCCCGCCACAAGGCGGCCGCATCATGGCCGCGCCAAAAGCCAACGACGCGCGTTTCCGTTCGCAGGCGCTCTAAACAAACATTGAAATTGGGCTTTGGGGGCTTGCGCACTTCCCCATGAACGCCGCCAACACTCGCACGCAGAGCCACAAGCAGGCTGAAGCCTACGCCACGTGGCGTAGGCTGCCCACAGCTCGTCGGTGCGCAGTTCCACTTGGCGGCAACCCACATGGAAGGCAAACAATGGAATGGCTGCACGTCTTTTTACTAACCAAAAATACAGATTAAAATGAAGAAACTATTACTGTCCACCATGCTGGCCACAGCAAGCATCTGCGCAAGCGCATGGGATTTTGAAGCCAACGGCATCTACTACGAAATCACTTCCGAAAGCGAACAGACCTGCGAAGTATGCTACAACCCGGCAGTGTACCGAGGGAATGTCTCCATACCCGGAACGGCCACAAACAACGGCAAGGCATACACCGTCACCGCAATAGGCGAAGAGGCTTTCTACTATTGCACCGACCTAACAGGCATTACGCTGCCAAACACGGTAAACACAATAAAGACAGGGGCTTTCTACGCTTGCTCCGCCCTTACAGAAGTCACAATCCCAAACTCCGTAAAAGTTATCGGCACCAGCTGCTTCGCAACCTGCGACAACCTCAAGACTGTCAATCTCGGCAACTCCGTCGAAGAGATAGGGATAAGGGCCTTCGTAAGCTGCCAGAGCCTGGAGGGCATCTCCATCCCAAGTTCCGTGAGCTACATAAGCTACGATGCGTTTGCAGACTGCCCGAAGTTCTCCACCATCACCGTAGACGAGGGCAACCAACACTACAAGTCGGCAGACAACATACTGTACGACAAGAAAATGACCGAACTGATTCTATGCACGCGCAACAAGCCATCAGTAACAATACCTTCCGGAGTGGAGGCAATCGGCGTCGGGGCATTCCTGGAGTGCAAGGAACTCGCAAGCGTAACGCTGCCAAACACCGTCAACAGGATAGAATCCTACGCATTCCAGCAGTGCTCCGCCCTCAAGGAAATAACCCTTCCCCCCTCGCTCGAAACGATAGAGAGCGAAGCCTTCGCACGCAGCGGACTGAAAGAAATCTACATCCCGGCAAATGTGGTGGACATCGTAGAGGACGCATTCACAAACTGCAGCGACTTGCTAAACATCAACGTAGACCCCGCCACACGCTACTATGCCTCGGCAGACGGAGTGCTGTACGACAAGCAACTGACAACGCTCTACACCTGCCCGGGGGCCAAGACTTCTGTATCAATACCGCAGACAGTGACAAAGATATCGGATAGGGCATTCAGCGGCGCACAAATCGCCAGCATCGAACTGCCAAGTTCGCTGACGGAAATCGGCGAAGAAACGTTCATGTACTGCTCTGCACTGAAGGAAATTGTCATACCAAACCTTGTCACAAAAATCGGGTCGGATGCGTTCTACTCCTGCCAGCGACTGAAAAAGGTTGTCCTTGGAGCCTCAGTCGAGCATATCGCCGAATATGCCTTCAACGGATGCGGAGCCTTGGAGGAGGTCTACTCATACAATCCGCAGCCGCCAACGCTAAGCTTTAACGTGTGGAACGACTGGAACTACGCCACGCTGTATGTACCACAAGGCTCCGTCACGGCATACCAAAACGCAAGCGGATGGGGGTCATTCAGCAAAATACTTGAACTCGACCCGACAGCAATCGACAATGTGGCTTCAAACGGCATCACAGCCAATGCCTCGTCCGACGGCATAACCGTCAACGGGGTGACTGCCGGACTGCCCGTCAACGTCTACGACGAGGGCGGACGGCTCGTGCATTCAACAAAGGCAACAGGCAACTCGCTGGCAATACCGGCACCCAAAGGCCACGTCTACATAGTGAAAGTTGGCGGCAAGAGCATAAAACTCGCCCTCTGACAACATAGCTGCGCCCCAAATGGGCGCATAAATCCCGCGCCTTGAGCAAAACAAACCTCTTCACTCTTCGTTTTTTCGCTCATTTGCTCAAACGCATAAATCGGCAAAACACAAGGCGGGGCTTTCCATAGCAGGAAGTCCCGCCCCTACACAACCTACCTCGGGGCAGTAGAAATTCAGTGGTGATTTATTTTTCAAAATCCCTAATAATTCCGACCTTTGCCTTATGGAAAAGAATCAATTGGAAGTCCTTGCGCGTAT
>CALUMB010000027.1 GCA_944321645.1 uncultured Prevotella sp.
CGTGGCGGAAATTTCGGCCGGGCCGGTGGCTCTCCTGCCGCCGGGCCGGCTTTGCTGCGCAAGGCCGCCACTGCCGCCGCCTTCGTGCGGAACGTTGGTTTCGCGCTGCGCTATGCGCCGTTGGAGGCGTTGTGGCTGTTTGCCGGACTTGCTAAAGGACAACTCAAATGCAAGTGACACACTGTTTTTGCATAGCCGGGTTCAAAATCGCGGTCGGGCTGCCTGCCGGCGTTGGCCAAGTGCCTGTCGGCATCATGGAGGCCTGCCCGACATGGAGGCCGCACTGGTGTGCCACCGCGAAATAGTGAAGTGAGGCTCCGCGCCTCCCTCGTTCCACGCGCCTCCCAAGTTTCCCAAACCTCACAAGCCTCCTATAATTTCCTATAACCCCTTCAAAAAATCATGACAAAAAAACTCATTTGGATTGGCCTCATGGCCATATTGCTGCTTACGTCCTGCTCTTCCGGCAAGAACATTGTGTATCTCCAGGATATGCAAATAGGCAAAAAGTATCCCTACGACACGCGCTACGAAGCCATCATCCGCCGCGACGACAGGCTTAGCATCACCGTGAGCAACAAAAACCCCGAACTGGCCATACCCTTCAATATTTATGGCGGTACTGTAAAGGTGGGCGACGACGGCAACATATCCGCCGGAAGCATCACCAAGGTGAACGAAAAAGGCTACCGCGTAGATGCCGACGGCGACATCGACTTCCCCATCCTCGGCATAATCCATGCCGAAGGGCTTACCGTGAGCGAGCTGCGCGACCTAATCAAGGAGAAAATTGAGAAGGGCAGCTACATGAAAGACCCGCTCGTCTCCATCGAGTTCCTCAACTTCAAGTACACCGTGCTCGGCGCAGTGGCCAGCAACGGCACCTACACCGTGGACGGCGACCGCATCACGCTGCTCGAGGCCATTGCCAACGCCGGCGATCTTTCCCCGAAGGCACGCATCGACCGCGTGGCCGTGTTGCGCGACGTAGACGGCGAGAGACAGATGTTCATGCACGACCTCCGCAGCAAAGACATTTTCGACTCGCCCTGCTTCTACCTACAGCAAAACGACATCGTTTACGTCGAGCCGAAATACCGCAAGAAAGACAACGAAGACCGTGGCTGGCAGATTGGCACCACGCTGCTTTCCATCGCCTCCGTCATCTGCTCCCTCATCTGGGCTTTAAAGTAGGGGGCGCAGCTTTTTTGCCTGAAGCATCCTGCGCCGGCATTCCTTGTACGGGGGCGTGGCTTCCGCCGTTTTCCCAGCCTTTTCCATGGCGATGGGAGGGAGCGGTTTGCTAATAAAAGAAAATTATGTCTACAGACTAAACACTTGCTTTCTTAATCTTTTATGGCAAACTGCCCCACCCATCCTTTCGGAAAGTGTTGGGAAAGCGGCGGCACTCCCCGCCGGAATCCCTCCGGGCGGCTGATATATAAAAATGAATGGCCGCATTTTGCATAGACGAATGGAGTGAGGAACCGAAGAAACATACGTCCTCTAACTTCCTATCGGAACACAGTGGAGCGATGACTTCCTCATAACTCCTTTGAATAGGGGCTTTGCGGATATTCAATTAAACGTTTGCTGGCAATTACAAACAAACAGCTACTTTTTTTAAAAAAAAGACATACACTAAACAAATGCAGACAAACAACTCTCCAAACAAGGTCGACCAGGGCATCAACCTCGTAGACCTGCTTGTCTACTTCGCCTCAAAGTGGAAGTGGTTCTTGCTTTCGGTGGTGGTGTGCGTCGGCGTGGCGTGGTACAACTACGCCCGCTCGCCGCTTGTCTATTTCCGTTCGGCCACGGTCATCATCAAAGACCCGTCAAACAAAATGTCGTCGGCTGGGCTTGACCGCTTCGACAACATCATCAACAAGGTGAACGTGGCCAACGAAATCCTGCAGTTCCGCTCGAAGAAGCTCGTGCGCGAGGTGGTGCAGAGGCTCAACGCCGACATCAGCTATCGCATAGAAGACGGCCTGCGGACCAGCGAGCTTTACACCCAGTCGCCGGTGAGGCTCACCTTCCCCGACGCCATGCCCGAGCAGCGTTTCTCGCTCACGGTCACGCCGAAGGACAAGAACACGGTGGTGCTCTCCGACTTCTCCGGGCTTGAGGCCAAGCCGAGCTACACCGTGAGGCTGAGCGACACCGTGGCCATTGCCAAGGGCGTGCGCGTGGTGGCCACACCCACCAACTACTACGGCAAGTCGTGGCACGGCAAGCCGATACACGTGCGCAAGCTGCCGGTGGAGTCGATGGTGAACTTCTACAAAGGCGCCATCAGCATAAGGCAGGAGGAAGAGTCGGCATCCATCCTCACGCTCGCCCTTAAGGACGAGTCGGCGGCCAGGGCCGAAGACGTGCTCAACACGCTCATCAACGTCTACAACGAGGAAGCCGTGAAGGACAAGAACCAGGTGGCCGTAAACACCGCCAACTTCATCAACGAGCGCATCATCATCATAGAGGGCGAGCTTGGCGGGGTGGAGTCGGAGCTGGAAACGTTCAAGCAGCGCAACCAGATTGTGAACCTCGCCTCAACCGCCGGTATGTACATGAGCGAGTCGCAGAAGTACAGCACCGACGCCCTTGAGCTTGAAACGCAGCTGAGGCTTGCCGACTACATCAAGGACTACCTCACCGACCCGACAAAAGAGACCGACCTCATACCCTCCAACACCGGCATCGGCGACATGAAGATTGAGAACCAGATAAGCCTCTACAACGCCACCAAGCTAAAGCGCGACCGCCTCATCGACGACAGCAGCGAAAACAACCCCGTGGTGCTCGAGCTTAACAACTCGCTGCGGGCAATGAGGCAGAACATCATTCGCGCCGTAGACAACATGATAGTGAGCATCAACGTTAAGCGCACCGACGCCTACAGCCGCGAGATGAGGGCAAAGGGGCGCGTCTCGTCCATACCCACCAAGGAGCGGCAGATGCTCTCCATCGAGCGGCAGCAGAAGGTAAAGGAGTCGCTCTACCTCTTCCTGCTCAACAAGCGCGAGGAGAACGCCCTCTCGCAGGCCATGGCCGACAACAACGCCCGCGTGATAGACGGGGCCGAGGGAAGCAACGCCCCCATATCGCCCAACCGCAACCGCATACTGCTGCTCGGCGGGCTGGTGGGCCTGGCCATACCCGGCCTGGCTTTCCTCGCCATCCTCTTCATGGACACGAGGGTACACAGCCGCAAGGACATCGAGGGGGTGGTCACCGCGCCATACCTCGGCGAGATACCCCAAGACAAGGTGTCGGCGCGGCGCACCGCCGCCGAGCTGGCTGCGCTGCCGGCCGAAGAGCGGTGGAACAGCACCGTGGCCGAGGCGTTCCGCATACTGCGCACCAACATGGGCTTCATGGCCAGGAAGGACTCGCCGCAGCAGGTAATCATCTTCACCTCGCTGAACGAGGGGGCGGGCAAGACCTTCATATCCAAAAACCTCGGCCTAAGCCTCGTGATTGCCAAAAAGCGCGTGGTGCTCATCGACATGGACATACGCCGCGGAACGCTGAGCCGGCAGTTCCACCTGCACAAGACGGGGCTTACAAACTACCTGGCCGATGCCTCGCTCACGGCGCAGGACATCATACAGCACCAGGACGGCTTCGACATAATAGCCGCAGGGGCCATAGCGCCAAACCCCGCCGAGCTGCTGATGGACAGCCGCCTCGACGCACTCGTGGCCGAGCTGCGCAAGCTCTACGACTACATCATCGTAGACAGCGTGCCGGTGGGGGTGATTGCCGACGCCACCATATCCAACCGCATTGCCGACCTCACCATATTCGTGGCGCGGGCAGGCAAGCTCGACCGCAGGCAGCTGCCCGAAATAGAGCAGCTCTACAAGGAGAACAAGCTGCACAACATGGCGCTCGTGCTCAACGGGGCCGACCTGCACAGGCGCTACGGCTACTACGGCTACTCCTACAAATACTACAGCTACAAAAGCAAAGACAAAAAATAAACAACAACCAAACCATCAACTCACTAAAAGTTTGCGACAATGGAAATTTTGATGAAAGAAACCTATGTGACACCTACCACCAAGCGCACAACGGTGGAAATGGAAAGCGGAATATGCGCGGCATCCATCGTGGACGTAGAGCCGGGCGACGACGTTGGCAAAGAGCGCCATGTCACCATCACTCCGCAGGAAAAGGGCGAGAGCTTCGGCACCGACGCCTGGGAAACTTCTTTTGAGTAAACGTTTTAAGACTATTAAAAAACATTTTGGAAATGAATAAAAAACACAACATTCTTCTCTGCGCGGCATTGCTCGCGGCAGGGCTTACGCTGGCGGGATGTGCCGACGACGACGTCTACTCCGGCTCCGGCTCGCCAACGGCACGCCCCGGAGAGGCAATACAGTTTGGCGTAAACAAGGTGGCCACGCGCACCATCTACGAAGAGTACGACTCCACGAACAACGTCTACCCCATCGACTGGACGGACTACGACAGGATTTTCATATCTTCCACCGATGCCTATCCCGGGGCTTCACTCGGCGGCAAGCACAACGCCGTGTATTCTGTGGTGAAGCCTAAAAGGCAAGATTTCCCATACCATGGCGAATTTTACGCAATCGATCCTAAAACGAATGGCGAAGAGGCAAATTCGGATTTCGGCCTTCATTGGGGAAGCGGCGAGAATGGCGAGGTGTTCGTCAAGCCCTACACCTTCTATGGGGCTTATCCGGCCCAGAGGGTGAAGGGCTATCCCGACAACATGGCCAACGTTGATCCAGTTGCCAATACCATCGACATGGAGTACTACACAAACCAGCTGTGCACGGTGGACACGCTCGTCAACGACCGCTACGAGTCAACGCCCGATATGCTCAACGCATATATGGTTGCCCGCAAGACGTTGCCAACGCCCACGCGCGACCACATCCTGCTTGACTTCAAGCCCGCCATGACCACGCTCGACATCTACATCACCGCCGGGGGCTACGAAGTGGCCACGGGCATCATCCAGCCCGTCACCGTAACAGGCGTGTCTATCATCACCCCCGGTGAAGTAGATGGCGACAAACTCACCTTCAACACCTCGAAACTGCAAACCGAAGGCAGCAACGTGGTTACCCTGCAAAACTTCAAACATGCCAGCGGCTCTACCGAGAGCGTGTTTGTAGGCGTGAAAAACAATATGGTGGTTAAGGTCGATAGTGGGAATACGGCCGAAGAGACAATAAAAGACACGGTAAGGTACGTTGACCTCTACGAAGGCGAAACACTCCACCTCATGGCCTTCCTGCCGCCGTTCCGCATGGATGTGGCCGACGGCACAAAAATTAAGGTACACGCCTTGGGCGGACTTAACTTCGTGTTCAAACTAAAGGAAGGACACAACTACTTCGAGGCACAAAAAAGGATTGACGTGCAGCTGCCGGACATCTCGCCGGTATTAGGTGATTCGCCCCAAACTGTCAATGCGTGGATTTCGGAATTACCTCCAAACACGCCTTTGTATGAAATGTCCATTCCTGCAGTTGACGAAACAGTCTATACTAATGGTGGAGAGCTTAAGGATAATGAAGAAATAGCAAGCCGAATTACCGAGTTGTTAAATTTGGGAGTACGAGGATTTGACTTGGAAGATGTTGCTTTTACTGATCTTACTGATTGGGGGAATGTGGCTTTTCCTGATGCAATATCTCATGCCTTTAGAGATTTTCTTGCGGAAAATCCTGATGAATTTGTCATAGTGTGGATTGATTCTTGGAGGTCAGGATTTGATGAAGGACTTGGAGATGATGAAGTGCCGTATTGCGATCTTAAAGGAACAATTAATGACGTAAAAGGTCATGTTGTTGGTTTGAGGAAGTCTACAAATTATTTTTATAAGATGACCGGATTAACTTCTTCAAGCAATCGGGTGCTTCCTTTTGACAGTCGTGGTGCTGCAAGTTTTAAGTTTAATAATGCAGAAAGCGCATTAGAATGGACAGCGCAATTTATTGATGGAAATTCTACAACGGAACTAAACAAAATCTACAAGAAGATTGTTGAATTTGGTGGGCAGCAAGGCAGTACAGGTATAACAGTGCTTCCTGTAAGTGTGGTTAATAGCGAAAGCTTGCTTTTACAGTCCGTCATCGACTGCAACTTTAAGTTGCATTAATCCCAAAGCCGAGGAAATACCATCATGGCGTAGCGGAATGCGACCGTTTTTTGCGGCAAAACCGTAGCGTGGTTTTCTGCGGCAAGCCTCTGCCGCTTCTCCCTCCTTTTCCAAAGGAGGGCAGGGGTGGTTTGTAAAACATGGCATACCGCTTTATCCGCCTAAGTGCTTGATATTAGGTAGTGTTTGTAAAAAAGTCCTGCCAATGATGGGAAAAGACTAATCAACAAAAACAATAACACAAAACAACACACAGAGAAAAATGATAAGACGATTGTTTATGTCAACCCTGTGCGCGGCTGCGTTCACTGGCGCCGCAGCACAGGAGCAGCACGCCGACTCCGCACAGACGGTGTACGACGTGACAGAGGAAGTGGAATACGTCAACGACAAATACAAAGTGGAGACCAACCACTTCTTCGACAACTGGTTCGTGAGCGTGGGAGCCGGCGGGCAGGTGCTCTTCGGCAACCACGACAAGCAGGTGAAGTTCGGCGACCGCATCGCGCCCGCGCTCGACATTGCCGTGGGCAAGTGGTTCACGCCGGGCATTGGCGTGCGCCTGGTCTACAGCGGGCTGTCTGTGAAGGGTGCCACGCAGAAGGAGGGCCACGGCGAGTTCCCGACCCACAGCACCGGCGAGGACGTGCCGGGCAAGGGCGGCGACGGCTACTGGCTCATGAAGCAGAAGTTCAACTTCTACAACCTCCACTTAGACGCGCTCTTCAACCTGTCGAACATCATCTGCGGCTACAACGAGACGCGCTTCTACAGCTGCACGCCCTACGTGGGCTTAGGCTGGACCCGCGTGTGGGAGGCGCCGCAGAGCATGGAGGTGAGCGCAAACGTGGGCGTGCTGAACACCTTCAGGCTTAGCGACGCGCTCGCCCTCAACCTCGACATCCACGGCGCTTACATGAGCGACCGCTTCGACGGCGAGCTGGGCGGGCGCTGGGGCGAGGGCGTGTGGAGCACCACGCTCGGCCTTACCTACAGGTTCAAGCCGAGAGGGTGGGGCCGCTCGAAGACCATCATCCGCACCCGCGACCGCAAGCGCGAGCTTAAGGCCATGCAGGACAAGCTCAACGACCTGCAGGCGCAGCTGGCGCAGCGCGAGCGCGACTCGATAAAGGTGATCAGGACCCTGGCCACGGCAAGCTTCGTGATATTCAAGATAGACACTTGGGACCTTACGAACGAGTCGCGCGTGCAGCTCGGCCTGTTTGCCGAAAACGTGAAGAAGGCCGACCCCGACATCGTGTACATCATCACCGGCTATGCCGACAAGGGCACGGGCAGCGTGGAGCGCAACATCGTGTTGAGCAAAAACCGCGCCCGCGTGGTCTACGAGTGCCTCGTCAACGAGTTTGGCGTGCCTAAGCGGCAGCTGCGCGTCGACCACAAGGGCGGCGTAGACAATATGTTCTACAACGACCCGCGCATGAGCCGCGCCGTAATCACCAAGGTGATGGAGGAAGAAGTGGCGCAGTAGCCTTCCTCGCGGGAGCTGAGTGGAGCCGGGGAGGCCGCTCTTTGCGTGCGTCTTGGCTGCGCGGTTGCCGTCGCTTTTGGCGTGCGCCTTGGCTGCGCTGTTGCCGTCGCTTTTTGCGTGTGTCTTGGCTGCGCGATTGCCGTCGCTTTTGGCGTGCGTCTTGGCTGCGCAACTGCCGGAAAGCCATAGTATTCTGCCGAAAAACCTGCGGCATCTTGCTGAAAGACCTGCGGCATCTTGCCGAGAATGGTGCCGGCAGGAACTGTTCTTGCGTATTTTTGCGTTTGGACGCAACGGTGGCGGTGGCTCCCCGGCCTCATTTTGCTCCTAATGGGAATTAATTATAAAGAAGAAACAACAACAAATCGTTTTAAACAGACATCAACATGAAAAGATGGACAAACCGCCTCGCAGGCATGCTGTTTGGCGCAGCGCTGCTTGGGGGCGTAATGACTTCGTGCTTGGACGACGACTTCCCCACGGCCGGCGCCAACGCACCCGGCCTGCTCACCCGCACCGGCGAACTCACCGGCGACGGCAGCGGACTGGTGCAGCAGGAGGACGGCTACTGGAAGGCCACCCGCCGCGTGCCGCTCGTGGGCGTAGGCCGCGTGGTGAACAACCTGGCCGAGTCGTTGGTATCGCTGGGTACATACGACAAGGCGAAAGAAGACTCTGTGATGGAGGAGATGAACCACGTGGTGGACACCGACCTTTCTAACACTTATTCGCCTACTTCGGTGCTGGGCGCCAACGTTGCGCTGAACCAGATTGTCTCCGTGCTCGACCTCAACTACGACTATGCCGGAGGCCAGAAGGCCGGCTTCATACTGAAAAACGTGAACAACGGCGTGTTGTCGTTGGACGTGCTTAAGGGCTTGTGGGTTGACACCTACCTCAATGGCGAGGCCACGGGCGAACACGTGGAGTTCTCGTCGGCCTCAAGCTTGGTCGACCTTGGCCTTGGAAACATTACCGGCGGCAACGCAACGCCGGTCTACACCATCGAGACAACGTTTGAGAAACCGTTCGACGAGGTGCGCCTTGGCATTGCCGGCGTAAACGTTACCCTCGCGCAAGTCTCCGGCGTGGAGGTGATGTATGCCTACGTGGGCGAAAACCCCATGATTCCGGCGGTGAACGGCGGCGACGCGCTTAGCACGTCGTATTTCAACAACAAAGTGTCCGCCCCCTATGGCGTTGACTGGTGCTTGCACGCCGAAGGCATCAGGAACACCCTGATAGACGCCAACACAGACAACGGCATCGGTATTTCCATCCTCGACGGACTCTTCCAGCCGCGCATGACCGTTGACTTCGGGCGCACCATCCCCGCAGGGACGGAGGTTGGCTTCTACGTCACCTCCGGCCACCTGCTCGACATCGGTGTGGACGCGACAACCGTTGTCACCACATACAACGACGAGATGGAGCAGGAACGCTACTCGCAAACGGGAGTGGTCGAACTGACGCTGGGCGGCGGTGGCTCAACCATATTCAGCCTCGTCACCACCAAGGAATGCGACAGGGTGAGGATAGACTTCAACGGACTCAACCTCGACATAGGTGCGCAGTGTGTCCACTACGCCTTTGTGCGTGAGCCTACCGCCATCGACGTTTCGTCGTATTTCTCGTTCCCCAACGCCACGGTCTGCACGCCGTCCTACCGTTTCGCCGACCCAGAAGTGGGAAATGTGACATATTCCGTAGTGAGTTGCCCGAGCAATGTAGAAAAAGACAGCGTGAAAATTCTTACGAATGAACAAACTAACAGGGGCAATGTGCTCACCGGGATGAACGTTGCCGGCAAGTATGTTATAAAGGCTGTGTACACAAACGGCAATTTCGTTAGCGAGCAAGTGGCAACCATCACCCGCGTGGTGAAGCCAAAGACGAACTGCAACACCCCGTTGACAAACAGCCCGGATGCAACTCCCGAAAATGCGGAGTATACCGCATACGTGCCTGACGGCTGGACTGGAATACTTCTTGGGGCCAACGGCACCAAGGGCAATGTTGCTTCCGTTACGGATGCCGAAATAGACAACTACATTAATTATAACGGCAATGGCGTGCAGTTAATCCAAGACGAAGCCATCGTAGGCGTAAAGAAGAATAACGGGCCGATTAATGAAAAAAACCACAAGGTGCGCACGGGATTTGTTATAAACAACACTTCTAAGTTTGTCGGATTGGATTTGCTGCGCTTTATGCGCATCCGCTTGAAAAACGGCAATAAGGTAGTCACAACTGCCGTAGCCGATGAAAACGACGGCGTCTCACTGAGCCTTATAGGCGAGTCTGCCGGGCAAGTGCGCCTCAGCATCGAGACTGACGAGGAGTTTGATGCCTTGGAATTGTGCATGACAGGAGTTGGAGCGGTTGATTTGGGAACTGAATTAAACGTTTACTATGCCTTTATAGAAGAGATGAGCGACGTTTGCGGTAATCCTGGCGAAGAATGTATGGAGCTTATAACAAATGCCAACTATGGCGCAAAAGTTTCATATAAATCTGAAGGATTTCTTGAAGTGGCTAATCAAATTGAGGGGCTGGGCTATATCGTTGACGGCAACATGGACACTCGCGCCACGTTCGCAAATCCCGTTGAGGTTGGAGCTGCAACAACAATTGCAGTTGACTTTAATACAATAAAGGCCAACCAAGAAGTTGGGTTTATACTTACTGGCGTAACAGGTCTGACTTCTGTGGATTTGATAAAAATCATGAAGATCAAAGCTTACTACAATGGAACGGAATTGGCTGATAATACCGGCGGCGGGTTGTTAGACTTGAAATTGTTGGGAAGCGGCGATAAAACCTACATTTCTATCACTCCTCCCGGAGATTTTAACAGATTGGAGTTGATTATAGGGTCAGGTGTAGGTGCGTTAAAATTCATCTTTGTCAATGGCGTTTACTTGCGACCTGACCACGACGGCGACGGCGTGATGGACTGTGTTATGGACTACGCCTCGACTGAAATCGTTGACTTGAAGGTAATCCCGGAGGACATCTGCCTTGGCGATGGCGTTGAGTTTGACGTGTCGGGAGGCGTTGAAGGCGTTACTTACACGCTGAATTATTACAACCAAAAGGGGAACACCACAGATGTTATAGCCTCGATGAAGGTGCAGATAAACGAAACTGGCGGACTCAAATTCTTAGACCCTGAAGCCTTCCACCGCCTCGGCCCGGGCGAGTATTATATAAGCGTTGTCCACGGCGATTATGAGTTGAACAGAAGAGCCATGCTTACCATCCATCCCAACGAAACAGAGTGGACGGGAGAGAAAAGCAATGACTGGAACAACTGGGAAAACTGGACTGAAGGCACGCCGTGGGAGTGTACCAACGTGTTCATTCCTAAAAGCGCGACTTACCCCAACTTGTGCAAGTCCGAC
Source organism: uncultured Prevotella sp. (assembly GCA_944321645.1). GTDB lineage: Bacteria > Bacteroidota > Bacteroidia > Bacteroidales > Bacteroidaceae > Prevotella. Next base: position 11,045 of record CALUMB010000027.1, read on the forward strand.
CCGGGGAACGGGCTGTGCTGCAACAACATCCACTTTGCCCCCGGGGCAGAACTTGTGGGGCAGCACTTGCTGAACTACGTCGGCAGCGTGTTCATCGACACGAAGATTGCGGCGGGCAAGTACCAGCTGATGTCTGTGCCGCTGCAAGGCATGGTGACCGGCGATATGTTTGTGGCACGCAACGTTGCCTCCTGGGAAGAGTGGAGAGCCACGGAGGAGAACGGCCTGCACGACAGGTACTTCCGGCTGATAGACGACGACGGCAACGACAAAGAGCTTTCAAACTACATGGAGCAGCGCAACAACCCGTTCGTGTTCCAACGCTTCTGGAGCAAGGAGGTGAGCAACAAGTCGCTCACGCGTGCCTCTACCACCGACCCGGCCATCATCCAGGTGAACGACTGGTCGAGGAGCTTCAACGCCGTTGGCACTCCCTACGCCCTCGGCCAGGGCTTTGCCATGAGGCTTGACGGCAGCGGCGAGTACACGTTCCACTTCCCGAAGAAGCACAACGCCTACTTCTACTACGACAAGACCGGCACCACGAAGCTGGCCACCGACCAGGCTTTGCGCGAAGGCACCATCGGGCGCTTTATCCTGACAGGCTTGGAAGGGGGGATTGAGCTTACCCGCATGAACTCGTCGGGCGAGTACTTCCTCTTCGGCAACCCGCTCATGTCGCACATCAACATTAAGAAGTTCTTGGAAGAGAATAAAAATGTTGACGAGGTTAAGGTGTACAACGGGCAGGAGTACGTCAGCCTCAACAATGACAACGTGTCGGAATACGCGCAGATAGCCCCCATGCAGGCCGTGTTCCTGAAGATAGCCGGGCATGGGCTGTCAACCAAAGTGTACCTTACCCAAGAAATGATGGAGCAGGGCAATGGCAAAGGCACCCTTGTGCGCTCCATGGCCGGCCAGCTCAAGCTGTTGGCCACGGCCGACGGCCACACCGCGTCGTGTGTGATGGCGCGTTCGGCAAAGGCCGACGACGGCTATGATGGCCGCGAGGACGCCCCGCTCTTGGTGGAAAGCGAAGAGGGCGCAGGCGTGGCCGTGTTCACCGTGGCGGGCGGCAGGGCGCTCACCGTGCAGCAGTTCAGGGCTGCCACGCGCATACCCGTGGGCTTCTACATGAGGCGGACGGGCGACGTGACCCTGGCCTTCGGCGCGGCCAAGGGCCTTTGGCAGGACTGGCGGCTCACCGACAGGCAGACTGGCAAGAGCTACCCGATAGGCAGAAAGGTGACGCTGCGCAACGTCTCCACAGGCACAGGCCGCTTCTACCTTGAGAAAGCCAACTGACATAGCGTCGTGAACAGGCAGGCGCCGGCGGTCAACGTGCCGACGGTGCCTGCATAGGGAAAATCCCCTTTCGTGGCAACATTGCCGCGGAAGGGGATTTTTTTATATTCAAAGGAGTTAAAGGAGTTGTAAGGAGTCATCGCTCCACTGTGTTCCAATAGGAAGTTGGAGGACGTATGCTTCTTCGCTTCCTTGTTTCATTCGTCTATGCAAAATGCGGATATTCAATTTTTTTGTGCCGTCTGGCGGCGTGGCCGGCAAGGGCAGCCTGCGTCAGTCAAGCTCTATGGCGAGGCCGCCCACGAACCAGAAGCCCGGCTGCGGCACGTTGCCGTAGTCAACGTAGGCGTGGTTGGATATGTTGTTTGCCTCGGCAAATAGTCTCAGGCAGCCCACCGCCTGCGCGATGCGGGCGTCTACCACGGCGTAGGCAGTGTAGGGGCGGGTGCGGCCCCCGGTGTCGGTGTATGTGCCGGTGCGGTCTTGCCAGCGGCAGCTCACGTCGAGCGTTAGCCCGCGCCGCAGGTTAAGCCCCAGCCTGCCCACGAGCTTGTGGCGCAGGTATTCGAGCGAATATTTGCTTTCAAGCCCCCCGGTGCCTGCTTTCTGCTGGTTCGTGTAGGCGTAGTCTATGGCGATTGAGCGTAGGGTGCGCTGTGCGGGCAGCAGCCGCCCGAAGTCGAGCGCAGCCGACAGCTGTGCGCACACGGCATCAATGCTCGTGAAGTTTACCGAGCGCCACGGCTCGTCGGGGTCTCCGGCAGTGTCGCGCACCCAGTCTATCAGGTTTTTGTAGCTGTTGTGGCACAGCGATGCCGCCGCCCTTACGCCTCCCTTGGCGTAGCGCACGCCAGCCTCCGCTGCGGCAAGCTCTTCGGGCGCGAGGTGGCTGTCGGCCTTGTGGCCGCCCATAGAGTAGTAAAGCTCCGTGGCCGAGGGCATACGCAGCGAGGTGTTGTAGGAGGCATAGACCGTCCACCCGCGCCCCAGGCCGAGGCTTGCGTCAATGCCGGGGTAGACGCTAAGCGGCATGTCCGCCCACGAGTTTTTGGCCGCCACCAGCCCCGCCGACACGTCGAGCCGCCCTATGCTCACGTTGTGTTCGAGCGTCAGGCTGACGTTGGTGCGGTTAAGCCCGTAGAGGTAGCTGCGCCCTGTGCCTCTGATGGGGCGTGGGCGCGGCAGCTCCTCGCCGAGGGTGGTGCTCACGAGGTCTTCGTTGCGCAGCTCCGCGCCAATGGCGGTGCGCCCCAGCGCCCAGTCGAAAAAGCCGTCGGCGCCGAGCCCGAACACGTCGGAGCGGTGGTAGTTGAACGGTGCGCCCTCTTCGGTGCCGCGATAGAGTTCAAAACGGTCTGACGAGTGGTTCCAGTACAGGCGCGAGCGCAGCGACACCGCGCCCACGCGGGCCGAGGCCCGCAGGGCTGTGAAGCTCTTGAATGTGCGCTCGTATTGGTCGTCCCACTGCGCCCCGTAGAAAGTGTTTGCGCCGTAGCCTTTCAGGCTTACGCCCGCGTGCCAGTCGGCCTTAAGCGCCGGCGAGGCGCAGCCGCCGCGATAGAACGCCTTGAGGCCGCTGTAGTCGGCGTTGAGCCTGCCCGCCCTGTTGCGGCTGTGGCCGTCGCTCCGCGCGTAGCCCAAGGAGATGCTGTTGCCCCATGCGCCGGAGGCCATGGCGGCGCGTGCCGATGCGGCGGCATAGCCGAAGCTGCCCCCTTCGGCGGTGGCCCCTATGGCAGTGCGCGACGGCCTCTTTGTAACGATGTTGATTGCCCCTGAAAGCGATGAAGTGCCGTAGACACGACCGGCAGGCCCCTCGAGCACTTCAATGCGTTCGATTTCTGAAATGTCAACCGGGAAATCGAAGGCGTTGTGTCCGGTCTGCGGGTCACAGATGTTGATGCCGTCGAGCAAGACGGCCACTTGCTCGTAGTTGCCCCCGCGTATGCTCACGTCGGCCTGGGCGCCCAGCGGCCCCCGCTGCCTTACGTCTACCCCGGCGGCGAGCTTAAGCAAGTCGTTTACACTCTGTGCGGGCGCAGACTCGATGTCGGCCTGCGTCAGCACACTGACCATTCTCACGGTCCGGCCCGATGCCGGCGGCGCCATCGACCCGGTGACGCTTACGTCGCCGAGCCGCACCTCAAGCCCGCAGGCCGCTGCCACGGTGTCGGAGGGCAGAGGCTTGATGCTCACCCCGTCGGCACGTGCGTGGGTGAGCGTGAACACGCTTAGCGTGCCTATCACCACTTCGCGGCCCAGGCTGGCAAAGATGCAGTAGCCCTTGCGTCCGAACCTGCGGAACACCAGGACTTCGCGCCTGAACGAATTGTGCTTGTGCATTTGTTGGTTTTGTTGGGTTGTTAAAAAAAGCGTTCCCCGCGTTCCGTGCTATTGGCGGAACGCAAAGGAACGTCACGATGTTTCGATAGTATTCTGCAAGGTTGGCAGTCTGCGCCGCTCAATTCTTGGCTTTGAGCGACAGCGAGGTCTCTATGCTGCCAATCTCTTCGGCAAACGCCTTGTCCACCTTCAGCCGCTTCTCCACCGCCGAGCAGCTGTGTATTACGGTGGAGTGGTCGCGGTTGCCTATGAGCTGGCCTATGCGCGAGGCTGGCATCTTGGTGTATTTCTGTGCGAAGTACATCGACACCTGCCGCGTGAGCACGTAGTCGCGCTTGCGGCTGCGGCTGAACACGTTTTGCGTGGTGACGTTGAAGTGGGCGCACACCTTTTCGAGGATGTCGTCTACGGTGAGCGGTCGGTCGTCCACCTTCACCGCGCGCTTGATTACGCGCTCGGCCAGGCGCATATCCACGTTGCAGTTGTAGACCACGGAGTAGGCCAGGAGCGAGTTTACCACCCCCTGCAAGTCGCGCACGCTGCCGCTGGCCGTAGAGGCGATGAAGGCTATCACGTCTGTGGGAATCTTCAGCCCGTCGCGGCGGCACTTCGAGTTTAGTATGTCGATGCAGAGCTGCGGGTTTGGCTTTTCAAGCTCGGCGATGAGTCCGCAGCTGAAGCGCGTGAGCAGTCGGTCCTTCATGCCTTCGAGGTCGACGGGCGGGCGGTCGCTGGCGAGTATTATCTGGCGGCCGTTTCGGAAGAGGTGGTTGAAGATGTGGAAGAACGTGTCGAGCGTCTTCGTGGCCGTGGCCCACTCCTGTATGTCGTCGACGATGAGCATGTCGATGGTCTGGTAGAAGTTGATGAAGTCGTTGACGCGGTTTTGCCTCACGGCGTCGGTGAACTGCACCTGGAACAGGCGTGCGCTCACGTAGAGCACGCGCTTCTGCGGGTAAAGCTCCTTGCAGCGCACCCCGATGGCGTTTACGAGGTGCGTCTTGCCGCATCCCGACGGGCCGTAGATGAAGAAGGGGTTGAAGGTGGTCTTCCCCGGGTGCTCGGCTATCGACAGGCCGACGGTGCGCGGCAGCTTGTTGCTGTCGCCCTCTATGAAGTTGGCGAAGGTGTGCTTGGGGTCGAGCTGCGGGTTGAGGCCCTGCGGCACGGCGGCGTCGAGCACGGTGGGCGCCTGGTTGGCCCGCGTGGCCCGCGGCTGCTCGATGTCGGCAGGCTGCTCGGCGTCGATGTCTTGGGTGAGATGGTGCTCGCGGTCGGTCACGATGCGGTAGCGCAGCACCACGTTCGCGCCGAAGACGCGGGCAAGCACCTTGTTGAGCAGGCCCAGGTAGTACTGCTCGAGGTACTCGTAGGCATAGTGGCTCTGCACTTGCAGCAACAGCGTCTTGGCCGAGGCGTTGAACGACTCGAAAACTATCGGCGCAAACCATGTCTTATACTGTTGCTCGGTGACGTTCTCCTTGATTAGTGCAAGGCACTTGTCCCACAGTGCTTTATGATTGTTTACCATACTAAGCTCATCGTTGTTGTTTATGAACCCCAAGCGGTTTCAAGCTGCAAATTTCGCAATTTTTTTTCAATCCGCCAAATGCGCCCTTTTTGCGCGAAACATTATAAATGTGCGTAATGCACTAATTTTAGGGCAGTTATGCGTGAAACATCGCCGATGTAGAGGCGGGGCGTGTTGCCCATTTGTAACTGCTTGTGCCACAAACGTTTGTCACGGAAATGTAACTTGTGGCCGCCGGGAGCCGAAAAACGCCGCGCCATGGCCAAAACTGCGGCAGAATCAAGCCATTGCGGTGTGTCTCGGGGCTATGCGCCAGGCTGTCCCGCAATTTAGATGAAATAAAAATTAAGGGCAATCTGCGCCGTTTCGCTCTGCGGGGTGGGGCCCGGCTCGGCAGCGGCTTTGGCCGTTAGGGCGGGGCAGGGTTGCGTACCGCATTTTGGCCGGTAGCCGGACGCCGGTTGCTCCAAGCCAATCGGATTAACACTTTTAACTTAACGCCGAGGCAGACGGCACGCCTTGCATAACGCGCTGGCTGCCAATGCGTTGCGGAACGTGCCGTTTTGAGGGCTGAAACGTGCCGTTTTGGGCGGCGAAACGTGCCGTTTTGCAAGCCGAAACGGCACGTTTTGCGATGCGTTCCGGCACTGTGTTAAAATCCCAGGCGGCAAGGCGGCTTTTTAGTGGCATATATGCAACTTGCGTGAGGCGCCGTGTGTAAGCGGCGGCCACACGCAGGCAATGCCCCCATGGCCTGCAAATCGCGCCATAGGCCACACGTGGGCCGTCGGCCGTCAGCCACCCCGAAAATGAATATTTAACGAAAAATAATACGCAACGGAGTTGCCAGGGTCAGGCTATTTTTGTAAATTTGCAGAGAGTTTGCGGCCTGCCGCCGGTGCCAGACGGCGGAAACGTGTGGCGGGCTGCGGCAAAACTAACCACCAAACTAACCAACAACAAACAAAACCTATGGAACTACCATTCGCAGAATCGTGGAAAATCAAGATGGTGGAGCCTATCCGCAAGAGCACGCGCGAGCAGCGCGAGCAGTGGATCAAGGAGGCGCACTACAACGTGTTTCAGCTGAAGGCCAACCAAGTGTACATCGACCTCATCACCGACTCCGGCACGGGCGCAATGAGCGACCGCCAGTGGGCCGCACTGATGATGGGCGACGAGAGCTACGCCGGGGCCGACTCTTTCTTCAGGCTGAAGGAAACCATCGGGCGGATTACGGGATTTAAATATGTGATACCCACGCACCAGGGGCGCGCTGCCGAAAACGTGCTGTTCTCCTACCTCGTGCATGAGGGCGACATCGTGCCGGGCAACTCGCACTTCGACACGACCAAGGGCCACATCGAGGGGCGCAAGGCCATCGCGCTCGACTGCACCATTGACGAGGCTAAGCAGACGCAGCTCGAAATACCGTTCAAGGGCAACGTTGACCCCGAAAAGCTCGACCGCGCACTGCAGGAGCACGCCGACCGCATACCGTTCATCATCGTGACCATCACCAACAACACGGCCGGCGGACAGCCCGTGTCGATGGAGAACCTGCGGGCCGTCAGGGCCGTGGCCGACAAGTACGGCAAGCCCGTGGTGTTCGACTCGGCACGCTTCGCCGAGAACGCCTACTTCATAAAGACGCGCGAGGAGGGCTACGCCGACAAGTCGATAAAGGAGATTGCCCGCGAGATGTTCGCCCTGGCCGACGGCATGACGATGAGCGCCAAGAAGGACGGCATAGTGAACATGGGCGGCTTCATAGCCACAAACCGCCAGGACTGGTACGACGGCGCCAAGGGCTTCTGCGTGCAGTTTGAGGGCTACCTCACCTACGGCGGCATGAACGGGCGCGACATGGAGGCACTGGCCGTGGGCCTGGACGAGAACACCGAGTTCGACAACTTGGAGACGCGCATACACCAGGTACACTACCTCGCGGCCAAGCTCGACGAATACGGCATACCCTACCAGCGCCCTGCCGGCGGCCACGCCATCTTCGTGGACGCGCCGAAGGTGCTCACCCACGTGCCTAAGGAGGAGTTCCCCGCGCAGACGCTCACCGTGGAGCTTTACCTTGAGGCAGGCATACGCGGCTGCGAGATAGGCTACCTGCTGGCCGACCGCGACCCCGTGACGCGCCAGAACCGCTTCGACGGCCTCGACCTGCTGCGCCTGGCAATACCCCGCCGGGTGTACACCGACAACCACATGGACGTGGTGGCCGCCGCGCTAAAGAACGTGTACGACCGCCGCGAGCAGGTGACGCGCGGCGTGCGCATAGCATGGGAGGCTCCGCTCATGCGCCACTTCACCGTGCAGTTGGAGAGGCTGTAGAGGCTTGGGGTTTTGAATTTGGAATTTTGAATTAGGAATTGGCTGCGCTAAGATGTGCGCAGCCAATTCACACCCCCAATCCAAAGCCCCAAACTCCTTAAGATGGTTTTATCCTTCCACTTCAATGCTTGAGCGGAACATATTCAGCCGCACGAGCGCGTTGTTGGTGACGTCGATGCTCCAGAAACTCTCCGGGTCGTTGGGCGCCTGGTAGATTTTCTGCAGCTTGCCGTAACGGCCAGTAGTGGTGCGCAGGCTTACCGTCTTTTCGGCCTGCGCGGCTTGTATGCGCGTGGCGGCCAGGGCCGGTGCGCCAGCAAGCAGGCTGCGGCTGAACACGTCGAGCGTGCCGTCTTGCCGCGTTACGTAGACCTTGCTTTGGGTTATCAGCAGCCCGGTGGGCTTGTAGCCGAGCGCGAAGGCATGGCTGCGCAGGTCGTGCTGCCTCCAGTACAGCCCCTTTTCGGCGTATTGGTCGGCTCGCGACGGGTCGATGCGGTAGATGCCCTTAAAGCTTCCGCTGTAGTCGGTGAGGTATATTGCGCCGTCGGCAGGGTCAACTGCCCACTGTGCCGGTTGGTGGCCGGAGTGCGTCATCGTCTGGTTGTCGCGCGTTACGCAGGTGATTTCTTGGAAATTGCCGGGCGCGATGTCGCCGTGGAGGTAGGTGTCGAGGCTCATGTCGTCGCGCACGAGCAGGTAGCCGTCGGTGGCGAGCACCGCGCCGCTACCGCTAAGGCGGTTTCTCGTGAACGCCGCCGCGTCGTACAGCTTGCCTATGCGTGTGACGTATTCAGGCTTTGACGGGTCGGATATGTCGAACACCTCGACGCACGACTGGCGTCGCGCCACGTAAAGGCGGCTGTTGCGCTCGTCGACTGCGATGTCGTCGATGTAGTCGGGCTTGCCTTCGGTTCCGCCGAAGCTTTGGGTCTGTCCGTTGTGCGTCCATTCCGAGATTGTGGCTGCCACCGACTTGGCGGTCATGTCGTAGACCACCACGCTGGGCGTTGCGGCATTCCCGTTGTTGGCCAGTATGAGGTAGCGCCCGTGCAAGAACGCCATCCCGCCGCCGGGGGCGAAGTCGCTTTCGGCAAACCCGAAGTCTGCGGCCTGCAGCACTTCGCTGACATAGGGTGTCTCATACTCTATGGTGTTGCCGTCGCCCGGGAAAACCTTCACTTTCAGCGCGAGCCTGCCGGTCTGTAGGGTGATGTCTGCCGGGTGGCAGTCGGCTGCGGCAAATCCCTCTTTCAGCCTGAAGGCGATGGTTGCCCTGGTTCCTTGCTTCCCGCTTGAGGCAGAAGCTTCGAGCCAGTGGGGCATCCCGGACAGCCTCCAGCCTTCGGTAGCCGAGGTGAGCACCACAATGCTGTCGCCCTTTTGCGCGGCAACGTGCAGTTCGGCCTTGTCGGTGGCGATGTAGGCCGATGCGTTGTATGCGACGTTGGCCAGCCCGTCGGTTTCCGGCTTCAGCTCGAGCGTGGCGTGTATGTTCTCCGGCTGGTTGGCGTATGCCTCGTCTGCCGTGGCATACCCGGCCTGTCCTACGCCTGTGATGTTGAGGATGTAGTGCTTGTTGCGCAGGATGTCGGCCCGGCGTTGCAATCCCGTGGCTTGGTCTTTCTCTGAAAACTCCACCTTGTACCACGACAGCTGCGTGTCGTTGCCGTAGTATCCGCCGATGATGAACGTCGTGTTCCACTTCCCGCCGGCGTCAGACTCCGGCACGATTATCGCGCCGCGCAGTGCGTTTACGCCGGCAGTGCCGCCGGCACGCAGCGACATCATACCGGCATCGGCCACCACCGTGGCCTTTTTCACCACGTATTCGTTGAGCAGCTGTGCGCCTTCGCTGCGCTCGGCCCACTCGAAGTGGCCTGGTGCAGGCGCGGCATAGCCTTCGGCCGGCACGTCGCGCACCTCGACGCAGGCCAGCTTGAAGTTGGCGATTCCCATGGCTTCGGTGGCGTTGCCGTTCAGCACCACGTCTACAACGGACACTGGGCGGAGCATCGACACGCGGTTGAGGCCCTGGTGCGTCGACTGGCTGTCGTAGCCGCCGGGTGTCTCTCCCCAAAGCGGGAACGGCCCGGTGCCAGCCGCCCAGTCGGTGTTGGCAAACCTTATTTGGCGGTAAAGGTCGTCTTTTGACGTGATGCGCCCCTCGGCCACGGCCCGGCTTACCTCGTCGCGCAAGTTGGCGAAGAACACGAAGTGCAGGCCCTGTGCCTCGTTTTCAGGCAGCGGCAGGCGGTACAGCCACTTCCCACCGCCGTCGATGGTGTAAAGCTCGCCTGCGGCAAAGTGGCGGAAGAAGCGTCCGTCGGCGTCGAACGCCAGCACGTCGAGTGCCTGGATGGCATTCTCGCTTGCCACCGAAGTGCTGCGCGACACAGGCGTTTCGGCTTGGGCCACGCCAATTTCAAACTCGACCGTTCCCGGTGCAGTTGCCTGCGGGGCAGGCAGCTCGTCTGTCTGGCAGGCGGCAAAGGCGAGTGCCGTGGCCGCAAGGCAAAGCTTCGACAGACATTTCCTATATAGTTTGCTGAAGTTCATCATTGTCGTTTTAAAAGTTATAAAGGTTGTCGTTGCTTTTGCTGTCAAGGTAGTCGGGCGAGTCGATGGGCAGCTCCTTGAGGTGCTTGAGGTAGAAGTTGCTCATAAGCTGTTGCGACCACGCCCCGTTGGTGAAGCTGCTGCTGTGGTTGTAGCCCAGCACGTGGCCCAGTTCGTGGAACATCACGGTGCAGGCTCCCCAGTCGGTGTTGTAGTTGAGGTAGCGCCGCTCGTCGAGTCCGAACACCCCATAGCCGCCAAGCCCGGCTGCGTGTTTGGGGTTTACCAGGCCCACCTTGATGCTGCGTGCCTCGCGCATCTGCGCCATTGCCCGGTCGGCGGTCACGGGGTCGCCAGCGCCGCCGTTGCCGTAGAGCAGGTTTTCGTTGGCCCGAATCATCTCCTCGTGTTCCTTCATGTCAGTGATGTAGCAGATGTTGAGGAACAAGGCCACCGCCTCGCGGCAGTGTACCGGGCGTATGCCGATCCAGTTTGGCGAGGGGCCGCCGTCGGGTTTAGTGGGGTCGCCGCCGTAGAGGCTGAAGCTGATGTCCCAGCCGTGCTTGATTTGCTGTAGCTTCCGCCAATAGTCGCTGTACGACGTTGCCCGGAGCGTGAGCATGGCATCGGCGAAATGGGGGTTCTTGCGAATAGTCACGCGCTTGCCCGAGGCGGTAGGGAAGGTGCAGTCGCGCGTGAGGAACGGCAACGGCTCGTAGAAGTCGATGAACGGTGCTACCTCGTCGAGGCGTGCCAGCAGGAACTCCTCTTCTGACAGGTTGGGCATTTTTGCCCAAATCTCCACGTCCTCCAACTTTCGCGGAGAGTAGAAGCGCAGGTGCAGCCGCCCGCCTTCGATGGTGGCCTGGAGCGGCTGTGCGGTGTTGAAACTGCGGCTGTCGGGGTCGCAGTACACCGAGGCAGGCTCGGCGTCTTGCAGTATTCGCAGGTTTGCGGGGGCGTTCATCTCCTCTGCCGTCACGTTGATCACGTCGTCGGCGGCAGCTTCCGCCTTGGCCTGGCGCACCGTTATCCACTTGCGCAGGTTGCCCGCCACGAAGCATAGCGTGCCTGTGCGCTCGCCGTTGGCGGGCCGGGCCGACAGTCTCACGTTGGTTGTGCCTTGCGGCCCGGAGGTTGCGTCGGCCTCGATCCAGTCGGGCCGTTCTGCCAATGTCCACCCGCCGGGGGCGGTGGCCTGCACGCGCAGGGTGGCCTGTCCGCCCTCGAGCGGCAGGGTAAGGCTGCCGGAGCTTACGGAAAACGTCTCCTGTCCGAACTTGATGTCGTCGAGCCTGTCTTCTTCCCACGACTGGATGTTAAGCCCGTGGTCAACGAGCAGCTCGAAGGTATAGTATGTCCCGGCCTCAAAGCGGCGGTTGCGTATCTTGTTGCCCGAAAAGGCCAGCGTCTTATACAGCGCGTCGGTGGTTTCCACGTCGAAGGTGAACTCCACGTCGTCGGTGGCGTTTGGCAGCAGTGCGGCGTAGACCGACAGCTCCCCACCGGCCGGTATGACGTAGCCCGCCGCGCCGTCGCCGCGCAGCCTCACGGCCAATGTGCCGTATGAGCCGGCGGCCATTGCCACGCTGTCGCTCGTCACGTAGTAAGAGCACCGCGGCCTGAAGTAAGCCGTGCTGCCGTCTTTGCGGCGTGCGTGGATGCTTACCTGCTTCACCTCTATCGGGTTGCCCTGCCGGTTGGCCACGCGAAACTGCAGCAGGCTGGAGCGGTGGGCGAGCTTGAAGTCGGGCAGCTTCACGAGTCCGCCCTCGGCGGTTAGCCCGCCGTCGCCCGTGCCGCTCCTGTCGATTGGTATCATGCCCGAAGTCATTAGCATATATTTGCCGAGGTGGCTGGCCGAAGCTCCGTCCTGCACTTGCGCTGACGGGAAGTCGTAGTTGTATGTCGCTCCGAGCAGCCTGTCGTCGCCGCGGTCGTTGGTCAGGGGGAAAATCGCGCTGTAGTCTGTCGCGTTGGCCTGGAGGTACGGCACCATGACGGAGTTCACGTCGTATTCGTCCACCGTGTTCATGTCCACATGGAAGTCTGCCGTCTTCTGTCCTTCCGATTCCGGCGTCGCGCTGAACGTGGCGGTGTATGCCGCCATGAAGTTTGCCATTTGGCTGTCAATGACCATCACCGTGTCGCCGGCATTCCAGAAGAAGCCGCCCTTGTGGTCTACGTGCGCCTTGGTCTTAGTCGTGTTGCCCGGCATGGTGCCGCGGAGCATCAGTTGCTGCTTGTTGCCTGGCGGCGCGGGTTGCAGCAGTTCGGTCTCGTCGCTGCACCCGGCAAGCACGGCCACCACTGCAATAGTCAGGAATATGTTGCTTGTTGCTGTTTTCATTTCGTTGCGTTTTGTTTGCATTTTTCTTTTTGTTACCCTTCTTCTGCTTAATCCCAAGCGTCAAATTTCGCTTTTTCCCAGCCGTAGTCGGATGGCGTGCTTTCCCTACCGTAAGTTCCGCCGTCCTTGAAGTCGTTGACGTTTTGCGTTGACGTGGCGATAAATTGTTCGGTTTCCAACTTTAAAATCTCAATTCTCGGTGCCTGATAGTTTCTCTTCTTTACATCTAACTTACTCATAATCAACACTGTTTGTTTAACTTGTTATCCAAATACACTTTTGTAATCATTGCAAAAGTATAATAATCACACGTAAGTTGTACCTTTTTTAATTGGATTTAGCATTCTTTCCGCATCGTAAACAAATGGCGGCAAACCATGCTTCCCGTTTAGCCGCCTTTTCCTTGCGGCCTCAATTTTGTTTGCTTTGGCTGAGATAATGTGCGGTTTGAGCAAAGTTTTTCACGGATTTTGGGTAACTTTGCACAACCAAACAAGCCAAAGCCAAATGGAAACAATAAACACACGGCGGACTATCCGCAAGTATTCAGACAAAGACGTTGACGCAAAGCTGCTCGGAAGGCTGCTCGAAGAGGCTTCGCGCACGCAGACCATGGGCAACCTGCAGCTGTACAGCGTGGTGGTGACGCGCTCCAAAGAGGGCAAGGAAAGGCTCGCCCCGGCACATTTCAACCAGCCGATGGTGACCGAGGCCCCGGTGGTGCTCACCGTTTGCGCCGACTACAACCGCACGTCGGCGTGGTGCCGATGCCGCAAGGCCGAGCCAGGCTACGACAACTTCCTGTCGTTCATCAATGCCGCCACCGACGCGCTGCTCTTCACGCAGACGTTTTGCAACCTCGCCGAAGAGGCCGGGCTGGGGCTGTGCTTCCTCGGCACGACGGTGTATATGCCGCAGATGATTATCGACGCGCTGCACCTGCCTGAGCTGGTGATGCCAGTTGCCACGCTCACCGTGGGCTGGCCTGCCGAAACCCCGCCGCTGTCAGACCGCCTCGCCACCGACGCTTTCGTCCACGAGGAGTCCTACCACGGATACTCCCCGGCTGACATCGACCGCCTTTATGCCTACAAGGAAAGCCTCGACGAAAACAAGCACTTCTGCGAAATAAACCACAAGGAGACGCTTGCACAGATATTCACCGACATACGCTACACCAAGAAAGACTGCGAGGCTATGTCGGCCGGAATGCTCGAAGCCCTGAAGAAGCAGAAATTCATTTGAAGGTGAAAAGGTAAAAAAGTAAAAAAGGTAAAAGCCGGTACGCGATGGGAAGCGTAGGCTTTTACCTTTTGCATTTTTACTCTTTTGCTTTTTTACTCTGTTACCCTTTAACTCTTTTACCTTTTTACTTTCTTTCTCTTTTACTTTTACGTATATCCGCATATTTCCCAAACTAATGAAATGAGGAATCGAAGGAGCATTTGTCCTCTAACTTCTTAGTGGAACGGAGTGGGGCGATGGCCCCTTGCAACTCCTTTAACTCCTTTGGATAGGAGCTTTGCGGATATTCAAATTTACTTTTGGGCCTTTTCCAGTTCGATGGCAATCATGCCGCTGCCGTTGAACAGGGCCACGTTGCCTCCGGGCAGCTGCCCGAACGTCTTCACGTCAGACAGGGCGGCGAGCACGTTGCGCTCCGTATCCATGTCGGGGCAGGCCATGCGTGTGGTGGCCACTTGCCCGAACGATATGCTAAGCGGGCCAGGCTTGCCTTGCTCAATGTTGCCCATCACGCGGTTGCACCCGGCATTTCCGCCAAGGCGGTTGGCCTTGGTGTCGAACGACAGCACCGGCTGCGCCATGCCTTCGGCCGGCTTGACAGCCGCGCCGTTGACCTTGGCCACCATCCATTCGCCCTCAAGCGCGGCATACTCCATCGGCTCAAACCGCTTTTCGAGCGTGGCGACGCTCTTCCCGCTGGCATCCAACAAGTCCACGGTGCCGTCGGCGCCTTTCTTTACGGACGCCACCTTACCCATGGCGGCGAGCACCTTGCGCTCCGTCTCCATGTCGGGGCAGGCCATCATCGTGCTGCCCATGTGGCCGAAGTCTGGCATGCCTGTCTTTTCGTCAACCGAGGCCATGATGCGGTTGCAGCCGCTAAACCCGTAGATTCGGCCTTCCTTGAGGTCGAAGCCTATGTATGGCGTTTGCCCGGAGACAGTCGCCAGCTTGCTTCCGTCCACTTCCGTTATGTTCCACTCTCCGTCCATACCTTCCAACATTGCCTTCTTGGGCGCATTGCAAGCCGCCAGCGAGATGGCGCAGGCCGCAATGGCCACAATCGTCTTTTTGTTCATAGTCACTTCCGTTAATGGTTTTTACCTTTGCTTTTTTAAAGGATATAATGCCTCTATGGCGCGAAATATTGCATCCCGTTGCGTTAAAAAGACTGAAAATGGCGGCTTGCGGCCACAAAAACGCGCTTGCAAGCAGTTTTTGTGGGGAAATTTTTCATGTCCGGCTTTGGTGTTTGGCCGGGGTGGCGGCCATGCCGCCCTTAGCGTTTTTTAGCATTTCGCCTCGCCGAATTTAACACGGCTGAAAGTGGCGAAATAGAAACGGGCGGGGCTTTTTTGCCACTTAAGGCGGCGCCAAAATTGCGCTTGATTCCTAAAACGTGCCGTTTGGCGATGCTAAACGTACCGTTTTAGAGTGCCAAACGGTGCGTTTTAGGAGGCGAAACGGCACCCGTTGGAAGCCAGATTGCGCCAAAAAACCGCGTTTTTTGCCGAAAAAACGGCGAAAAACGCGGCTTTTTTATTGCACACTCTGCTTCGCTTTGCCAGCAAGATGCAGTGTGACAGCAAGTTGCGGCTGCACACCCGTGGTTGCGATATATGCGGCCGAGTGCCGGATTTTTTGCGGCGACGCGATTCTCGGAGCTTTCGGGCGGCGGAGATTTAACATTTAGCCCATTGCCATACAGCTACTTTCCATTGTGGCGGCGTGGGCGGTGGCTTCCTCCGCCCTTTAGCGTTCGTAGTCCACGAAGGCGTAGCCGCAGGCATGGCGTTCGTCTGCCTGGTGCTCCTCGCGCCAGGTCTCGCGCCATCCGCCGTAGTCGGGGAAGAAGGCGTCGGCGCCTTCGGGCGTGTCGTCCACCTCGGTAAGGCATAGTCGGTCGGCCAGGCCCAAGGCTTGGCTGTAGACGCTTGCCCCGCCGATGATGTAGACTTCCTCGTCGGGGCGGCAGCTGCCGAGGGCGTCGCCGAGCGACTTGTAGCACTCGCATCCGGGCAGCTCGCCCACCGTGCGGCTAAGCACCACGTTGCGCCTTTGGGGCAGTGCGCCTTTTGGGAGCGAGAGGTATGTGTTGCGCCCCATTATGATTGTGTGGCCTGTGGTGAGTGCCTTAAACCGCTTCAGGTCGTTGGGCAGGCGGTATATCAGCTTGTTTCCTTTGCCAATGGCCCTGTTGCGTGCCACGGCGGCGATGATGTTTATCTTCATTTCCTTGTTGCGATTGTTTTCTTATGAATGTCCGCATTCAGCCAAAACAAATGAAATAAGGAAGCTAAGGAGCATACGTCCTCTAACTTCATAGCGGAACGCAGTGGAGCGATGGCTTCCTGTTACTCCTTTAACTCCTTTGGATAGGAGCTTTGCGGATGTTAATTTGTTTTCATACGGCCACGTCGGCCTTGATGTGTGGCCACGGGTCGTAGCCTTCGAGGCGGAAGTCGTCGTAGCCGAAGCCGAAAATGTCTTTCACGTCGGGGTTGATTGCCATTCGGGGCAGCGGGCGGGGCGTGCGCGTGAGTTGCAGGCGGGCCTGCTCTATGTGGTTGAGGTAGAGGTGGGTGTCGCCAGTCGTGTGTACGAAGTCGCCGGCTTTCAGCCCCGTCACCTGCGCCACCATCATTAGCAGCAGGGCGTAGGAGGCAATGTTGAACGGCACGCCGAGGAACGTGTCGGCCGACCGCTGGTAGAGCTGCAGGCTAAGCCGCCCGTCGGCCACGTAGAACTGGAACATGGTGTGGCACGGCGGCAGGGCCATCTCGTCCACTTCGGCCACGTTCCACGCGCTCACTATCATGCGGCGCGAGTCGGGCGTGCGCCTTATTTGTTCCACCACGTTCTTAATCTGGTCGATGGCGCCGCCGCTGTAGTCGGGCCACGACCTCCACTCGTGGCCGTAGATGGGGCCGAGGTCGCCGTTTTCGTCGGCCCACTCGTCCCAGATGCTCACTCCGTGGTCTTTAAGGTACTTTATGTTTGTGTCGCCGCGCAGGAACCACAGCAGCTCGTAGATGATGGACTTGAGGTGCAGCTTCTTCGTGGTGAGCAGCGGGAAGCCCTCTTCGAGGTTGAACCTCATCTGGTGGCCGAACACGCTCAGCGTGCCGGTGCCGGTGCGGTCGGTCTTTTTTGACCCTTCGTTTAGTATGCGTTCGAGCAGGTTTAAGTATTGTTTCATCGTGTGCGTGTTAGTCTGTTGTGTTTTGGCCTGTTGCCACCACTGCCGGGCGTGCGTCGGCGGCGGGGGCGTGCGAGCTTCTTATGCGCCACTCTTGCGGGTACAGGTTGTTGGCCCTCGTGCCGATGTTTTTGGCGAACCCGAGCGGCGCTCCGCCGTAGGTGACGAGCGCGAAGCCCCTTGGCGTGCCCTCCGGCAGCGCTGTAGGCTCGCGCCGCAGGTAGGCTATGGCTTGGGCGTAGCCGAGTTCCGCCCGTGGGAATGCGTCGGGGTTGAGCGCTGTCGACAGGGCGAGCGACTGGTGCGGGATGAAGTCGCGCCCCTTCGCCGTGCCGAGGGTCACCCCGGCGTGCAGTACGTTGAGCGACCCGGCTGCCGCCTCGTATACGGGCGAGAGGCGTTTTGGCGTGGCTATGGTGCGGTCGGGCAGCTGGTAGACGTCGAAGTCGCCCGCCGGGCGCAGCCATCCGCGAATGTCGCCGCCAGTTTCCTTCCGCGGGCTTTTCCTCGCTTTGCGGCGCGGCCCGGCGGCGCGGCCCGTGCCGTCGTCGCACTTGCGCATGGCGGCCATGAACAAGCCCTCGCCACGGGCCACCCCAGGCAGGAACCTGTACACAGGCCCCTGTACGCAGGGCGAGAGAGAGCCTACTGTGTTCCACGCCGCGTCGGCGCAGGCGTCGAGCAGCTCGGCGCCAAGCTCGCGGCATATCCATGCCACGTTTTCCTCGTTCTCCTTGGCGTTGAACGTGCAGGTGGAGTAGACGAGCAGCCCGCCTGGCCGCAGGCACTGCCACGCGGCGGCCACGATTTCGCGCTGGAGGGCGGCGCACCGCTCCACGCCCTGTTGGCTCCATTCGCCGATGGCGGCCTCGTCTTTGCGGAACATCCCCTCGCCGGAGCACGGCACGTCGCACAGCACCACGTCGAACGTAAGCCCGGAGCGGGCGTAGTCGCCGGGCGTGTTGCACGTCACGACGGCATCCGGCCACCCCCATTTCATCATGTTTTCGGCCAGCACCTGCGCCCGCAGGCGCACAGGCTCGTTGCAGGCGAGCACGCTGCCCGGCGGCAGTGCGCCGAGCAAGGCCGTAGACTTGCCGCCGGGGGCGGCGCAGAGGTCGAGCGCGGTGGCGGGCGAAGTGACGAACCGGCTCACCACGTGGTGGACGAACATTGACGATGCCTCCTGTACGTAGTACCACCCGGCGTGCAGCAGCGGGTCGAACGTGAAGGCGGGCCTGCTTTCTGTGTAGTATCCCGTGGGGCACCACCCCACGCGCTCGCCACCGTGGGGAGCCGTGCCGCACTTTGCCGCGTTGAGCCTTATGCTCACGGGCGGCTCGGCCCTAAGCCCTTCGGCGAGCCTTGCGAACAGCTCTTCGCCCATCAGCTGCCGGGTGTATCGCGTGAAAATGTCGGGCAGATTCATTGTTTGCGCATTTAAAGTTGCAAAATTAGGAAAAAAATCGCACCTTTGCAAATTGAAAGGCGCACGCAGGCGCCTTGGCGTTGAAATATCGAACAAAATCCAGCGTATGAAGAAAATATTGATGGCTCTCGCGCTGTTTGCGGCTATCGCCGCGCCCGGCCCGTCGCCGGCGCAGCCCCGGCCCGCCGCCGCGCTTGTGGCGCAGGCTGCCGCTCCGGCTGCCGACACGGCCGGGGTGGAAGCGTTTTCCGACACCACCGACACGGCCTCGGCTGTGGTTCCGGCGGTGTCGTCGTACAGCGTCAACGTAGATGCCGACGGGCTTGGCCACCTTATTGGCGACTCGCTGTGGATGGCGGGCGGCGTGTTCGGCGCGTTCACCGTTGTCGTGCTGCTGTTGGTGCTCGCCCCGCTGATTCTCATCGGCATCATCTGCTACCTTATATATAAGAACCGCAAGCAGAAGTCGCGCCTTGCCGGGGCAGGTGCCGTCGCCGGGCAGACACCGCCCATGGACGCTGCCGCCCAAAAGCTGCCGCCGAAGGAGCAGGAATGGCGCAAGGGCATAACCAATCTGTCGATAGGGCTTGGCCTCTTTCTGCTCTTCAAGATTATAGACCTCGCGCTCGGCATGGGCATCGGCGCCCTCGTGGCCTCTATTGGCGCGGGCCAAATGGTAATGGCACGCACCTCGGCGGGCAAGAAAGACAAAGACAAACCGTAGGCATATAGCAACAGAAAGCAAGCATATCATGCAGAAACTGATAGAACTATACAGGCAGTGGGCAGGCGAGCCGCCGGCCAACGTGCAGAAGATGGCGGCGGCGGGAAGCAACCGCGAGTACTATCGCCTGGCCGACTCGGAGGGCAACACCGTGGTGGGCGTGATTGGGACGAGCCGCGACGAAGACCACGCCTTCGTCTACCTGTGCAACCATTTTGCGCGGAGGAAGCTGCCGGTGCCGCACGTGCTGGCCGTGAGCGACGACGAGCTGCGCTACCTGCAGACCGACCTTGGCTCGGTGTCGCTGTTCGACGCGATCGAGGGCGGGCGCCAGGCGGGCGGGCGCTACAACGTGACTGAGCGCGAACTGCTGGTGAAGGCCATCCGCGAGCTGCCCAACATACAGGTCAGGGGGGCGCGGGGCCTCGACTTCGCCAACTGCTATCCGCAGCCGGAGTTCGACATCGACAGCGTGCTCTTCGACCTCAACTACTTCAAGTACTGCTTCCTTAAGCCCACCGAACTTGACTTCCACGAGCTTAAGCTCGAAGCCGACTTCCGCCTGTTTGCCAAAGACCTGACGGCGGAACGCTTCGACAGCTTCATGTACCGCGACTTCCAGGCGCGTAACGTGATGCTCGACAGGCGCGGCAACCCGTGGTTCATCGACTTCCAGGGCGGTCGCCGCGGGCCGTACTACTACGATGTGGCATCCTTCCTGTGGCAGGCTTCGGCACGCTATCCGCACAAGCTGCGCCGCGAACTCGTGTACGAATACTACGAGTCGCTGAAGAACTACACCGAAGTGCCTACGGTGCGCCACTTCGTAGAGCAGCTTAGCCGCTTTGTGCTCTTCCGCACGCTCCAGGTGCTCGGCGCGTATGGCTTCAGGGGCTACTTCGAGCAGAAGCGCCACTTCATAGAGTCGATACCCCCGGCCATACAGAACCTTAGGGAGATGCTGCCGCTAAAGTGCTATCCTTACCCATACATGATGGATGTGTTGCGGAGGCTCACGGAGCTGCCGCGCTTCGCCCAGATAGAGCAACCCGCCCTCAACCGCTCCGACGGCTACCGCACGGCCGAGACAAACGTCTACAAGTCGCACCCGCAGGACGGCCCCGCCACGTTCTCAAAGTACGACGGGCGCGGCCCGCTCGTGGTGCGCGTGTTCAGCTTCGCCTACAAGAACGGCATACCGGAGGACGAGTCGGGCAACGGCGGCGGCTACGTGTTCGACTGCCGCAGCACCCACAACCCGGGCCGCTACGAGCCTTACAAGAAGCTCACGGGGCTTGACGAGCCGGTAGTCCGCTTCCTCGAGGACGACGGCGAGATACTCACTTTCCTCGACAGTGTGTATAAGTTGGCCGATGCCCACGTGCGCCGCTACATCCAGCGCGGCTTCACCGACCTGATGTTCTCGTTCGGCTGCACCGGCGGCCAGCACCGCAGCGTGTACAGTGCGCAGCGCTTGGCCGAGCACATCAACCGCAAGTTCGGCATCGAAGTGCGCATTCAGCACCGCGAGCAGGGCATATCCACGGTGCTTCAGGCACACAGCCAAGGCAAGGAGGGGTGACGCTTATGGGCAGCGACATGAAAATGCAGGCCATGGTGCTTGCCGCCGGGCTTGGCACAAGGCTCAAGCCGCTCACCGACACCATGCCGAAGGCCATGGTGAGCGTGGGCGGCCAGCCTCTCATAAGGCGTGTGCTGATGCGCCTCGGCGAGGCCGGGGCGGGCAGGGTGGTGGTCAACGTACACCACTTTGCCGACCAGGTGAAAGCCTACTTGGCCGAGAACGCCAACTTTGGGATGGACATCCGCATCTCTGACGAGACAGGACATTTGCTCGACACCGGCGGCGGGCTGCGCAAGGCTGCGCCGCTGTTTGACGCGGATGCGCCGATATTGATACACAACGTAGACATAATGAGCAACGTTAGCCTTGCCGGTTTCTACGCTTCGGCGGCCTCGGCGGCGGCCACGCTGCTCGTAAGCGAGCGGCAGACCAAGCGCTACCTGCTCTTTTCAGACGACATGAGGCTCGTCGGTTGGACGAACGTCGAGACGGGCGAGGTGCGCAGTCCTTACCCAAGGCTCGACACACAGCGGTGCCGCCGCTACGCTTTTTCGGGCATACACGTGTTTTCGCCGCGCCTGTTCCCGCTGATGGAGGCCTTCCCCGAGAAGTTCGGCATAATGGATTTCTACCTTAAGGTGTGCGCCGAGGCCGACATCCGCGGATGCCTTAAGCCCGACCTGCGCCTGCTCGACGTAGGGAAGCTCACGTCGCTCGCCGAGGCCGAGCGGTTTGCTGCCGAAGGTTTTTGAGCGCAGCCCGCCCTTTGCCGCGCTTTTGCATCGTGTATGGCAATTAATCGAGGCTATGTTTCGGGCGTTTGGAAAATATGTTGTAACTTTGCGGGCAGATACGCCGCGCACGGGCGTTGACGGCGTGCCGTATGGCCACCGGCGCAGCCTGCCTTTGCCGCCAAGGGCGTTTGCGGCTGTCGTGTCGCGCCAACCGACATACAAATTTATAAACATTATATGCAACAGAAGATCATTATCCTCGACTTCGGCTCGCAGACCACGCAGCTCATCGGCCGTCGTGTGCGCGAGCTCGACACCTTCTGCGAAATCATTCCCTACAACAAGTTCCCCAAGGACGACCCATCTGTCATCGGCGTCATACTCAGCGGCTCGCCCTATTCGGTACACGACCCGGAGGCGTTCAAGGTTGATTTGGGCCAGTTCGTGGGCCGTGTGCCGGTGCTGGGCATCTGTTACGGGGCGCAGTTCATTGCCAGCTGCGGTGGCGGACGGGTGGAAAAGACCGACACCCGCGAGTATGGCCGCGCCAACCTCCAGTGGTTCGACGCTGCCAATCCGCTCTTCCGGGGCTTCGACGACAACTCGCAGGTGTGGATGAGCCATGGCGACACCATTACCGCGCTGCCCGCCGACTGCCACGTCGTAGCCTCGACGGAGAGCGTGAAGTTCGCCGCATACGCAAGCGACAAGGCCCCGCTGTGGGCCGTGCAGTTCCATCCCGAGGTGTTCCACACCACGCAGGGCAAGCAGCTCCTGCAGAACTTCGTGGTCAATATCTGCGGGAGCCGCCAGGAGTGGAGCGCGGCCTCGTTCGTAGAGACCACCGTTGCGGAGCTTAAGGAGCAGCTTGGCGACGACCGCGTGATACTCGGCCTCTCCGGCGGGGTAGACTCGTCGGTGTGCGCCGTGCT
>CALUMB010000028.1 GCA_944321645.1 uncultured Prevotella sp.
GTACGTTTCGTTTTGAGAAATGGAACATTTTGTTCTGAAACGCCGGAACATTTCGTTTTGCGGATTATAAAAGGCCAAAAGCCGCATCCCGATTTCTATTTCATCGGTTTTTGAAGTGTTAAATCCGGGCGTGAGAATGCATTGCAAGCACTCCATGTTTACAGGCATTTCGGAAAGAAAAATGTGCGTTTTAATTCTATTTAACAAATCGGGGGGGGTAATTTAAAACTTATTATTATCTCTGCAGCGCGAATTTAAACGATGGCCAGACAGGCGCCGCAGGCATCGGCATGGGGCAAGGCCGGACGGCGGCCGCATGGCCACAACGCTGTATTGGACAGAAAAAACGCCAAGGGCGAAGCGAAAAAATATACGATATGAACTTTTCAAAAGTTTTCCAGACCATACATCACACTTTTTCAGCCCTCCGCCACGCACCCGGAATGCTGCCGAAGCAATGCCGGGGCGGGCGGGACACGGGCGCACACAGCCCCCGACGCGGGCCATTAAGCAAGGCAATGTTTAGTTTTTAGACATATTTTAGTCAACCAAAATTATTAACACCAAAACCATTTTCACAATGAAGACAAAGCATTTAGGCGTCTATTCGGCTTTGTTCGCGGCGGCCAGCCTCCTGTTCGCCGCGTGTACGGCCGACGAGTTGGCCACAGCAGGCGACTCAAGCACCAGTCCGCTGCCGGGCGAGGCGGTGGCATCCGGCACGGTGAAGTTCGGAAACAACACCACGCTGACCATCGGCGACGGCGGGACATTGACGAGAGGAGTGGGAACGGTGGCCACGCTCACCGAGAACCAGGCCGCGAAGATAACCATCCCGGAGACCCCGACCTACGACGAGGGCAAGGCCAAGGTCTACACAGAAGACAAGGAGAACATCAAGTTCTACCCAGACTACAACCGCGACATCGTGATAAGGAACGGGGCCACGGTAACGATTGAAAGCCCGGCAAGCAACGTATGCGGACGGGCCTTCATCGAAAACGGCACGCTGAAGCTCGGCCCAAACTCCCGCAGCTCCAACCTGTCGGGCTTCGTCGTGCTCGAAGGCGGCACGCTCGACCTCACCGAGCTGGAAGCGTTCAGCTGCGAGAACGCCCCGGTATACATGCTCGGCGGAACGGTGAAGTGGCCCAAGAAGTCCATCGGCGGCAAGGTCTACACCGAGGGCGACCTCTACATCCCCGACCTCGAGATTGAAAACACGGTGGGAATGTACATCGGCGGCAACCTCACCTGCAAGAACATTGACTACAGCGTCATCTACGGCACGCCCAAAGGCTGCATCTACGTGGGCGGCGACCTGCGCACGGAGTCCATCCACTTCATAAACGGGCAGCACATCTTCGTGGGCGGCTCGCTCTATGTAGACCGCTCGTTAGAGATGGAAAGCCACTGCGTGGTGACGGTGGGCTGCAAGATCGTGGCCGAAAAGATCGACGCCAACGGCGGCGACACCTACATCGAGTCAACCTACATCAAGGCCGACACCACCTTCCTCGGCAGCTCCGGCTCGATAGACCCGGCAGTGTGCCTGCCCGACGGCGGCGTGGCCGACCTCGGCCACCTGTCCATAGGCGGCACCAACACGTTCTTCCACGTGCCGAGCGACGACGCCACGGCGCTCGTAAACTGCGACGAGTACTACCTCACCAACATCCTCGACGTGAGCCAGGCCATCGACGGCCACTTCTACTTCAACTACGGCAAGCTGTCGAGCCACGCCGAAGGCCAAATCACCATAGCCGACTCAAGCAAGGTGAACGTGGCCACCATCAACGAGGAATGGGCCGAGGAGTGCAACCCAGGCTTCACCGTCGGCGGCGGCGACACGCCATACATCAAAGTGTCCATCCATGTGCAGAAGGACGACAAGGCCCAGGCCAACAGCGCAACGCCGATATACCCCGGCATAAGGTAAGCCACAACCCAAGCAGCCGGCAGCCAAGCCACGCCGCGCCAAGGAGCCAGCGGAGCCTCAACGCAACAGCTTCCGCCCATCCCCCACACGCAAGGCAAGGCACGGCCGGCGCCGGCAAGACGCAGCTCCGCGCTGCCGCCACGGCGACTGAAGCATCGCCGCGGCTGGCAGCGCGGAGCCTTTTCATACACCGGCATTTCATTTTTTAAGGAATAGGCGAAACATATTAACGGCCACAACTTGCCCAATTGAAATATAATTAATACTTTTGCACACGCCTTAGGCAATGTGCAAGGCTGATAGTTTTAGGGAGAAGAGAGAAATGTCGATACAGAAAACGAGGCAACTGCTTGTGGACATAGCCCGCCAGCTGTTTGCCAAAAAGGGCATAGAAGGCACGACAATGAACGACGTGGCCGTGGCTTCGGGCAAGGGCCGCCGCACGCTCTACACCTACTTCAAGAGCAAGGAGGAGCTGTACTACGCCGTGATAGAAGGCGAGCTGGAGCGGCTGTCGGACAGGCTCGACGAAGTGGCGGCCAAAAAGATACGCCCGCAAGACAAAGTAATCGAGCTGATATACACCCACCTGAACATGATAAAGGAAACCGTGGTGCGCAACGGCAACCTCCGGGCGGAGTTCTTCCGCAACATCTGGATGGTGGAGAAGGTGCGCAAGAAGTTCGACGAAGACGAAATCGAGCTTTTCCGCAAGGTGTACGCCGACGGCAAGGCCGACGGAGAGTTCGACATCGACAACGTAGACCTCGTGGCCGACATCACCCACTACTGCATAAAGGGCCTCGAGGTGCCATACATCTACGGCCGCCTCGGCCACGGCATGACCGAAGAGACAAGCAAGCCGCTCGTCGCCAAGGTGGTGTACGGGGCGCTGGGCAAAAAGGCGAAGTGAGGCCGTGAAAGCAAAAAGCCCCACCGGCGGCCATCGGGAGTGACGGCGAAGGGTGGGGCGCACAATAGTAACCTAACCTAATGTATCATTGACTCATCACTTGCAGGCGGGGCCGCTGCCGCCCTCCACCTCGTCGAAAGCCTCGTCGGCCATGGCGGCATAGCACTCGCGGAGCTGCTCCGCCGACATTGGCCGGGAGCCGCAGTTGGCCTCTGCCTGCTTGAAATGGTCGAGGCGCAAGAAGAAGTTCATGCGCGTGGTGGCATCTTTGGCCATTCCGGCCATGGCACCTGCGGAAGAATAGGCGAAATTGCGGGCGTTGCGGATGGAGAGAGAGGCGGCCACCGCGCCAGAATCTTGGTTTGCGCCCATGTAGGTGAACGTCCACCCCTCGCCGCGCAGGCTCTCTACGAGCGACTGAATGGCAGCGCGGCTGTATTCCCTTGATGCGTTCTCCATGCCGTCGGTGATGATGGTGACCACCACTACGGCATCCGCCATGCCGCTTACGTGCTTGCGCATGGCCGCCAGCGTGAAGCCCATGGCATCGTAGAGCGGCGTGCCGCAACACGGTTCGTAGTCAGCCTCCGTTATCGGGCGTGCGCTGCCGACAGGCACTTTGTCGAAGATGGCATCTGTCTTGCAGTTGCAAAACGCCACCAACGACACGTAGTGCTCCTGCGTTTTGGCGAATTTCTCCTGCGCCTTCCTTATCCCGGCGAGCGTTTCGTTGAATCCGTCGATTGCCGCCTGGCGTATTGCAGACATCGACCCGCTGCGGTCGAGTATTATCACGTTGTAGACTTGTGTCCTTTTCTTGCTTGTCGTTTTCATTGTCTTTGCTGTTTTTTTGGTGTGATTTGATTGCTTGGAGCCTTGGGAGTATTGGGCGGCTTGTGCGCCTTCGGCAGCTTTTTGCCCCGTTCTTTCCTCGGCTTCTATCGGTTAATGGGCGCTGTCGGGCTGAAGTAACCATCGGCTTGGGGATTTTTTCCTGATTTTTTTGGATGGGGGATCGGTGGGCGTTGCAGCCTGGGTAATGCAAAGCCCCTGCCCGACGGCGTTTCGGCCGTCGGGCAGGGGCATCGGTTAGACAAGGCGGAGGCGCAGGTCGCGGACAGACGCCCCACCTTTTATTATATATAGGATATTCTTACTTCTTCTCCATGGCGTCGTCAATCATGCGGACGAGCACGGAAAAATGGGCTTTGGTAGGCGCGTCGGTGGGGCGGGCGGAGGCCAACCGGCGGCGCAGGTCGAGCAGCAGGCTGTGGTAGTAGGCGCGGATTTCGACCGGCGCGGAGGCATAGCCGCGCGTGGCCTTGCCAACGAACTGCACCTGGACGTAGCGGCGGTAGGGAGTCACGGCGCTGCCTGTGCGTGCCTCGCCAAACGCCCTGTCTGCCACGTCGCTTATATATTGCTCCGGCGTATAGGCATCCGTGGCGTATGAATACTTGGCCATGTTGCGCATCTTGATCGGCGAGAGAAGCTCCGCCACGGCCATTTCGGCCACAGGCTTCAGGCAGTCGAGCGGGCTGTCGTAAATGCGGCTGATGTAGCCCTCCGCCGTGAGCCATGCCGGTTCGGTTAGCGCGTGGCGGCCTATGAAGTCGAGCGCGGCCACCTGTTCGGCCTTAGCCTGCGGAGTGTAGACGGCTCCCGGCTCCTCCACGCTCTTCCTGTCGATGTACACCCCGCCTATGTTGCGCAGCACGTGGCCCTCGTAGCGCATGAGCTGCGACACCACCGCGCCGTGCATCCGGCGCAGGTTGTCGTTCATGTCGCCCTCCTCGCGCGTCCATTCGGGCAGTGCCTTCACTATGCGCTTCAGGTTGGCTATGCCATACTCGCTGGCTTTCACGGCGTTGTCGCCCAAGTCTTCGCTCTGCGCCCTCGGGTCGTTGTCGTAGCCCTCGCCGCCGAACCAGTAGCGCGGCCCACGCTTAAGCCGCTCTACGGTCATGCGGTTGAGCACGAGGCGGTCTTCCTCCTCGTCCTTAGTGCCGAAGATGGGCTTGTACCCCCACTCTATCGCCCACTTGTCGTAGTCGTTGATGCGCGGGAAAAGCCCGGCGCGGCCCACGCTGTCTTCGGGCTGCGCCACGTAGTTGAAGCGCGCGTAGTCCATTATCGACGCGGTGTGGCCGTGCTCCTCCAGCCAGCGGCGGTTGCGCAGGCTGTCCACGGGCGTTGCGTGGCTCGCGCCCATGTTGTGGCGCAGGCCGAGCGTGTGCCCGATTTCGTGCGAGCTGACGAAGCGGATAAGCTGCCCCATCAGCTCGTCGTCGAACACCATCTTGCGTGCCGCGCTGTCGGAGCACGCCGCCTGAATCATATACCAGTCGTGCACGAGCTTCATCACGTTGTGGTACCAGCCCACGTGGCTTTCGAGAATCTCGCCGCTGCGCGGGTCGTTGACGTGCGGGCCGTAGGCGTTGGATATTGGCGAGGCCAGGTAGCGTATCACCGAGAAGCGCGCGTCCTCCATGCTCATGGTCGAGTCGTCGGGCCATTCCTTGCCCACTATGGCGTTTTTGAAGCCCGCCTGCTCGAAGGCCGCGTTCCAGTCGTTCACGCCCTGTATGAGGTACGGGCGCCACTTCTTTGGCGTTGCGGGGTCGATGTAGTATACAATCTGCTTCTTCGGCTCCACAAGTTCGCCCCGCTTCATCTTCTCTATGTCCTCCTCGCGCGGCTCAAGCCGCCAGCGGCAAACGAACTCCTTGTTCTCCACGCTCTGCTGGTCGTCGGAGAAGGGGGCGTAGTAGTTCACGAAATAGCCCACGCGGGGGTCGAAGAGGCGCTTGCGCATAGGCACCTTTGGCAGCAGCACGAACGACGTGTTCATCTCGAACGTGGCCACCCCGGCGTAGCGCCCGGCGGGCAGCCGCCCGTCTTCCTTGCAGTTGTATGTGCGCACGGTCTTCACCTCCGTGTTTATCGGGTACGTCGCTACAGACTTGATAAACGAGCGTTCGGCGTTCATTGCCGTCAGGCCGAGGCTCTTCTTGGCAGCGGCGGTAAGGCCCACGGCCACGTTTTCCTTGCCGAAGAGCTTCGTTATGTCCACCTTGTAGGCCACGTGCTTGGCCGAGTCGGCCTTGGCGGACTCAATCTTAAAAGCCTCAACGATAGGGTCTTCGGTGCTTGCGGCCACGGCGCGGGCTATGGCCTGCGAGCTGTCGGCAGCCGAGATGTAGACGAGCGAGCGCAGCAGCAGCTTGCCGTCGGCCTTCTCCCAGTAGAAAGTCTGCTCGTTCACCTCCTCGCCGCCGTAGACCCTTGCCCCGGTTGGGGTGGACACATAGCGCGTGATGGCGAGGAAGGGGCGGCCCACCACCGAGTCTGGCACGTGGAAGTACCACTTGTCGCCGTCGCGCTGCACGCCGAATAGGCCGCGGCTTACGGGCGTTTCCTTCTTCTCCTCCTTGCGTTCGTCTTTCTTTTTCTTCCTTGCGTCGGCCTGCCCGCCCGCCATTATGGCGAGGGCGAGCATAAGCATTAGTTTCTTCATCGTTTCATCCACGGTTTATTTCGGTAAGAAAAGCTCGTCGAGCAGCCCCGCGCAGGCATCCTCGAGCAGCTCGACCACAAGCTCGAAGTCGGCGTCGCCGCCATAGTACGGGTCGGGAATGGCGTGGCAGCCCGGGTGCGAGCGCAGGTAGTCGGCCATGCCCACGAGCCTTGCTCGGCAGCCCCGGGCTGGCTTCCGGCGCGACAGGCAGGCGTAGTTGTCGGCGTCCATGGCCACGATGAGGTCGAACCTGTCGAAGTCGCCGTCGGCAAACTGCCTCGCGCGGCTGTCGAGGCGGTAGCCCCTTGCGGCGGCGTGGCGGCGCATACGGCTGTCGGGCAGCTGCCCCACGTGCCACCCCCCGATGCCGGCGGAGTCTACGTCCACCCTGTCGGCCAGCCCCCTTTGGGCGGCCATCTCCCTCGTTATGCCCTCGGCTGCGGGCGAGCGGCAGATGTTGCCCAGGCAGACGAAGAGCACCCTGTACAGCTTGGTTGTATGTCTTGCGTTGTCCATGTCGGCTGCGGCTTATTCGTAATCGTCGATTACGGAGTTTATGAAGTCCATCATCGGCTTGCCCGCCTTGAGTATGCGCTCCATCCGGTCGAGCCAGTCGGGCTGGGCAAAGAAGCCGTCGTCCACGCAGTGCCAGCAGCAATAGTCCTTCATGCGCAGGTAGCCGATGTGTTCGTAGTCGCGCGGGAAGCCTGCCGGGCAGGTCTTCAGCCTCTCTATGCCGAAGCCCTGGCCGCTGAACAGTTCCCCGCCGGGTGCAGGGCCGAAGTAGCGCACGAAGTCGTCGCTGCCCACGCAGGCCAGCCATCGGTCGATGTTGCCCATAATCTCGTTGCGGCACGAGGTAAGGATGTTCGTGGGCAGCCAGTAGTTGCCGCAGCTAAGCATACAGTGGCCAGGCTCCAGGTGGATGTAGTAGCCGCCGTGCAGGGCCTTCTTGCCGTGGGCGGCCACGTATGCGCCGAAGTGGGTCTTGTATGGCGACTTGTCCGCCGAGAAGCGGGTGTCGCGGTAGAAGCGGTAGGTTGCGTCCTTCACGGTGACGTGCGCCACCGAGGGGTCGAACGCGGCGATGCGCCCGATGGCCTCGGCCACGCCGCGCTCAAACTCTGCGCGGGCGGCGTCGTAGCGGGCCTTGTGCTCCTGGAACCACGGGCGGTTGTTGTTGGCCGCCACGTCGCGCAGGAAATCCATTATCAGTCTTGTGTCCATATCGTCCATTGTCGGTGCGGCACGCCGCCCTCCCCCTCCCTGCCCGGCAGGGGGCGGGAGGGCGGCCCGTGCGCCGCAACATTAATTAATAATGTGCAAATGTAGGCAAAATCATCCGCATTCTCAAATTTTTGTATTACTTTTGTCACCCGATGACAAGAAAAGAGAGATACGAGAAGGCTCTGGACGTGTTCCGCAGCGAAATGCCCGACGCCGGCACCGAGCTGGAGTTCGGCTCCACGTTCCAGCTGCTCGTGGCCGTGGTGCTAAGCGCACAATGCACCGACAAGCGCGTCAACGCCGTCACCCCCGCCCTCTTCGCCCGCTACCCCACCGCCGCCGCCATGGCCTCGGCCACGCCCGACGACCTGCTCGACTACATTTCGAGCGTGTCATACCCCAACTCCAAGGCACGCCACCTGGCCGCCCTGGCGCAGATGCTGGTCGAGAAGCACGGCGGCGAGGTGCCGCAAGACATGGGGGGGCTGCTCGCCCTGCCCGGCGTGGGGCGCAAGACGGCCAACGTGATGCTCTCCGTGGCCTTCGGCCAGTCGGCCATCGCCGTCGACACCCACGTGTTCCGCGTGAGCCACCGCCTCGGACTCGTGCCGCCGGAGGCCGACACTCCCTACAAGGTTGAGCTGGAACTGACGCGCAACATACCCGCAGCCGACCTGCCGCAGGCGCACCACTGGCTGCTGCTGCACGGCCGCTACGTATGCACGGCGCGGAAGCCCCACTGCGGCAAATGCCCCTTCGAGAGCTTCTGCCCCAAAAACCTCGACACGCCAAAGGCAGGATAGGCCGCCGCAAAGGCAGGGAAGACCCCGACAAAAGGCAGGGAAGACCAGCCACAAGGCAGGGAAGCCCCCGCCGCAGCGCACCCATAGCATTGCGGAGAGCCCGCCGCTTTCCCCTCCTTTTGAAAGGAGGGGCGGGGGTGGTTTGCAAGGAGCAAGGGCTTCTGCCGCCGCATAACCATTTGTGCGCCAACGGCTTTTAGACAAGCCACCCCTGCCCCTCCTTTCAAAAGGAGGGGAAAGCGGCGGCACACTCGCGGGAGACTCAAAGGCGGAAATGGCGGCTACATGACGGCAAGCAGCGGCCACACGACGGCAAGCAGAGCCGCCATGGCGGCAAACGGCGGCAAAAAGGCAAGCCCCACCGGCCATTGCCGCAGGCCGGCTGCGGCCAGGCGCACCACCGTAGGGCGGAATTGCCGCCCGGAAAGACCGGCACACGACACACACCAAACCACAAACCCAAATACCCCAAATGAGAAAACTCCTACTGCTCGCCGTGGCG
Source organism: uncultured Prevotella sp. (assembly GCA_944321645.1). GTDB lineage: Bacteria > Bacteroidota > Bacteroidia > Bacteroidales > Bacteroidaceae > Prevotella. The sequence goes on from CALUMB010000028.1 coordinate 8,902, forward strand.
ATGCTCGCAGCCAAGGCAGCCGCACAAGACAGCTACACACAGTGCGAGGACACCTGCGCCCACATACACGGCATAGACCTGAGCCACTACCAGGGCGAAGTGTTCTGGGAAGCCATAGGCGCAAACACCAAGATGGCCTACGTCTACCTGAAGGCAACCGAGGGGGGCGACTGGATAGACAAGACCTACGAGGAGAACATAAGGCTCGCGCAGCACCACGGGCTGAAGGTGGGCAGCTACCATTTCTACCGCCCAAAGACCGACCAGCGGCAGCAGCTCGAAAACTTCAAGGTGCAATGCCGCCCCGGCGACCAAGACCTCATACCCATGATCGACATCGAGACCACCGGCGGACTGCCCACGGGCGAGTTCTGCGACTCGCTCTTCAAGTTCCTCTCGCTCGTGGAAGAGGCATACAGGCAGAAGCCGCTGCTGTACACCTACACCAACTTCTACAACAAACACCTCGTGGGGAAGATTGACAACTACCAACTCATGATTGCCCAATACAACGACATAGAGCCTGTGCTGGCCGACGAGCGCGACATAACCCTATGGCAGTACACGGCCAAGGGGCGCATCATGGGCATAAGCGGCTATGTGGACAAGAGCCGCTTCATGGGCCAGCACGGCCTGCGCGAGATACGCTTCAGGCGCACCGCCACGAGCCTACAGCAACACCAGGGCCACGGCCACGCCGAATGGCCGGGGGCAGGGCAAGCCGACGCCACTGCCGACACTGCCGCAACAGTGCCGGAGGCCGCCGCCGGGCGTTAACATTTTTAAGTTAAAAACGTCCAACCCGCACCGTTCCACATAACCACCTGGCACACAACGCATTACGAAGCGCGCCGTTTTGGCTTCCAAAACGGCGCGTTTTAGCCTCTGAAACGGGTCGTTTTGCAATGCGAAACGGCCCGTTTTGCAATCCCATCCCGCCTTGTAGGCAAAACGGCGGGCGGCAGCCTGAAAGTTAGTTGCACATTTTCAACTAACGGGCCACGCCGCGGAGGTCTCCTTTAACAGTCTCCACTAAAGCGCACTAAAGCCAGTCCTTGTACAGCTCGGCCAGCTTGCCGTAGTACAGACGCTCCGCGTCAATCTGCGACTGCAGGCTCTGGTAAATGGCGCCGGCCTCGGCGTAGTAGTCGGCCACCGACATCTCGCCGCCCTCCACGGCCTTGCGCAGCAGGCCGAGCGACCGTCGCAGCAGGGCGGTGTCGTAAGCCTCCACGGCCAGCCGCAGCTGTTCGGCCTCGGCCACGAGCCGCGCCGCGTCGGCCTCGGCCTGCGCCTCGGCCTCCTTGAGGCGCAGCTCGGCACTCTCGCGCTGCGCCCTTGCGGCCTTCACCCGGCTGCGGTTGGAGAACAGCGGGAACGAAGCCCCCACGAGGAAGCCGTGGCTCGCCTCCGTCATGTCGGTGTTGCGGCGGTAGCCCACCTCTATCTTCGGTATCCATCCCTGCCGCTCCACCTTGGCATCTTGCTCGGCGGCGGCCACCCCGGCGGCAGCGGCGGCCACGTCGCGGCTGCGCCCTACCGCCACTCGCAGCAGCTCGCCGCCGGCCATAGGCTCAACCTTGGGGTATGCCAGGGCAGCCAGGGCGAGCGGCTTGTTGCCGTTGAGGGCCTCGAGGGCCTTCACGGTGGCCTGAAGGTCGGCCTCGGCCATGGCGGCCTCGGCCCGCGTGGCCATGCAGTCCATCTTCACCTTGTTCACCTCCATGGCGGTGGCGTCGCCCTCGCCGAGCCGCCTGTCAAGCACGGCGAGCAGGCCCTCGGCGGCGGCAAGCCGCTCGGCGGCCAAGGCTTTCTTCTTTTGCAGGCTCACAAAGTCGAGGCACAAGCCTGCGGCGGCGAGCATCACGCCGCGCCGCTCGACCTCATACTGCCTGTCGAGGGCTGCCTGCCGGAGCCGCGCCGACTTGCGCCGGGCGGCGTAGAGCGTGGGGAAGTCGAAGCCCTGCGACACCACAAGCTCCGAGCTTGCCACGCCGTCCGCGCCGCTGCGGAAGAAAGGGCTGTACTCCACCGACGGGTCGCCGGGCGCATTCCCGCCCCTCACCTCAATCATGGCGGCCTCGTTATCCTTCCTCAGAGCCTGAAGTCCAAGGTTGTTGCGCTCCACCGAGGCCAGCACGCTGTCCAGGCCCGATGCCCGCAGGGCCAACGCCGCAGCGAGGGCGGCAAAGGTCAATATCGCTTTTCTCATCATTCTGCTATTTCGTTGTGTTTTACTTTGCCCCTGTGGGTAACCTCGTAGACAACAGGCACCACGAAGGCGTTAAGGAAAGTTGACGTGAGCAGCCCGCCGAGTATCACCTTGGCCATGGGGCTTTGTATCTCGTTGCCCGGCAGCGAGCCGCGCAGCGCGAGCGGAATCATGGCCAGGGCGGAGCAGAGGGCCGTCATGAGTATGGGGTTGAGCCTGTCGAGCGACCCCCTCACTATGCTCTCGCGCAGCCCGAGGCCCTCGTTGCGGCGCAGGTCGCCGTAGCGGCTGAGCAGCAATATGCCGTTGCGCGTGGCTATGCCGAACAGCGAGATGAAGCCAATGATGGCCGGTATGCTCAGCTCGCCGGAGGTAACGGCGATGGCAAACACGCCGCCGATGAGCGCCAGGGGCAGGTTAACGAGCACCACCCCGGCAGCATGGGCGCTCCTGAACTGCATGTAGAGCAGCAGGAAAATCACCACTATGCTGGCCGCCGAGGCCAAGGCCAGCGTGCGGCTGGCCCGCTGCTCGCTCTCAAACTGGCCTCCATAGTCCACGCGGTAGCCCTCCGGCACGTCCACCTCTGCCTCAACGCGGCTGCGTATGTCGTCCACCACGCCGCGCAGGTCGCGCCCGCTGGCGTTGCACGACACCACAATCTTGCGCTCCACGCCCTCGCGGTTGATGGTGTTGGGGCCGGAGGCCGACACCACCTCGGCCACTTCCGACAGCGGTATGCGCCCGCCGTCGGGCGTGTCTATCTCCATGTCGCGTATGCGCTCCGCCGCGCCGCGGTTGGCCTCCGCCGCCCGCACCACGAGGTTGAAGCTGCGCCCGCCCTCGTAGACCTGCGACACCACCTCGCCGCCCATGGCCGTGCGCACGAAGGAGTTGAACTCCGGCATGGTGATGCCGTACTTGGCGAGCATCGCCCGCTTAGGCACGATGGAAAGTTCCGGGCGCTCCACCTGCTGCTCCACGTTGAGGTCGGCCACCCCCTCCACGCCGGCAGCGGCGGCCTTTATGCGGTTGCCTATGGCGAAGAGCGTGCCGAGGTCGTCGCCAAACACCTTGATGGCTATGGCGGCCTGCGTCCCGCTGAGCATGGCGTCGATGCGGTGGCTTATGGGCTGGCCTATCTCGATGTTTGCCCCGCCTATGGCCGAGAGGCGGTGGCGTATGTCGTCGAGCACTTCCTCGCGCGAGCGGCCATCAAGCTCAAACGGCGCCTCAAGCTCCGACACGTTCACCCCCAGCGCGTGCTCGTCAAGCTCGGCGCGCCCCGTCTTGCGGGCCACGGTCTTGACCTCCGGCACCGAGAGCAGTATTTCCTCCGCCTGGCGGCCAATGCGGTCGGACTCTTCGAGCGACACGCCGGGCAGCGAGCTGACGTTGACGGTGAACGAGCCTTCGTTGAACGGCGGCAGGAAGCTGTGGCCGAACGTGAAGGACAGCCCCACGGCAGCAACCAGCAGCACAGCCGAGCCTCCGAGCACGCAACGCTTGTGGCCCAAGGCCCAGAGCAGGGCCGTGTGGTAGTGGCGCTTGAGCCACCCGGCCACGAAAGCCTCCTTAGGCACGCCGCCACCCTTGCGCCCGCCGCCGAGCAAGAGGCTGCACAGCACGGGCGTGAGCGTGAGCGCCACCACGGTGGAGGCGAGCAAGGCCACGATGAAAGCCACGCCGAGCGGGATGAGCATACGCCCCTCCATGCCGCTGAGATAGAACAGCGGAACGAAGCTCGCGATGATAATCAGCGTGGAATAGAGTATGGGCATACGCACCTCGCGCGACGCCTCGAACACTATCCTGCCCACGGGCTTGCGCTCGCCGGGGGGCAGCAGGCGGTTTTCGCGCAGGTGCTTCCACACGTTCTCCACGTCGACGATGGCGTCGTCCACGAGCGAGCCGATGGCAATGGCCAGCCCGCCGAGGCTCATGGTGTTTATGCCGAAGCCCATGTAGTGGAGCACGAGCACGGCAACGAGCAGCGACAGCGGCAGCGTGACGAGCGAAATGACGGTGGTGCGGGTGTTGGCAAGGAAGAGGAACAGCACGAGCACGACGAACACCGCGCCCTCGAAGAGCGAGTCGCGCACGTTGCCGATGGCGCTCTCGATGAACCTCGACTGGCGGAACACGTCGGTGGAGACCTTGACGTCGGCCGGTAGGTCGCCGCGCAGGCCGTCTATCACGGCTTCGAGGCGGGCTGTCAGGTCCATCGTACCCACGCCGGGCTGCTTCGTCACGGTGAGCAGCACGGCCGGCCTGCCCTTCTCGGAGGCCACGCCGAGCCTGGGCTGCTGTGCGCCCACGGCCACGTCGGCCACGTCGGCCAGCGTGACGGGCGCCCCGCCGGCCATGGCCACCACCGCGCGGCCTATCTCGCCGGCGTCGTCGGTGGCTGCGATGCCGCGCACGATGTACTCGTTGCCATACTCGTAGATGGTGCCCCCGCCCGTGTTGCGCGTCATGCCGTCGGTGGCGGCGAGCACGTCGCCGAGGCTAACGCCGTAGTGGCGCATACGCTCCGGGTGGATGAGCACCTGGTATTCCTTCACGTCGCCGCCCAGCACGGCCACCTGCGCCACGCCGCCCGTGGAGAGCAGGCGCGGGCGCACGGCCCAGTCGGCCAGCGTGCGCAGGTCGAGCATCGACGTGCTGTCGGCGGTAAGCCCAACGATGAGCACCTCGCCAAGTATCGACGACTGCGGGCCGAGCGTCGGGCTGCCCACCCCTTCGGGCAGGTCGGCGGCTGCCGCCGAGAGCTTTTCGGCCACAATCTGGCGTGCGAGGTAGGCGTCGGTGTCCCAGTCGAACTCCACCCACACCACCGAGAAGCCCGCCGTTGACGACGAGCGCACGCGCCTTACGCCCTCGGCCCCATTTACCGCCGTCTCGATGGGGAACGTGACCATGCGCTCCACCTCTTCGGCGGCCATGCCGCCAGCCTCGGTCATCACCGTCACGGTAGGGGCGTTGAGGTCGGGGAACACGTCCACCTCGGCGTGCCTGGCCGTATATGCGCCTGCGATGGCCAGCGCGACGGCGGCCACGAGCACGAGCAGGCGGTTGTCAAGCGAGAATCTTATTATCCTGTTAAGCATGGGGCAAGGCTTTAATGGTTGTGGGTGTGGGCGGGAATCACGTTGGCGGCGGAGGCCAGCCTCACGCGGATTGCACCACGCGTCACCACCCTCTCGCCGGCCTTAAGGCCGCTTTTCACCTCCACGCGGCGGCCATCCGTCTCGCCGAGCCTCACCTCGCGCTTGACGTAACAGGTGGAGTCGGCCTGCACATAGACGAAGAACGCCCCCTGCTCTTCGGTGAGCGCCCCGACGGGCAGCGTCAGCACGCCGCTGCGGCGGGCCGTGGCGAGCCACACGTCGGCGTAGGCCCCGGAGACGAAGGCCGGGCCGTTGTCGAACTCGAACGTCACGGGGATGTAGCCGGGAGTGGCGCCCGTGCCTCGCCCCACGGCCACGAGGCGCCCCCCGCACTCGCCCAAGGCGAAGGTGGAGTCGGCGTATGACGGGCGGAACGTGGCCGAGCTGACGGCAGCCAGGCTGCCGTAGTAGCGCACCGGCACGTCGGCACGCAGGTAGAGCCTGCGGTTTTGAGTGACGCTGAGCAGCGGCTGGCCGGCGGTTACGTAGTCGCCGTCTTTCACCAAGGCCGCCTTGACGTAGCCGCCGATGGGCGAGCTTACCGCAGCCGCGCCCGAAGCGTCGGCATCCACAGACTCGAAGGCCAGGCGTGCGTCGGCGTATGCCGACTCGATGGCGTTGAACTCCTTCTCCGCCACAATCTTGTCGGCCACGAGCTTCTTTGCGCGCTCATAGTCGCGGCGGGCCGCTTCGTAGGCCACCTTGGCGCGTTGCCACGCGCTGCCGCCCTGCACCCGCGAGGCGCTAACCGTGGCAAGGGTGCGCCCCGCGCCCACCCTCGCGCCCTCGGCCACGCTGGCCGAGAGCGTCACCACGCCGTCGGCGGGCGACACGATGGTGCGCTCGTCGCCCTGGGCTTCGAGTATCTTGCCGCCCACGGCCACCACGCCGTGGAACTCGCCGGGGCGCACCGTCTCCACGGCTATGCCGGCCCGGCGGGCCTCCTCGCCGCTTATCACTATCTCTCCGCCGTGGCCGGCGGACTCCTCGGCGGCTTCCTCGCCTGCGTGTGCGTCGGCATGGCCACCGCCGCACGAGGCAAGCAGCGGCAACGCTGCCGCCAAAGCCGCAACTCCAATAAGTTTCTTTCGCATATATCTTTACCGTATTTTGTTCCGTTTGCAAAATTATGCCATAACTTTTGCAACCGGATTGCAAACACCGGGGGCGGCCCGCAAAGCCCGGGCAAAAGTGCCTTGCAGCCCGCAATGGCGGCATAACCCCCGGGAAAAAGGCAGCCGCCCCCGCTCCCTTTCCCAAAACAACGCGGGAAAAGGAAGCGGGGGCGGCGCGACTGCGGCCCCGGCACGCCTTTGCGCGGCAGGGCGGGACCGCCTACTTGCCAAACAGGCAGCGGTAGAGCGTGGCGGCCTTGCGGGCATACTCGCCCCTGCCGGCACGCAATGAGCCGAGCCGGGCCTTGGCTTCGGCAAGCCGCCCAAGCCCCACGAGGGCGTGGACGCGCAGCCACTCGATGGCATCGTCGCGGCGGGCCGGCCTGCGCCTGTGGCCTGTAGGCTGCACGAAGGAGACAATGCCTAACGACACGCCAAGCCCATCACCCGGATCGCCGCTATCGTCGATGGCCGACAGCGCCCCGGCATAGTCGCCGTCGCCAATCATCTGCCTTACCCTCCCTGCCCCGCTTGGCGCGACAGGCTCCATGGCGGGCGGCTGGCAGTAGTCTGCGTAGCCAAAGGCATCAGCCCCCAAACCCTCCCCTTCGTAGGCAGCGCCGTCGGTCCCGGTGCCGCGCCAGGGGCTGCCCCACTCGTCTTCCTCGTCGCAGAAGTCCATCAGCCGCTCCAGCCCGGCGCGGTCGGCCACCGACCCGCACACCACCTGCGTGTAGTTGCACTGCTCGCGCAAGTCGCCGTCGGCGGCAAGCTCCTCTTCAAAGCGGGCCGACTCGGCGTCAGTCATGCGCCCAAGCACGTAATCGTCTATCCTATCTTGCTGTTTCTCGTCCATCATGCGCGGCATTTAAAGGTTTGCACGTCGGCGGTACCGCTCAATGGCGGCGGCCTTGAGCTTGTCCATGCACTTCTTCTTGTGGGTCTTCAGCGCGTCCTTGCTGCTGAAGGAGGGCATCGCCTCGAGTATGCTGTCGAGCCTCATCTCCTCGTAATAAAATAATGTGAGCACCTGGCTGCAGCGCGGCGACATCTCCGAAATGGCCTCGGAGACAATCTCGCGCATGAGCGAGTCGTCGGCCGAATCGGCAAACGGGCTGTCCGGCGACAGCCCGGCGGCGGCCTCGTCGAGCGGGCGGCAGCCACCGCCGGCAGGCAGGAGGTCGTCATAGAGGGTGACCGCGCCCGCCTCGCGCACAAGCTCCTTGTTCTTAAGCTTGGCCACGCCCATCAGGTATGTGGCGAGCGTTCCGGCGAAAGGCTTGCCGCCGGGGCCCTTAAGCGTGCCGCCCTCCGCATATATCTTGCGGCACCTCACCTTCTCCCAGAGCACTACGAACGACTCGTGGACGATGAGACGCCTGCGCTCTTCGTCCACGCCGAAGAACACGCTGCGGTAGTTGTCGTCGAAATACCGCTTCCACTTGCGGTACAACGCCGCCTGCACGCGGCGGTCGTCAAGCAGCCGCGCCACAAAGTCGGCGTCGGTAAACCCGTCCGTCGCGCGGCGGGAGGAGTCCTTGCCAAACAAAAATCTATTTGCCATCACGTATAGGTTGCTTCAACGGTTGTGCCACTTCTGCCATCGGCATCATTTCCTTCCGCACAAAGACAATGCAAGCGAGGGCAATGATAACTTGTTTTCTAATTGCCGAGCGCAGCTTATCTTATGCAAAGATAATGCAAGCGAGCGGAAAGAAAGCTTGCTTTCAGTTTCCCGAGCGCAGCTTATCTTATGCAAAGTTAAGAAAAAATCCCGAAACGGCCACTGCCGCCCGCAAAATCGTTTCAAACGAGGCGCAATCCCGCCAAAAATGCAGCCACGGCAAGCCAAGCCCCGACCAAAACGCAGGGAAATGCCCACCAAAACGCCACAAAAAAGCAACCGGCCGAAAAAAACGCGCAAAAAATTTGGCGGTTTCAGAAAAACACGCTACCTTTGCACCCGCTTACGACAAGTAAGGGCGCTTAGCTCAGCTGGTTTAGAGCATCTGCCTTACAAGCAGAGGGTCGGGGGTTCGAATCCCTCAGCGCCCACACAGAGAGGAGACCGCAAGGTCTCCTTTTTTCGTTTCCACACACTCGGCTGGGCGCCGCCACCCCTGCCGCCGCCCGGCGGCAGGCCGACGCACGCGCAGGACGCTCCCCACGGGCGGCACGCGCCACGCCCCGGCCAAGAGGGCGCGGGCGGGCAAGCCCCACGCAGCCCACCGCCCCGGCGGCACGCGGCTCACACTGCGCTTAGTCGCAAATGCGCAACTAAAAAGCGGCAGTTGCGCCTTTGTTTTTAACACAGTGCCGTTTAGCATTGCAAAACAGGCCGTTTCGGATGCTGAAACGGCCTGTTTCGGCTTCTAAAACGCGCCATTTCAGGAGCCGAAACGGCCCTTCGCGCAACACATTGGATGCCAAGGCGTTACGCGACGCGCCGCATTCCGCGCCCGTTAAGTTAAAAGTGTTAACGAGAAAGCGGCCACGATTCCACCTAAAGCCAAGGCAACCGGCCCCGCGCATCCCCCACCGGGAGGGAGCTTCGCCCAAAAGACGCCCCGCCGAATGGCAATTGCAGGCTTTATGCCCGCGCCCAATCAAATTTAAGCGCAAACCTTTTGCAGAATCCTAAATTATCATTACTTTTGCATTGGCGCAGTTAGCCCGTTGTATGGGTGGCTGGGCTATTTACTGGTAAAGGACGTTTACGGACGTTTTCTTCCGCTGTTCAAATCTCGCAAATTTGCAACCTCTTGGAAGATACGGCAACGAGAACGTCTACGTTGGGTGTATTATAATCTTTCGGGTGGCAATATGCCATCCGGGAACTAATTATAATATGTCACGGCGTGGGCTAACTGCGTTGCTTATCCCAAGAGGTGGGCAATGCGAGAGCCTGAACGCGGGATAAGCGAGAAGTAGAACTCCCACGTCTTTTTCTTGTATCTCACCTTACCCCACGTTGTTATTCCTGCCGCTGGCCCGGGAGTTCCAAGGCACCGATAGAAGAAAAATAAATATGGATCAAATCGTTTCAGAGAAGGCGCGGACTCCGCGCAAACGTTGCTTGGGGCGCATCCTGTCCGCCGCCATCGCCTTAATTGCAAGCGCACAGCTGGCGTGCGCCCAATACCAGTCGGAGCACCCAATCGAGGTGGAACGCCTGACGAACTGGGCTCCAGACTACCTGACCGTGACCAACAATTGGAACAACCTTTGCATCAGCCCGCAGACACCGACGCTGAAGTGCCTCTCGGTGGTGACGGCAATAAACGGCCAATCGACCAAGGACATGGACGAGGAGGAGTTTTACAGCCTGCTCGACCTTGGCGACAGCTTCACCTTGACTTACCTGACTAAGGCCAACGGCACCAACAAGGAATACACGAAAACGTTCACCAAGCGCAAGGGGCGGCTGCTAATCACCCCGTTCACGCCAAAAAGCAAGGCGACGACAATCTCGCTGCTGGCCGACAGCGACGTGGACTTCTTCAAGTTCAACACCTTCGACTACCGCCTGGCGGGCGACGACCAGCTGATGGACAAGACAATAATGGAAGTGTTCGCCGACCACCTGCGCGACAAAGGGCTGAAGCGTGTGGAGGACGACCCCGACATATACCTTTACGTAACTAAAGACGTCAACCAGAAAATTGAGTCGATTTACGTGCCGAAATACACTACCACCACCGAGACGGGTGACGCAGGCATCGGCATAGCGAACATATTCGGGCTGAAGGGCGTGAACGTAGGCGGGAGTTCGGGCAGTGCCACCACCACTACGCAGGAGACAGGCTCCATGCGCACCAACGTGACGGCAGACGCCTACCTGGAGTTCTCGATACTCGACGCCTCGAAGCTCGACAAGTCGGCGGCCCCGATAATATGGCAACTCACATACAGCGAGCACCGCACCTCGGAGATACGGCTGCTCGACGCGGTGAAAGAATGGATTGGCGGATATATGCTGCAATACCCATTCCACGAAAACTACATAGGAAGCCACGCCGCCACGTGGGGCCTGTTCTGCGAGAACTTCGCCACGGAGCCTGTCGTGTCGGACATCGCACCCGGCACAAAGGCCGAGCAACTGGGCTGCGAAGTGGGCGACGAGATAAAGTATGTGCGCTACCTCGACAACGGATCGGAGACTTGCACATTCCGCCCCGGGCAGTCGTTCTACGGCAGCAACATCATACCCACGACAAAAATGATGCAGGTAGGAAAGAAGAAAATATCGAAAGGCGGACTCACTGAAATTATCTCTTACACATTCATAAACAAAAACTAAAAGTCATGAGAAAATTAACCCTGGCGCTCTGTGCGCTCTTTACATTAGCTGCTAACGCCCAATCGGACTTGGTAGGAACGAGAAAGGTGAAGAAGGAAAAGGCCACCAAGTTAGGAGTGAGCCTCAAGGCCGGCCCGGCGTCATACTCGATAGACGGGTTCGACTGCGACGGCGGGATGTTCGCCGAGGCGTTCTTCACCATCAACAGCCCGTTCAAGCCCAGCAACCTCGAATGCCCGTGGCACTTCGAGGTAGGCTTTGGCTTCGACTACTACGGCGGCAATGCCACGTGGGCGGGGAAAGGCCGCGGCGAAGGCGGCAACGACATAATGATGATCGGGCTGTTCGACATCCCCGTGGCGGTAAAGTATGTCCTCAACCCGCTCGGCACGAGGGGAAAATGGAACATCAACGCCGGAATAAACTTCTGCCCACTGGTGGTAGGCGCGACATCGATAGAGACGCACGAGAGCTATTACAGCGGCGACTGGCACACGCTCGGCTCGGAAATGGGAATGCGGTTTGGCCTCAACATCGGATTGGCCTACGAAGCCAAGCACTTCGGCGTAGGCATCGGCGCAGGCTATGGCTGGGCGATACCATACAGCAGCAGCGACTTCACGTCGTCGCCAACGACTTCGCCCGAAACGGCCTCAATCCTCACCTACGGCGCGTCGCTTAAGTATATGTTCTAAGAAACGCGCCGAAACCGCCCCCGCCATTGCAAAACGGGGCTTGGCTTCCAAGCGCGACAACAATATTAGGTATGTAAAACCCGCAAAACGCCTTCCACATGGCCAAGCGTTTTGCGGGTTTCCGCACTATGCCTTACACTGTTTTGCAAGAGCCGCCTTACCGTTCAGGCACGGCCTCACTCCAAATCCCAGCCGAGGGCGCTCGCGCCGAGCACTGCGGCGGAAGAGCCGTCGAGCGCACTGACGAGGAACTTGGCCTTGCCCCGGAACACAGGCATGACGCTCTCGTCGTAGGCGCGGCGTATCGGCGCCATGATGAGTTCGCCTGCCTTGACGAGCCCGCCGAAGAATACGAAGGCCTCCGGGCTGCAGAACGTGGCGAAGTCGGCGCACGCCTGGCCGAGCATACGGCCCGTGAACTCGAATATCTCGTTGGCCATGCGGTCGCCCTTGCCAGCGGCCACGCTCACGTCGAGCGAGGTGATGTCGGCGGGGGCGATGTCGCGCAGCAGCGAAGGCTCGTCGCTCGCGGCAAGCATCTCGCGGGCCGTGCGCGCCACGCCCGTGGCCGAGCAGTAGGTCTCGAGGCAGCCGCGCCGCCCGCAGCCGCACAGCCGCCCGCCCTCGCGCACCATTATCACGTGGCCCAGCTCGCCGGCCAGGCCGTCGCTGCCGTAGACGAGCTGCCCGTTGACCACGATGCCGGAGCCGACGCCCGTGCCGAGCGTTATCATTATGAAGTTCTTCATGCCCTTGGCCACGCCGTAGGCCATCTCGCCAATGGCGGCGGCGTTGGCGTCGTTGGTGATGGCCACGGGTATGCCGAAGGCCTTGGCGAACATCGAGGCGAGCGGCACCACGCCCTTTGCCCACGCTATGTTGGGGGCGCGCTCTATCGTGCCGGAGTAAAAGTTGCCGTTGGGCGCGCCTATCCCCATGCCCTTTACCTTGTCTATGCCGCCCACCTGCTCGACTATCAGCTGCAGGGCGTCAACGGCCCTGGCCACGAAGTCTTCGGCCGAGGCGCAGGCCTGGGTCTTGATTGACGTGGTGGCCTTGATCAGCCCGTGGGCGTCCACCACGCCGAACACGGCGTTGGTGCCGCCGAGGTCGAGCCCTATCACGTAAGGCTTGATTGTCTGTTGTAAGTCCATTGTCATGCTAATATTTGTTATAAAGCTGTTGCCAAATGCAGAGGCAAAGTTATGCAAAAAACCACGACCGCCCAAACATTTAGAGGCAAAAACTTGCTCGTCTCGCCTTTTTTTAGCAACTTTGCATCCGATATGCCGTTTCCGATACATTTAGACATTTTGGATTTCATATCCAAGGGCATGCTCATTGGCATGATTGCGTCGGCCCCGATGGGGCCGGTGGGTGTGCTGTGCGTGCAGCGCACGCTCAACAAGGGGCGGTGGTACGGGTTCATCACCGGCGTGGGCGCCGCCCTGAGCGACATCATCTACGCCGGCATCACGGGCTTGGGCATGAGCTTCGTGATGGACATCGTGAACAACCAGCAGAACAAGTTCTACCTGCAGATAACGGGCAGCCTGCTGCTGCTGGCCTTCGGCGTGTACACATACCGCAGCGACCCCACGCGCAACATACACCAGTCGCGCGGCACCAAAGGCTCACTGCTGCACAACGGCATGACGGCCTTCCTCGTGACGTTCTCCAACCCGCTCATCGTGTTCCTCTTCCTGGCGTGCTACGCCCAGTTCGCCTTCGTCATGCCCAACCACCCGTTCGAGATGTTCATCGGCTTCCTGAGCATATTCTGCGGGGCGCTGCTGTGGTGGTACGGGCTGACGTGGCTCATAGACAAGGTGAGGGGCAAGTTCGATGCCAACGGCATCAAGCTCATCAACCAGATAATCGGGGCGGTGGTGATGATTTGCTCCGCCGTGATGATTCTCGGCACAGTAACCAACCTGTTCAGGTTTTTCTAATCAACGCAATGTTCATAGCCCAGCAACTCAGAAAGAAGAACATAGCCGAATACCTGCTGTATATGTGGCAGGTGGAAGACACGATAAGGGCCTTCGGCTGCTCGCTGTCGCGCATCAGGCGCGAGTATATCGCCCGCTTCGACTACTCCGACGAGCAGAAGGAGGAGGAAACAGACTGGTTCGGCAACCTCATAAGGATGATGAACGAGGAAGGCTGCCGCGAGCGGGGGCACCTGCAGATAAACAAAGTGGTGATGCAACAGCTCGAAGAGCTGCACGCGCAGTTGCTGCAAAGCCCCAAGTACCCGTTCTACAACTCGGAATATTATAAGGTGCTGCCCTTCATCGTGGAGTTGCGCCACCGCGGGGCCGACAATGGCGAGGGCGAAGTGGAGACGTGCTTCAACTCGCTCTACGGCCTGATGATGCTCCGGCTGGGCAAGAAGGAGGTAAGCCCCGCCACCGAGCACGCCGCGAAAGAGATTTCCACGCTCGTGGGGATGCTCAACGACTACTACATGAAAGACCGCGAAGAGCCGCTCGAGTTCTGACGCGGGGCCGCCCCTCACAATCATGCGAAACCATAATAGCTTACAACTACAATGAACATACTCATCACAGGCTGCAACGGGCAGCTGGGAAACGAGATGCAACTGATAGAAAAAGGCAACGCGCAGCACACGTTCTTCAACACCGACGTGGCGCAGCTCGACATCACCTGCCAAGAGGCCGTGGAGAAGTTCGTGGCCGAAAACGAGATAGACTGCATCGTGAACTGCGCGGCCTACACCGCCGTTGACCGGGCCGAGGGCGACAAAGAGCTGTGCACCGCGCTCAACACCGTGGCCCCGGCCTACCTCGCCGCAGCGGTTGACAGGCGCGGAGGCTCGATGGTGCAGGTTTCGACAGACTACGTTTTCGACGGAACTGCCCACACGCCGTACCGCGAGGACGACCCCCCGTCGCCCGACAGCGTGTACGGCAGCACCAAGCTGGCCGGCGAGCTGGCCGCGGCCAAGTTCTGCCGCCGCGCGATGATTGTGCGCACGGCGTGGCTTTACTCCACGTTCGGCAACAATTTCGTTAAGACGATGCTGCGCCTCGGGCGCGAGAAAGCGGAGCTTGGCGTGGTGTTCGACCAGATAGGCACGCCCACCTACGCCCGCGACCTGGCCGCGGCCATAATGGCTGCCATAGGCAAAGGCATCGTGCCGGGCGTCTACCACTTCTCTAACGAGGGCGTGTGCAGTTGGTACGACTTCGCCAAGGCCATCCACCGCATGGCCGGAATCACGTCGTGCCGCGTGCGCCCGCTGCACACTTCGGAATACCCCACGCCCGCAAGGCGCCCGCACTACAGCGTGCTCGACAAGACAAAGATAAAGCAGACATACGGCATCGAGATACCCCACTGGGAGGATTCGCTCGCCGACTGCATCAAGGCATTACTGCAAAAGGATAACGACTGACACTATTTTATGAACCAAGAGATAGAGAGAAGGCGGACATTCGCCATAATTTCGCACCCCGACGCGGGCAAGACCACGCTGACGGAGAAGTTCCTGCTCTTCGGCGGGCAGATACAAGTGGCCGGCGCAGTGAAGAGCAACAAGATACGCAAGACGGCAACGTCGGACTGGATGGACATCGAGAAGCAGCGCGGAATATCCGTTTCTACCTCGGTGATGGAGTTCGACTATGAAGGCTACAAGGTCAACATACTCGACACCCCCGGCCACCAGGACTTCGCCGAGGACACCTACCGCACGCTGACGGCAGTTGACTCGGCCATCATAGTGGTGGACAGCGCCAAGGGAGTGGAGACGCAGACGCGCAAGCTCATGACCGTTTGCCGCATGAGGAACACCCCCGTAATAATCTTCGTGAACAAGATGGACCGCGAAGGCCGCGACCCCTTCGACCTGTTGGACGAGCTTGAGCAGGAGCTTGAGATAAAGGTGAGGCCGCTGTCGTGGCCCATCAACCAAGGCCAACGCTTCAAGGGCGTGTACAATATATATGAAAGCAAGCTCGACCTCTTCACCCCCGACAAGCAGCGGGTGACCGACAAGGTGGAGGTAGACATAGCCGGCAGCGAGCTTGACGAGCGCGTGGGCGCCGCCGACGCGCAAAAGCTGCGCGACGACCTGGAACTGGTGGGCGGCGTCTACCCCGAGTTCAGCGTCGATGCCTACCGCGCCGCCGAGGTGGCGCCGGTGTTCTTCGGCTCCGCGCTCAACAACTTCGGCGTGCAGGAGCTGCTCAACTGCTTCGTCGAGATAGCCCCAAGCCCCCGCCCCACCAAGGCCGAGGAGCGCACGGTAAGCCCCGAGGAGCCCAAGTTCACGGGCTTCATCTTCAAGATAACGGCCAACATCGACCCCAACCACCGTTCCTGCATAGCCTTCTGCAAGGTGTGCAGCGGCAAGTTCGTGCGCAACCAGCCCTACCTCCACGTGCGCCAGGGCAAGACGCTGCGCTTCTCCTCGCCCACGCAGTTCATGGCGCAGCGCAAGAGCACCATCGACGAGGCATACCCGGGCGACATCGTCGGCCTGCCCGACAACGGCATATTCAAGATTGGCGACACGCTGACCGAGGGCGAGCAGCTCCACTTCCGCGGCCTGCCCAGCTTCTCGCCGGAGATGTTCAAGTACATAGAGAACGCCGACCCGATGAAGTCGAAGCAGCTCCAGAAGGGCATCGACCAGCTGATGGACGAGGGCGTGGCGCAGCTCTTCGTCAACCAGTTCAACGGGCGCAAGATAATCGGCACCGTGGGCCAGCTGCAGTTCGAGGTGATACAGTACCGCCTGGAGAACGAGTACAACGCCAAGTGCCGCTGGGAGCCTGTCCACCTGTACAAGGCCTGCTGGATAGAGAGCGACGACGAGGCCGAGCTGGAGAACTTCAAGAAGCGCAAGTACCAGTACATGGCCAAGGACAAGGAGGGCCGCGACGTGTTCCTGGCCGACAGCGGCTACGTGCTCAGCATGGCGCAGGAGGACTTCAAGCACATCAAGTTCCACTTCACCAGCGAATTTTAAGCCCGCAAGGCATCCAAACCACACTAACCATCCCACAAGAAAGGAAAGGAAATGACACAAGAAGAAGACATAAGGCGCGCCGTGGAGACCATGCGTGGCGGCGGCGTGATACTCTACCCCACCGACACCGTGTGGGGAATAGGCTGCGACGCCACCAACGCCGAGGCCGTGGCCAAGGTCTATGCCATAAAGCAGCGCGACGACTCCAAGGCGATGATATGCCTCGTGGACAGCGACGCGAGGCTGCAACGCTACGTGCGCAACGTGCCAAACGTGGCGTGGGAACTGATGGACTGCGCCGAGAAGCCGCTCACGGTGATACTCGACGGGGCCACCGGGCTGGCGCCAAACCTCGTGGCCGCCGACGGCAGCGTGGCCATGCGCATCACCAAGGAGGCGTTCTCCAGGCAGCTCTGCTTCCGCTTCCAGAAGCCCGTGGTGTCCACCTCGGCCAACATCTCCGGCCAGCCGGCCGCCCAAAACTACTGCGACATAGCCCCCGAGCTGCTCGAAGCGGTTGACTACGTGTGCTGGAGCCGCCGCCAGGAGCACAAGCCCCACACGCCGTCGAGCATCGTGAGGCTGCGGCTCAACGGCGAGGTTGAAATAATACGCAAGTGATGGGGGCCACCGCTGCTCACAACGAGAGGCAGTCGGCCTTCGAGCGGCTGCTCGAATGGCGGGAGAAGCACCTGAGCGAGAAGACCTTCACGCTCATGCTCGCCTTCGCCGTGGGCCTGTTCTGCGCCGTGGCGGCCTACGCGCTCCACTGGATCATAGAGCAGGTGGCCGCGCTGCTCACCAGCTCGTTCAACGAGCGGTCGGCCAACTGGCCCTACCTGGTC
The DNA here is from genome assembly GCA_944321645.1 of uncultured Prevotella sp. Lineage (GTDB taxonomy): Bacteria > Bacteroidota > Bacteroidia > Bacteroidales > Bacteroidaceae > Prevotella. The sequence goes on from CALUMB010000028.1 coordinate 26,238, forward strand.
TACCCCGTCGTGGGCATCTTCGTCACGTCGCTGTTCGTGCGCTACGTCGTCAAGGACAACATCAGCCACGGCATCACCCGCATACTCTACGCCATCAGCAGCAAGCGCAGCCGGCTGCGCGCCCACAACTGCTGGTCGTCGGTGATAGCCTCTGCCATCACCATCGGCTGCGGCGGCTCCGTGGGGGCCGAGGCTCCCATCGTGCTCACAGGCTCGGCCATCGGGTCAAACCTCGGCCGGGTGTTCAAGATGGACGGCAAGGTGGTCATGCTGCTCGTCGGCTGCGGCGCGGCAGGCGCCATCGCGGGCATATTCAAGGCGCCGATAGCCGGCCTTGTGTTCACGCTCGAGGTGCTCATGTTCGACCTCACCATGGCCTCGCTGCTGCCCATCCTCGTGTCGAGCGTCACGGCCACGTGCTTCACATACATCTTCCGAGGCTCCACGTCGCTCTTCACCTTCACGCTCGACTCGCCGTGGACGGTAGACCGCGTGCCGGCCAACATCCTGCTGGGCATAGCCTGCGGCCTGGTGAGCCTCTACTTCATACGCTCGATGACGCTCTGCGAGGATATGTTCGCCCGCCTCAAGGACAAGCCATACGCCAAGCTGGCCATAGGCGGCTCCATGCTGAGCCTGCTCATCTTCCTCTTCCCGTCGCTCTTCGGCGAGGGCTACCACGACATCAACCTGCTGCTCGGCGGCCACACCGAGGCCGACTGGAACGAAATCATGCACAACTCGCTCTTCTCCGGCCAAGGCAGCATGCTCATGCTCTACGTGCTGCTCGTGCTGCTGGCCAAGTCGTTCGCCACGGCGGCCACCAACGGCGGCGGCGGGTGCGGCGGCACGTTCGCCCCGAGCCTCTTCGTGGGGTGCTTCGGCGGCTTCCTCTTCGCCAGGGCGTGGAACTACTACGAGCTGGGCATCTACCTGCCCGAAAAGAACTTCGCGCTGCTCGGCATGGCCGGGGTGATGTCGGGGGTGATGCACGCCCCGCTCACGGGCATATTCCTCATAGCCGAGATAACGGGCGGCTACGCCCTGCTGCTGCCGCTGATGATCGTGAGCGTGTGCTCCTACCTCACCATCATAATCTTCGAGCCGCACAGCATCTACGGAATGCGCCTGGCGCGCCAAGGCAAGCTGATAACCCACCACACCGACCACGCCATACTCACGCTGATGAGCCTCGACAGCGTGATAGAGCACGAATACACAGCCGTGCCGCCCGACATGGAACTTGGCGCCATCGTACACAAGATTAGCCGGAGCCGCAACAGCTTCCTGCCGGTGCTCGACGCGGCGGGCAACCTAATGGGCGAAATCGACATAACGAAGATACGCCACGTGGTGTTCCGCACGGAGCTTTACCACCACTTCAAGGCCAGGCAGCTCATGACGCAGCCCGAAGCCACGCTGAAGGACGACATGCCTATGACCGAGGTGATGAAGACATTCGACAGCACCCGCGCCGACTGGCTGCCCGTGCTCGACGCCGACGGCCACTTCAAGGGCTACATCTCGCGGCAGAGGATGTACGGGATGTACCGCAAGATGGTGGCCGACATGAGCGAAGACTGACGGGAACCAAGAATTAAAAGTTAAGGATTAAGAATTGGCCGCGCCTTCCCTTTCACCGCCGGGATTGCAGGCTTCCGCCCGCGAAGGGGGCAAGCCAATGTCTGCTCCGCCGTGAAAAGATGGGGGTGGGAACATTTTTTACAATGCCAACGATGAAAAAAGAAGACCTTAAAATAGTGTTCATGGGCACGCCGGAGTTTGCCGTAGAGACGTTGCGTGCCTTGGTGGAAGGCGGCTACAACGTAGTGGCCGTAGTGACGCAACCCGACAAGCCCGTTGGCCGCCACGGCAGCGTGCTCCAGCCGCCCGCCGTGAAGCAATGCGCCTTAGGGCTGGGGCTGCCTGTGCTACAGCCCGAAAAGATGAAAGACCCGGAGTTTGTGGAGCGGCTGCGGGCCTACGGGGCAAACCTCCAGGTGGTGGTGGCCTTCAGGATGCTGCCCGAAGTGGTGTGGGCGATGCCCGAATACGGCACGTTCAACGTACACGCAGCCCTGCTGCCGCAATACCGCGGCGCCGCGCCGATAAACTGGGCCGTGATAAACGGCGAGACGCGCACCGGCGTCTCCACATTCTTCCTCGACCACGACATCGACACGGGCCGCGTGATAATGCGCGAGCCGTTCGACATCAAGCCGGAGCACAACGCGGGCGACGTCTACGACGGACTCATGCGCCTCGGCGCCGACGTGTGCCTGCGCACGCTCGAAAAGATAGTGGAGGCCGACGGCCACCCGCAGGCCATACCGCAGGCCGAGCTGGCCGTGCCGGGCGAGACGCTGCACCCCGCCCCGAAGATATTCAAGGACACCTGCCGCATAGACTGGGGCAAGCCCGCCGCCGCACTGCACAACTTCGTGCGCGGGCTCGCCCCGCACCCCGGCGCGTGGACAACGCTCGCCCTCGCCGACGGCAAGGAAACCACGCTGAAGGTCTACTCCGCAGCAGCCGAAGGCACGGCGCCCGGCCTGCAGCCCGGCTCCGCAGTGAAATGCGGCAGGCGCATGGGCATAGTGGCCGCCGGAGGCAGCGTGCTCACGCTCGGCGAGGTGCAGCCCGCAGGCAAGAAGCGCATGGACTCTGCCGACTTCCTCAACGGGCTGAAGGACTATGCAGCGTGCAAGGCATTGACAATTAAGAACGAAGAGTGAAGAATGAAGAATTGGCTGCGCCGAGCCGTTCCCGACCGGGGAGAATACTTGGCGCAGCCAATTCTTCACTCTTCATTTTTCACCTCCCACTCTTCATTCTTCACTATTCATTCTTAATTCTTCATTTTTCACCTCCCACACATAATAAAAGCGAGGGCGCGGCGTTTCAATAGTAGAAAACATTTAAACGCAAGAGCCTATGACCAACTTTACTCAAGAAGCACTCAACCCGAGCGAAGCCACACTCGACCTGATCAGGAAGATTGCCCACACCTACAGAGTGATAACCCTCGCAGACGGCACCAAGGCGTCCTTCTGCCTCAACTGACAGCGCACATGGCAATAGTTTCACCATCCCTGCTCGCCGCCGACTTCCTACACCTCGACAGCGAACTGCAAATGATTAACAGGAGCGAGGCCGACTGGCTCCACCTCGACGTGATGGACGGCGTGTTCGTGCCAAACATCTCGTTCGGCTTCCCCGTGCTCGAAGCCGTGGCCAAAGCCTGCCGCAAGCCCCTCGACGTGCATTTCATGATCGTACACCCCGAGCACTACATCAGCCAGACGGCGCGGCTCGGCGCAATGATGATGAACGTACACTACGAAGCCTGCCTGCACCTCGACCGCACCGTACACGAAATACACCAGGCGGGCATGAAGGCCGGCGTGACGCTCAACCCCGCCACGCCCGTGGCCGCGCTCGAAGACATCATCGGCCAGCTCGACATGGTGCTGCTGATGAGCGTCAACCCGGGCTTCGGGGGGCAGGCCTTCATCGAGAACACCATCGCAAAGGTGGGCCGGCTGCGCCGGCTAATCGCCGAAAGCGGCTCGCACGCACTAATAGAAGTAGACGGCGGGGTGCAGGCCGACACCGCCCCGCGCCTCGTCGAGGCCGGCGTAGACGTGCTCGTGAGCGGCAGCCACGTGTTCAAGGCCCCACAGCCTGAAGAGGCTATACGCAGGCTCCGCAGCCTGAAACGCCAATGACACGCACGCCCGGCGGCAGCCCCGGCCGCGCAGCAAGCGCACGGGGCCGCCGCCGGGCCTTAACCCCAAACAGCCACAAAGCCCATGCAAAAGCTACTCAAGGCACTGCTCCTGCCAATGCTGCTCGCGCTCGCCGGGTGCGAGAAGTATGCCTTTGAAGAAGGCGCCCCCGCCGACGGCACGCAACAGACCGGCGGCGCATACGCCATAAGCGAAGACACGGCGCAGATAGACTACCTCACCGTGGCACAGGCGCAGCGGGCAGACATTGGGCAGACCATCTGCGTGCGCGGCTACATAGTGGCCTCGACCACGAGGAGCATGAAGAACGCCGACTTCCTCGAACCGTTTGAAGGCTCCACGGCCATCGTGCTGGCCGACGAGCCGGTAGACCTCGGCAACTTCCAATACGAAACCGACGAGCTCCTCTTCCCCGTCTGCCTGACCGACTACAAGGACGTGCGCGCAGCCCTCAACCTCGAAGACAACCCACACCTGTGGAACAAGCTCGTGTTCGTCTACGGCGTCAAGGCGTCGTACATGAGCCTGCCCGGCATGAAGAAGGTGATGCGCTACCAAATAGTGGAATAATCCCCCGCCCCTCAGGCAGCGCCTCCGCAGGAAGTCGGCGCCACCTGGCCAAGGCAACAGACCCGGCAGTCACGAAACAACTAAAACAAACAACAAAGCGAAAATGATGAAGGTTATGAAGAAACTCTTGTTCATCGCCCTTGCCGCCATCATAATGGCGGCCTGCAGCGACGAGAAGCCATGCCCCCTCTGCGGCGGCGAAGGCACAGTGTCGGTGCGCGGGGTTGAGCAGACGTGCTTGCTCTGCCTCGGCGAGAAGACCGTAACGGAAAAGCAGTACTACGACTACCTTAAGGCACTCGGCAACGTGGGCAGCCCCGGCCCCGCCTCCGCGCCCCAAGGTGGCGGCGCCATGGCCCAATGCCCCATGTGCTCCGGCACGGGCGTGTTCAACACCGGCCACCAAGCCATGCAGTGCCGCGAGTGCGACGGCACGGGGCGCGTCACCCGCCAGCGGGCGGCAGAGCTTATGCAGGCCCTGCAGCAGCTCGACATGATGACGGGCGGAGGCGGCTTCGGCGGCACGAGCATAGGCACCCCAAGCAGCGGCGGCGGCAGCCAAGGCGGCCCAAGCAGCGGCAGCAGCGTCACGATGTGCCGCTCGTGCCACGGCACGGGCGACTGCACCCATTGCCGCGGCCTGAAGGTTGTTGAGTACGACGGCACCTACGGCGAGTCGGGCGGCTACATGCGCTGCCCCGTGTGCAAGGGTACGGGCAGGTGCGGCGTGTGCCACGGCCGCGGCGAGATAAGGTAATATAACATCCGCAAAGCGCCAATTCAAAGGAGTTAAAGGGGCTATAAGAAGCCATCGCCCAACTGCGTCACGCCAAGAAGCCAGAGTACGTATGCCCCTTTGCTTCCTTATTTCATTTGTTCTGGCTAAATGCGGGCATTCGTTAAGGTAATCGCCGACACGCCGGCCCCACCCCTGCGGGGGTGCGGCAGCCACCCAACTTTTCACATCCATTAAGGAAGCCAAGGCGCACGTGCCGTCTTGCCTTCCAAAACGGGCTGTTTCGCCCTTCAAAACGTGCCGTTTTGCAGTCCAAAACGGCACGTTTTGCGTTGCAAAACGACCCATCCCGCAACGCATTCTCCATCAGGCAGTTACGCAAGGGCATAAATTCCGCGCAACTGCAAACAAAAGTTAACGGCGCGGAACGCCCGCGCCCTCCCGCTTTGCCGCCGCGCCGCAGCCTCCCGTGCGGCGGCAAGCCTCTCCCGCCCGCCCCACGCCAACATCCCGACAGGACAAAGTTTATACTGAATATCCGCAAAGCTCCTATTCAAAGGAGTTAAAGGAGTTACAAGAAGCCATCGCTCCACTGCGTTCCGCTAAGAAGTTAGAGGACGTATGTTCCTTTACCTCGTTGTTTCGTTCGTTTAGGCTAAACGCGGACATTCATTAAATTATCTTACGCACAGGCACCATCTTTCACGCAAAAAATCATTATCTTTGCAACGTGCTACGCCACGCCGCGCCACAGCCGCGCAGCAAGGAGGCACGCCAAACATTATTAACTAAAAACAAAAGCAACGCATAAAGAAAGTCTTATTGGCCGCGCTGGCAATTTTAGGGTGGGGCATTTTAACATTCGCCAAGGATTGGGAAAGTCCGGCTCCTGTACTCGTGAACAAAAGCGAACTGCTGAACTACGACGGAAAGCGGTACTACTTCAGCCTTGAGTGCGACGTTTCGCGCCTCGACGAAAACTTGCACACGCTCGTATCAAGGCTGCTGTTCAGCGAAAAGACGCCTTCAGTAGAGGAAGGCTATGAGGCGTTCAGGCAAAAGCTCCTGGCAGGCCACATAGCCCCCAAAACCCAAGACACGCCGCAGGGGGCAAAGGTAGACTCGGCACTGTACACAGTGAAGGTGCTCGACAACACGTCAGAAAACTACGTTACAATCTCCGTCAACGTAAAGAACAACCTGCAGGCCATACTGCCCAACGAGAAGGCAGGCCGCGTGCCTAAGAACTTGGACGTGAAATTCTCCTACGACCTAAAGAAAGGCAAGGTTATCACAACGCAAGACGTGTTCGCCAAGAGGACTGCCACACACAGGGTCACAATCGTGGCAGACGACATAAAGTCGCTCTGGATAGACAAAGGCGACATTTACCTCTGCTCGGCAAACAAGACCGTGCAGCAACCAATTGGAAAGTTTGTGGATTACTACACAGAAAATTTCAAGAAGATGTACGGCAAAGGCCGCCTCGCCTACCAGCAAAACCGCTACAAAGAAAATAAGGCCAAAGCCATACCATGGAAGCCGATGAGCACTGCCGCCAGTGGCAAAGCGCCGGCAGGCAGAGCCACCGAGCAGCGCAAAAGCCCGCAAGACACAAAGATTGCCATCGGCTCGTTCGACGTAGGCGGCCCGCAAAGCACTGGCGAGGTAGTGACAACACATGGACAGGCATCGGCCAAGAAGCTCGACAAGCAGCCACAGTTCCCAGGCGGCGACGCCGCATTATTCAAATGGTTCTACCGTAATTAGTGTGAATTAACTATGCTCATATCCAGACCACCATAAAAGAATAGGATCGCTATTCG
>CALUMB010000029.1 GCA_944321645.1 uncultured Prevotella sp.
AGGCCATGTTGATGATGGAGCCCTTGCGCTGGCGCATCATCACCGGCACGCAGGCGTGGATGAAGTTGAAGGCGCTCTTCAGGTTGACCGCTATCACGGCATCCCACTGGGCCTCGGTCATGCGCAGCATCAGCCCGTCCTTGGTTATTCCGGCGTTGTTAACGAGGATGTCTATCGAGCCGAACTCCTCCTTCACCTGCTTCACCACCTCTTCTGTCTGCGCGAAGTCAGCGGCGTTGCTGGCATAGCCTTTCGCCTTTACGCCCTTGGCGGCAATCTCGGCCTCGGTGGCCTTGCCGTTCTCATCGATTACGAGGTCTGTGAAAGCGATGTTTGCACCCTCTTCGGCAAACTTGAGCGCAATAGCCTTGCCTATTCCGCGTGCGGCTCCTGTGATGAGGGCCGTCTTCCCTGATAACATTCCCATATCTTAGTTTTGTTTGTTAATAGTCCGTCGTTTTAGCCTTTGCGGCGCGTCCGGCCACGTAGCGGCCTGCTGCGTGGCAGCGGCATACGACACGCAAAGTTAGTTCAGTTTTTCGTCATTTCCAAAAACTTTGGCTTTGGCCTGCGGCTTTTTAACAAATAGTAGCATAGCCGCGTGCCTCCGTGGGGCTATCCTGCCCAAAATGCCAGTGGCTTGCGGCGGGGCTTCCGCCGCAAGCCACTGCGTGTGGTTGCCGGTTTGCGCTTGTGCCGCCTCTACATGGCGAAGGTGTTGAAGCCGCCGTCCACCACGGCCACCGTGCCGGTGACGAACTTCGCGGCGTCGCTCATCAGGTAGTGGATGGTGCCGCACAGCTCTTCAGGTTCGCCCATGCGCCCGAACGGTGTCTGGCGTATCACGTCCTGCCCGCGCTGTGTGTAGCTGCCGTCGGGGTTGGTGAGCAGGGCGCGGTTCTGCTCGGTGATGAAGAATCCCGGTGCTATGGCGTTTACGCGGATGCCCTCGCCGAACTTCTTGGCGCACTCGTGCGCCATGTAGGCCGTGAAGTTGCTTATGCCGGCCTTTGCGGCGGCGTATCCGCACACGCGGGTCATGGGCCTGAAGGCCGCCATTGACGAGAAGTTGATGATGGAGCCTTTGCCCTGTGCCACCATCGGCTTGAGGAACACCTGCGTGGGGATTACCGTCCCGGTGAGGTTGAGGTTGAGCACGGTCTGGAACTGCGCCGGGTCGAGGTCGAAGAAGTTTTGGTCGGGGCCTATCGTAGCTCCCTTCATGTTGCCCCCGGCTGCGTTGAGCAGCGTGTCCACGCGGCCATATTTTGCCACTATCGCGTCGCAGTTGGCCTGCACCGTGGCTTGGTCCATCACGTCGGTCTTGAGGAAGTCGCACACGCCGCCCTCCTTGCGTATGTCGTCGGCGATGGCGTTGCCCACATCTTCCTTGCGCCCCATGATGGTGACTTTCGCGCCGTTTAGGGCAAGGTACTTTGCAATGGCGCGGCCGAGCACGCCCGTGCCGCCCGTTATGGCTACCACGTAGCCGTTTATGTCAAACAGGTTTTTCATTGTTCTATTGTCTTTTTTCGTTATGGATTGTGGCCGTGGCGTTGCCCTTGCCTGCGCCAGGCGCAAGCAAGGGCGGCCTCCGCCCTGGTTGTTTGTTGGCAGCCTATTCGTAGAAGCCGGGCTGCTTGTACTCTATGCCAAGCTCGCGGTCTACGGTTGCGAGTATTCCCTGCACCTGCCCGAGGGCGAACATACGCCCCAGGAAGCTGTAGCCGGCGTTGTAGCCGCGGTCGGCGTCGCCGAGCATGGTCATGCCGTGGTCTACGCGCATGGGCAGCGAGGGGTTGGTCTTCTCGAAGATGCGCGCCAGCTCTATCACGTCGGCCCGCCCGCCAAGGTGCGATGCCTCGGTGAAGTCGCCGTTGGGGAACACGTGGCACGAGCGCAGGTGTACGAACCACGTGCGCGAGGCGTACTTGCGTGCCAGCTCCACCACGTTGTTGTGCGCCCCGGCCGACAGCGACCCTGCGCAGAAGGTAAGCCCGTTGTGCGGGTTGTCCACCGCATCGAGGAACCAGCGTATGTCGTCGTCGCAGGTTACGATGCGCGGCAGGCCGAGGATGGGGAAGGGCGGGTCGTCGGGGTGGACGCACATACGCATGTCGTACTCGTCGCAGGTGGGCATGATGGCCGAGAGGAAGTAGCGCATGTTTTCGCGCAGCTGGTCTTTGGTGATGCCCTTGTAGAGGTCGAGCAGGCTGCGGAACAGCTCCACTGGGTGCTCGTCGCCCTCCTTGATGTTGCCGCTTACGAAGCCTTGCGTCTTCACGATGATGTTTTCCACGAGCTTGTGGTCGTCTTCCGGGGTCATGGTCTGCTTCAGCTTCTCCACCTCTTCGAGCACGCCGGCGGGCCAGTCGCGCTCGGCTCCCTCGCGCTTCAGTATGCAGATGTCGAAGTAGGCGAACTGCGCGTGCGAGAAATACAGGTTGGTTGTGCCGTTGGGGTTGGGGTGGTCGAGGTCGGTCCGCGCCCAGTCGAGCACGGGCATGAAGTTGTAGCACACGGTATGTATGCCCTCGAGGGCGAGGTTCTTGAGGCTTTCCTTGTAGTTCTCGATGAGCTGGCCGCGGTCCGGCCCGCCGTATTTTATGCTCTCGCTCACGGGCAGGCTCTCCACCACCGACCACCTAAGGCCGGCGTCCTCGATGTATTTGCGCAGGTCGGCAATCTTCTCGCGCGACCACACCTCGCCGTTTGGCACGTCGTGCAGGGCGGTCACTATGCCCTCCACGCCAATTTCCCTAAGCATGGCAAGCGTTATCTTGTCGTTCTTGCCAAACCATCTCCATGTTCTTTCCATATCCGGTTCCTAAATTTTTGCGATTGTTTTCTGCCCGCAAAATTACAAAAATAGTAGCCACGCGGTTGGCCCTTGGCTTATATTTATTGTGTAAACGTTTGCAGTGCCGCCGCCCCGTGGCTGCGCCTCGCCATGGTTCCGGGCCTTGCTGTTGGCGCCGGGCGGCCTTTAACAATTTGGCATGGGATGCTTGCATATATGCAACTAAAAGCCGGGTCTGCCGCCACGGCTTTGCCACCGGGGCCGAATTGGCTTGCGAAACAGGCCGTTTCGGCTCGCGTTTCGGCCCGTTTCGCAAGCCGAAACGGGCTGTTTTGCAGTCCAAAACGGCGCGTCGCGCAACGCGCTGGCTGCCAATGCGTTGCGCGGGGCGGCACGGGCTGGCGCCCGTTAACGTTTTTAACTTAACCGGCCAATGGCCCGCCCGCAGCTTGCCGGGCGGGCCATTGGCCGATAGCAGCTTGTGGCGGCGGCTGTTGCCGGGGCGGCAGCACTGCCCGCCGTGCCTTCGCGCCGCATGGCTCTGCCGCCTGCACATATTTCATATTGCGTGCGGGCGTTGGGGCGCAGAGCCAGTGGCGGGTTCCGCCCGGCGCGGCCGGCTGCTGTTTTTCCGCGCTTTTCCTTTGTCCGTATGAAAAAAAAGGATAACTTTGCAGCAGTAAAGTAAAGAGTGCATTAAACATGAATAAAATCTCAAACGCGATAATGCTGCGCAAGAAGAAGCAGTTCTATAAAGACTTTTTCTTCCTGTTCCTCGGCACGTTGCTCTATTCTTTCGGCTACACGGCCTTCGTCTTGCCCGAGGAAGTGGTGATGGGCGGCGTGGCCGGCATATCGGCCCTGCTCTACTATGCCTTCGGCCTGCTGCCTGGCATATCCATCTGGGTGCTCAACGTCACGCTGCTCATAGTGGCCATGAAGGCGCTTTCGCGCCAGTTCATCGTGCGCACCATCATTGGCGTGACCATGCTTTCGGCGCTCATAGGCGCCCTGCAGCCCGTGTTCCAGCAGTTCCCCATGATCACGGCGGGCGAGGACAAGTTCATGCACGTGCTCATAGGCGGCGCGCTGGGCGGCGCGGGGCTTGGCCTCGTCTTCTCCCACAACGGCTCTACGGGCGGCACCGACATCATAATAGCCCTGCTCAACAAGCGCTTCAGCATGAGCTTCGGCCGCGCCATGCAGTTCATCGACATCACCATCATCAGCTCCTCTTACCTGCTCTTCCACAGCATGGAGACCATCGTCTACGGCATCGCCTTCACGCTTGCGGCCAGCTTCGTGTGCGACTATGTGATAAACGGCACGCGGCAGACCGTGCAGTTCATCATCATCTCGAAGGAGTACGGGCGCATAGCCGACATGGTGAACACGAGCATCAACCGCGGCGTTACCCTCGTGGAGGGCAAGGGGTGGTATTCAAAGAAAGAGGTGGACATCCTTATCGTGATGTGCCGCCGCTACGAGGCGCAGGGGCTTATGGCCCACGTCAAGGCCATCGACCCCCACGCCCTCGTGTCGCAGACGTTCTGCCACGGCGTGTTCGGCGAGGGCTTCGACAAGATGAAGTAGCCGCACTGTGCGTCCTGCCCCGCACCTTTTTGGGGGAAGTTTCGCGCCGGGGCGAAAAAAGTTGCCGTTTTCCTTGCACGGTTGCCATAAAATGGCTATCTTTGCACCGCAAAAACAAAAGCAGAGGGGCGTAGCCCAGTTGGTTTAGAGCGCCGCAGTCACATTGCGGAGGTCATCGGTTCGAGCCCGATCGTCCCTACTTCATTGTTACTTGATACTTTTCTTAGTGTATGTGAAAGGTTAATCAACAGACAGCTATTATGCGACAAGGCGCTTTCCGATGCGAATCGGAAGGCGTTTTTTCTGCCAAAATGTCACACCGCCCGCTTCGGGCATATTGTTTGACTCTCCGAAGGCGTATAGCTTGTACACCGTAACAAAAAGAAAGGAGAAAAGCAATGACATTAGACAAATTCACCATCAAAGCCCAAGAGGCCGTCCAAGAGGCCGTCAACGCAGCCGTCTCCGGCGGGCAACAGGCCGTGGAGCCTGTACACCTGCTGAAGGGCGTGCTGTCGAAGGCAAAGGACGTGGCCGGCTTCATCTTCCAGAAGATGGGCGTGAACGCAGCCCAGATAGCCATGCTGGCCGACCAGGAGATTGCCCACCTGCCGCGCGTGCAGGGCGGCCAGCCCTACCTTAGCGGCGGGTCGAACCTCGTGTTGCAGCAAGCCGTTGACCTGTCGGCCAAGATGGGCGACGAGTTCGTGAGCGTGGAGCCGCTGCTCCTTGCGCTGCTTGCCGTCGACTCTACCGCCGGGCGCATACTTAAGGATGCCGGATGCACCGACAAGGAGATGCGGGCCGCCATCGCCGAGCTGCGCCAGGGGCAGAGCGTCAAGTCGCAGTCGGCCGACGACAACTACCAGAGCCTGTCGAAGTATGCCAAGAACCTTGTCGAGGAGGCCCGCCAGGGCAAGCTCGACCCCGTGATAGGGCGCGACGAGGAGATACGCCGCGTGCTGCAGATACTCTCGCGCCGCACCAAGAACAACCCGATACTGATAGGCGAGCCTGGCACAGGCAAGACGGCAATCGTGGAGGGCCTGGCGCAGAGGATAGTGCGCGGCGACGTGCCGGAAAACCTTAAGGATAAGCAAATCTACTCGCTCGACATGGGCGCTCTGCTCGCCGGGGCTAAGTACAAGGGCGAGTTTGAGGAGCGGCTTAAGAGCGTCGTCAACGAGGTGACGAAGAGCGAGGGGCGCATAATCCTCTTCATCGACGAGATTCACACCCTCGTCGGGGCCGGGGGCGGCGAGGGAGCCATGGACGCGGCCAACATACTTAAGCCCGCTCTGGCCCGCGGCGAGCTGCGCAGCATAGGCGCCACCACGCTCAACGAGTACCAGAAGTACTTCGAGAAGGACAAGGCCCTGGAGCGGCGCTTCCAGACCGTGATGGTCGACGAGCCTGACGAGCTGAGCGCAATCAGCATACTGCGCGGGCTGAAGGAACGCTACGAGAACCACCACAAGGTGAGGATACAGGACGATGCCTGCATAGCCGCAGTGAAGCTCTCCGAGAGATACATCTCCGACCGCTTCCTCCCCGACAAGGCAATCGACCTGATGGACGAGGCCGCCGCCAAGCTGCGCATGGAGCGCGACTCCGTGCCGGAGGAGCTTGACGAGATAACGCGCCGCCTCAAGCAGCTCGAGATAGAGCGCGAGGCCATCAAGCGCGAGAACGACAAGCCCAAGATAGAGCAGCTCGACAAGGACATTGCCGAACTGCGCGACCAGGAAAAGCAGTTCCGCGCGAAGTGGGAGGGTGAGCGTGCGCTCGTGAACAAGATACAGGAGGACAAGCAGCAGATGGAGAACCTGCGCCTGGAGGCCGAGCGGGCCGAGCGCGAGGGCAACTACGGGCGCGTGGCCGAGATACGCTACGGGCGGCTGAAGGTGCTCGAAGACGACATCGCCAAGATACAGGCGCAGCTGCGCAGCACGCAGGGCGGCGACGCCATGGTGCGCGAGGAGGTGACCGCCGACGACATTGCCGAGGTGGTGAGCCGCTGGACGGGCATACCCGTGACGCGCATGATGCAGAGCGAGCGCGAGAAACTGCTCCACCTCGAGGAGGAACTCCACAAGCGCGTAATCGGACAAGACGAGGCAATAGCCGCCGTGAGCGATGCCGTGCGCCGCAGCCGCGCCGGGCTTCAGGATCCCAAGAGGCCGATAGCCTCGTTCATCTTCCTCGGCACCACGGGCGTGGGCAAGACCGAACTGGCCAAGGCCCTGGCAGAATACCTCTTCAACGACGACTCGATGATGACCCGAATCGACATGAGCGAGTACCAGGAGAAGTTCAGCGTGACGCGCCTCATCGGCGCACCTCCGGGATATGTAGGCTACGACGAGGGCGGCCAGCTCACCGAGGCGGTGCGCCGCAAGCCCTACTCCGTGGTGCTGTTCGACGAGATTGAGAAGGCTCACCCCGACGTGTTCAACATCCTCTTGCAGGTGCTCGACGACGGGCGGCTCACCGACAACAAGGGCCGCACGGTGAACTTCAAGAACACAATCATCATCATGACGTCTAACCTCGGCAGCCAGTACATACAGCAGCAGTTTGAAAACATCAACGCTTCGAACCGCAACGCCGTGGTGGAAGAGACGAAGGCGCAGGTGATGGAGATGCTGAAGAAGACCATCCGCCCTGAGTTCCTCAACCGGATAGACGAAATCATCATGTTCCAGCCGCTCACCAAGGCCGAGATTGCCGATGTGGTGCGCCTGCAGATGGATGCCGTGGCGCGTATGCTCGAGCCGCAGGGCTTCAAGCTCCGCACCACCGACGCTGCCATCAACTGGCTGGCCGACGCCGGCTTCGACCCGGAGTTTGGCGCACGGCCCGTGAAACGCGCCATACAACGCTACGTGCTCAACGATATGTCGAAGAAAATACTGGCCGAGGAGGTGGACCGCGACAAGCCGATTGTCATCGACGCAAACGGTGCGGGCTTGCAGTTCAGGAACTAAATTGTGGCTCGTGGGCCGCGAAAGTCCACGCTTCCAAGTGGCTCGGATAAATGGAAAGCCGCTGCACGGCGCACTGAAAGGTGCCTGTGCGGCGGCTTTTTTTGCGTGGAAGGCTTTCGCCCGTGAGGATTTTTTAGTATGTTTGCAATGCGAAACAATAATTTGACGATGAAGATGCGGTGCGCAATAATAGGGGCGGGGGCGGCAGGCTGCTTCGCCGCCATAGCCATAAAGAGGTTCTGTCCGCAGGCAGAGGTCTCTATATTCGAGGCCGGGCGCAAGCCTTTGGCCAAGGTGTCGGTGACCGGGGGCGGGCGTTGCAACCTCACGAACACGTTTGAGGGCATCAGGAGCCTGGCCGAGGCTTACCCTCGCGGCGAGCGGCTGATGAAGCGGCTCTTCCACGTCTTCGGCCACGAAGACGCCATGGCGTGGTTTGAGGCCGAAGGGGTGAGGCTTACTGTGCAGCCTGACCATTGCGTGTTTCCCGCCTCGCAGGATGCGATGGAGATTGTTGGAACGCTCCTGCGGCTTGTCGACCGGCACGGCATACGCTTGCTCACGGGTCACCGCGTGGCTCGGATTGAGCGTACAGATGGTGGCGAAGGTGGCGCGTTTGGCGTTTATTTCGCCGGCGAGGGGCTTCGGCCTGCGTGCCGACGTGGTTTTGGTGGCCACGGGAGGCTGCAATGCGGCCGCGCTTAGGGCCATGCTGCCGCCAGGCAGCGTCGATGTTGCCGACACGGTGCCGTCGCTCTTCAGCCTCTGCCTGCCCGGCGATGGCATAACGGAGCTTGCGGGAACGGTTGTTGAGGATGTCGCTGTGGGCATTCCCGGCACGAAGTTCAAGGCCGGAGGGCCGCTCCTTGTCACCCATTGGGGCGTGAGCGGCCCCGCAGTGCTTAAGCTTTCGGCATACGCCGCCCGCCACTTGCACGCGGCGGGTTATGAAACGCCGCTCGCCGTCGACTGGATGGGGGGCGTGGGCGTGCAGGAAACCGTCGCGCTTGTGGACAGCTTGGTTTCGGCCAACGCCAAGAAGCAGCTCGCATCGGCCTATCCTGAGGTGCTGAACGGCAGGCTCTGGCGGCATATCCTGGCAAAAAGCGGCTTGCGCCCCGACCGCCGGTGGGGCGAGTTGGGGCGCAAGGGCTTGAATAAGATAGTGTCTGTGCTTACCAACGACACTTACGCGGTTGGCGGCAAGTGCCGGTTCAAGGAGGAGTTTGTCACTTGCGGCGGCGTGGAGCTGGCCTCGCTGTCGCCAAACACGCTCGAAAGCAAGCGTTGCCCCGGCCTGTATTTTGCGGGCGAGGCCACCGATGTGGATGGCATTACGGGCGGATTCAACCTCCAGGCCGCGTGGACTATGGGCTTCGTGGCGGCCAAGGCTATTGCGTCGGTGGCCGCTGCGAGGGGCTGACGGTCACTCCTCGGCGGGCTTTTCTTCCTCTTTCTCGCGCGAGACGAGCAGCTTGTCGATGCGCGCCCCGTCCATGTCGATTACCTCGAACTTGAAGTTTTCCCACACAAACGTCTCGCCGCAGCCCGGCACGTGGTCGAGCTTGTAGAGGCACAGCCCGCCCACGGTGTTGTAGTCTTCGTCGTCGAGCAGGTCTTCCTTGCCGAAGTAGCTAAGGAAGTCGTACATGGGGCATTGCCCGTCTACGAACCATTCCTCGCCTTCCTTGCGCGGGATGATGTATGGTTCCTCCTCTACCGGTTCGGGAACTGTGCCGACGATGCTCTCGAGGATGTCCTTCAGGGTGATGATTCCGATGCACGAGCCATACTCGTCGCACACCAGCCCGGTGCTGATGTGCGACGACTTCATGTTTTCGAGCACTTTGTAGACGTCGGTGTTCTCGTAGAAGTAAGTAGGCTCCTGCATTATCTTGTGGAGGTCGAAGTCCTTTTCGCCAAGCGCGAGGAATAGGTCTTTGATGGTGACCACGCCCTTTACGTGGTCGAGGTCGCCTTCCGCCACGGGGTAGACGGCGTACATATTCTCCTTGATTATGTCCTTCACCTGTTCCGCCGTCATGTTGCAGTCGAGCCAGGTAAGTTCGCTGCGGTGCGTCATTATGGCGTCCACCTCGAGGTCGCCCACGAGGAACACGCGGCGCATGATGTCTTGTTCGACCGGCTGCACCTCGCCGTCTTCGGCCCCTTCGCGTATTATCGACTTTATTTCTTCCTCCGTCACCTTGCTCTCTTTGTCCTTCAGCCCGGTCAGGTTGAATATTAAGGAAGTGCTCTTAGACAGGAACCACACGAAGGGGTAGGCTATCGTGGACAGCGCGTACATGGGCATTGCCACGCCCTTGGCTGCCTTTTCGGCCACGGTCAGGCCGATGCGCTTAGGCACCAGCTCGCCGAGGATGAGCGTTAGGTAGGTGACGACGACCACGATGATTGTCTGCGAGAGCATCGAGGCGTAGTGTGTGGCCAGCCCCATGCCTGCAAGCCATGCCGAAAACAGCTCGGCCACCTTGTTGCCGGAGTAGATACCGGTGAGTATTCCGATGAGTGTGATGCCGATTTGCACGGTCGAGAGGAAGCGGTCCGGCTCCTTCGCGAGCTTGAGGGCGTATCTGGCGGAGCGCAGCCCGTTGTCGGCGTCGGCCTGCAGGCTCGACTTCCGTGCCGAAATGAGCGCGATTTCTGACATTGAGAACACGCCGTTGAGCAGAATCAGGCAGATGATGATTAGAATTTCTTCCATTTATGGTTTGGTGAATGTTTGTTCCTCTTTTGTTGCCGCGCCCGCCTTGCCGTGGCATTGCGGGCGGTGAGGGCTATCTGTTCGTTATTTTTTGTGTTTTACCGTTGTCTTCCTTGATTATGTAAATGCCAGCAGGGACGTTAGCGTCCAGCCTGCCTTCTGCGTCGGTGCGGCCAATCTTGCGCCCTTGCAGGTCGTATACGGTGGCGGCAGAATGGCCTGTCGCCGGGTCGGGCTTTGGCGCTGCTATGCCCGACGTTGACTGCCCGGCGTTGTGGTTGGCGAAGTTGAACGATACGGTCCCGTTGGCCTCGTCGTGGCGGATGCCTGTTATGGGCTTGCCCATATAGTATGTGCCGGCCTTGTTTGCGTTGTAGACAATGGCGGCTGGCGTGGAGTTGTCCGTCAGCGAGTCGTTGCCGGCGTATGGGTATGCCACGTTTGCGTCCGGCGTATATATGCCGCTGGCGGGAATTATGGCCACGCCGGGGTGGTTGGGGTCGTCGTTGACGGTGTTGTACCACCAGGTTTCCTCGTCGTAGTCGATGTGTGTGATGGTAAGCCCGCTGCCCGGCACGTAGGTGTCCCAGCCCGCTTGCTGGCGGTTTTCGAGCAGGTAGTATTCGTCGGCTGCCTCGTCGGCAGCGTCGTTGCGCACTATATATGCCACGCCGCCGTTGCCCATCGGCTGCAGGCCGTGTATGGCCGTGTCGGCGTCGAGCACCACGGGGTCTGCCCATCCGCAGGCCATCTTCTCGTAGGCGGAGTAGCCTGCTGGGCACCAGCTGTCGTTGTTGTAGCTCCCGTTGGACATTAGGTCCCAATTGCTGAGCATATCCAGGCCGGAGTATGTGTAGAGGTCGGGCAGCCCGAGGCAGTGGGAGAACTCGTGGCAGAACGTGCCAAGGCCGCTAAGGCGGCCCAGCGGGTCGTTGTCTTGCCAGCCAAGCTCGCTGCTGCAGGCATACATATCGACGGAGACGCCGCCTATCTCGTAGCCGTTTGGCCAGTTGCCGTAGGCCGAGACGTAGTACTCGTGCGGCCAGATGAGCGCGCTGCTGTTGCCCTGCACGTGCTCGCCACCGCCGGCGTAGAGGATGTACACCATGTCAACGTAGCCGTCGCCGTTCCAGTCGTAGTCCTCGAAGTTGACGCTCCCGGCCACTGCCTGGCAGGCTTCTGCCACAAGCTCGTCGACGCGCTTGTCCATGTTGGCCCACGAAGGGTCGTTCTCGCCATAGTAGCTGCGCTCGTGCGCCACGGTGACGGGGCCGACGAGGTCGAACTGTATGTTGAACAGCCCGGCGCTCTGGTCGCGGAAGTAGTCGCTCACGCAGCCCATCGCGCCGTTTTCCGAATATCCGTTCTCGTTGAGAATGTCGTTCCACTGGCTGTGCGAGTCGTCGGAGAGGAATTTGCGGTCGGGGAACTCGGCCATTATCACCAGTCCGCGCCGCTGGCCCACGTATGCGTTGCGGCTTGCCGCAGTGCGCCTGGCTGCCCTGCGCCGGCTTGCCTCGTGGCGTCGGGTAGAGCCGGCCTTAGGCATGGCTCGCCGCGCAGCGGTGGCGTGGCGCAGCTCTGTGGCCGTGCGCTGCGACTTCTCGTGTGCCACCACTCCCGACGAGGCGAGCCCGGCGGAGGTGGCTACTGCGTAGCAATAGTCGCCGCCATCGTTTTCCACGAGGGGGATGCCGTCGGAAGTTTCGTACCAGTGGGCGTACTCGTCGCCGCAGAGGCGCACAGTGAGGGTTGTGCCGTCAGACTGCGTGACGGTGGTTGGCACTGGCTTGGCCGGCACGGCAAGGAGCCGCATCTGCCAGGCCTGGAGCACTAAAAGGATGGTGCAGAAGTGTTTTGCCATTATGTGACTGTATTGAAAAACGAAAGCCCCCGCCCGCAGGTCCGGGCGAGGACTGCCGCACGGCTTTACTTGCCGCACGAGGGTGACCAGGGTTTCAACTGTTTGAAGAAGTCGTTGCCCTTGTCGTCAACTAATATGAACGCCGGGAAGTCCACGACGTTTATCTTCCAGATGGCCTCCATTCCGAGTTCCGGGTATTCCACGCACTCGATGCTCTTTATGCTGTTCATGGAGAGCACCGCAGCCGGGCCGCCGATGCTTCCGAGGTAGAAGCCGCCGTGCTTCTTGCAGGCGTCGGTCACCACCTGCGTGCGGTTGCCCTTGGCTATCATCACCATCGAGCCGCCGTGGTCTTGGAACTCGTCGACGTAGGGGTCCATGCGGTTGGCCGTGGTCGGGCCCATCGAGCCGCAGGGCATTCCCTCCGGGGTCTTGGCCGGGCCGGCGTAGAGCACGGGGTGGTCCTTGAAGTACTGCGGCAGGTCTTCGCCTGCGTCGAGGCGTGCCTTTAGCTTGGCGTGGGCGATGTCGCGCGCCACTATGATGGTGCCGTTGAGGCTCACGCGGGTGGCCACTGGGTATTGCGAGAGAATCTTGCAAATGTCGGCCATGGGCTGGTTGAGGTCTATGCGCACGGCGTCGCCCTCGCCTGCATTGCGCAGCTCTTCGGGTATGAGCGAGCCGGGGTTGTCGTCAAGCTTCTCTATCCACACGCCGTCCTTGTCGATTTTTGCCTTGATGTTGCGGTCGGCCGAGCAGCTCACGCCCAGGCCGATGGGGCAGCTCGCGCCGTGGCGCGGCAGGCGGATGACGCGGATGTCGTGGGCGAAGTACTTGCCGCCGAACTGTGCGCCGAGGCCGATTCTGTGTGCTTCGTCGAGCAGCTGCCTCTCCAGCTCAACGTCGCGGAAGGCGCGGCCCGTCTCGTCGCCCGTGGTGGGCAGGCTGTCGTAGTAGTGCGTGGAGGCCAGCTTCACCGTGAGCAGGTTCTTCTCTGCCGACGTGCCGCCTATCACGAAGGCGATGTGGTAAGGCGGGCAGGCGGCCGTGCCGAGCGTCTTCATCTTCTCTACGAGGAACGGAACGAGCGTGCCGGGATTCTGGATCCTGGCCTTGGTCTCCTGGTAGAAGTATGTCTTGTTGGCCGAGCCGCCGCCCTTCACCACGCAGAGGAAGCGGTACTCGCAGCCCTCCGTTGCCTCGATGTCAATCTGGGCGGGCAGGTTGCAGCGCGTGTTCACCTCCTCGTACATTGACAGCGGGGCGTTCTGCGAGTAGCGCAGGTTCTCCTCGGTGTATGTCTTGTAGACTCCGAGCGACAGTGCTTCCTCGTCGGAGAAGCCCGTCCATACCTGCTGGCCCTTCTCGCCGTGGATGATGGCGGTGCCGGTGTCCTGGCAGAAGGGCAGCTTGCCCTTGCAGGCCACCTCGGCGTTGCGCAGGAAGGTGAGCGCCACATACTTGTCGTTGTCGCTGGCCTCGGGGTCGGAGAGTATCTTGGCCACCTGCTCGTTGTGCGAGCGGCGCAGCAGGAAGTTGACGTCGCGGAAGGCCGCGTTGGACAGCATGGTGAGCGCTTCGGGCGACACCTTCAGGATGGGCTTGCCCTCAAACTCGCCCATAGACACTCCGTCTTTGGTGAGGAGGTAATATTCTGTTTCGTCTTTGCCCAGTTGGAACATCGGGGCATACTTGAATTCAGGTGCTTTTGCCATAATGATATATTTGTTCGTTTAATGACTTTGCAATTCGGTGGTGCTTGCCGTGCGGTGCGTCTGCCGCACGGCCACGGTGTGCGCATGATGCACACGACACTGCAAAGTTACTGAATTTTTCTGTATTACAACGTTTTATGTGGGTTAATTTAGCTTGTGTATGAATTTTTAAGGGGCGGCACGGAAATTAAAAGTTAAGAACTTAATAATTAAAAGTTAAGAATTAAAAATTAAAAGAATATGCTTCTAAAGGCGGGAAGGGGAGCGGCAAACGCCTTCTAAAGGATTCGCCCGCCCCTCCCGCATATCCCCCGGAAGTGGGTTGGGATTCAGAGCCGGGATTGCCGGCGCAGCAAGCGTTGCACGCAGAAGCAACGTCCGCCTCCTTCCTTCATCCTCCCTTCTCCTGCAAAGCTATTGACCGCACTCCCTTCTCCTCTCTCCTTCCTCCCGAAAAACATTCGTCCGCACTCCTGTCTTCCGTCTCCTGTCTCCTGCAACGCTATTGTCTGCACTCCTGTCTCCTATTTCCTGTCTCCTGATTTTAACATTTCAAAAACCGATGAAATAGGAAATGGAAAATGATTTGTGGCTTGATTTTTTGCGAAAAGGTAGGGGCGATTTCCTAAGACGTGCCGTTTGGGATTGCGAAACGGCACGTTTTAGAATGCGAAACGGGGCGTTTCGGAAACCAAAACGGCCTTGGCCGCAAACCCATTTTTGCCGGAAAACGATGTTTTTCAGGTGCTTTTCGGTTAAAAAAAGGAACTCGTTAATGCAAAATTTGCATAGGTTTGCTTGTAATCCGTTTTAAGCCAAGCTGTTGCACGATACGGCCAATTTCGCCATATTTGCGGAAAACCCGTCTGTTTTCCGTGAGATGCGGAATTGTGGAGGCTTGAGCGAGCCTGGATTAACGCTTTTAAAAGACGTTAACGCGTTCGTTCCGTCCGTCTCAAAGGCGGCCAACCAGGCTTGCGCAGCGTTTCAGTTCGCGGGCGGAGAGGGTGGGGCGGGCTTTCGTTCCGCCGCGCTGCACCGTGCCTACGATGCGGAAGCCGCTGTAGCGGAGGATTTCGCGCAGTGCGCGTACCGCCCCCGCCGACTGGCCGAAGAGCACGTTGAACGGCCATGGGGTGGTGCAGGTCGTGACGATGATGGCCCGCTTGCCCTTGTGTAGCGGGCGTGGAAGGCCCCTGCGGCTTTCGCCCATCATGCCGTAGACCATGCGGTCGAAGAGCACTTTGAGCTGTCCGGGGATGTTGCCCCAATAGCATGGCGCTCCCACTATCAGTGCGTCGGCACGGCGAAGCAGGTCGATGGTGCGCTGTGCGTCGTCGTAGGGCAACGTGCATTTGCCTGCCGTGCGGCACGCCATGCAGCCACGGCACGGCTCTACGTGCAGGTCGGCCACGTCTGTCCACGCCACTTCCGCGCCGCGCCTTGTGGCCTCGTCGCGCATTGCGTTGAGCATCGTGGCAATGTTTCCGCCACGCTTAGGGCTGCCGTTGATGATGAGTAGGAGCATGGGGCAGGAGTAAGGAAAAAGGAGAAGGGAGTGCAGACGAATGTTGTTTCAGGAGACAGGAGACGGGATACGGGAGTTCAGACAAATGCTTTGCAGGAGGAAGGAGGATGAAGAATTGATAAAGGGTGTGCAGGCGGTGCTTCCGTTTGCAGCACTTGCTGCGCAGGCAATATAGGCTCTGCATTCCAATCCACTTCCTGGGGATAGGCGAAGGGGGCGGGCAAATCCTTTTAAGGCGTTTGCCGCTCCCCTTCCCGCCTTTAGAAGCATATTCTTTTAATTATTAAGTTCTTAACTTTTAATTTCCATCGCCGCTTCCGTCACCTGCTTTGCGATGGCTTCGGCCTCTTCGGGCGACTGCGCCTCGCTGTAGATGCGTATGATTGGCTCGGTGTTTGACTTGCGCAGGTGTACCCACTTGTCGGCGAAGTCTATCTTAACGCCGTCGGTGTCGTCCACCTTCTCGTCCTTGTAAATCTGCTTGACGCGCGAGAGTATGGCGTCGATGTCGGTGCCTGGCGTGAGGTCTATGCGGTTTTTTGCCATGAAGTAGTTGGGCAGCGAGGCGCGCAGCTGGCTGGCCTTGCAGCCCTTTTGCGCCAGCGACGAGAGGAAGAGGGCTATGCCCACGAGGGCGTCGCGGCCGTAGTGGCACTCAGGGTAGATTACCCCGCCGTTGCCCTCGCCGCCAATCACGGCGCCGGTCTCCTTCATCTTGGCCACCACGTTCACCTCGCCCACGGCAGCGGCGGCGTATTGGCCGCCGTGGGCCGTGGTCACGTCGCGCAGTGCGCGGGTGGAGCTTAGGTTGCTCACGGTGTTGCCCGGAGTGCGGCCGAGCACATAGTCGGCCACGCTGACGAGCGTGTATTCCTCGCCGAACATCCGCCCGTCTTCGCAGATGAAGGCGAGGCGGTCTACGTCGGGGTCAACGACTATGCCCAGGTCGTAGCCACCGCTGCCCACCTCGGCCATGATGCCGCCGAGGTTCTTCTCTAACGGCTCGGGGTTGTGGGCGAAGTCGCCTGTCGGCTCGCCGTTGAGCATGGTGTAGCGCACGCCGAGCCGGTCGAGCAGTTCGGGCAGGATGAGTCCGCCAACGCTGTTGATTGCGTCGACGCACACGCGGAACCCGGCCTTGCGCACGGCTTCGGCATCGACCAGCGGCAGTGCCATGACGGCCTCTACGTGGCGTGTCTGGAAGCTGTCGTCGGTGCGGTAGCGGCCAAGGCCGTCCACCCCGGCGTAGTCGAAGTCTTCGGCCTCGGCGATGGCGAGCACCTCGGCTCCCTCGGCCTTGTCGAGGAACTCGCCCTCGGCGTTGAGCAGCTTCAGGGCGTTCCACTGCCTTGGGTTGTGGCTGGCGGTGATTATTATGCCGCCGTCGGCGCCGCTCATGCGCACGGCCAGCTCCGTGGTGGGGGTGGAGGCCAGGCCTATGTCTGTCACGTCGAATCCGCAGCCGAGCAGCGCCCCGCACACCACTTGGCGCACCATGTCGCCCGAGATGCGGCCGTCGCGGCCCACAACAATAGTGCCACGCCCTTTGCCGGCGGTGCGTCGGCGGATGAGCGTGGCGTATGCCGTTGCGAACTTAACTATGTCGAGTGGGTTGAGCGTGTCGCCCGGGCGTCCGCCGATGGTGCCGCGGATGCCCGATATTGATTTGATGAGTGTCATTTCTTTATGCTATCTTTCTCGTTGGTAGGTAATGTCGTAGAAGCACGGATAGACGTTCTGCGAGGCGTAGGTCTGCCCTTGCGAGTGGGGGACGATGAGCTTCACCCGCGCAATCTCCTCGCCGGGCGTGTCCTGCCGCCCTATCTTTATGTAGGGAAACGGCACGAGCCAGCCCGAAGGCACCGACGAGCCGTAGGTGGAGAACATCACCCCGCTGGCGAACGTGGCCGAGTAGGTGGCTCCCTGGCGCACCACCGACATCTTGTCGAACGTGCGGTTGTTGTAGTCGTTGCGCGTCTGCATGGCGTTGTCGAGAATGTTGTACTCGTAGTAGCGGCAGAGCACGTTCACCTGCTTGTCTTCTTCTATCTGCGAGCCGCAGCCCCGGCGCACTATTTGCATATACACGCCGCTGTTGTCGAGGTAGACGTACTCGTTCTTCTCCACGCTGGTGGAGTCGCCCTGGCTGTGGAACTGGCTTTCGCCGATCACGTTTATGCCGTTTGCCGAGATGTAAGCCTCTATGGCGTCTTGTTCCTTCTCTTTCTTGTCGCCGTAGGTCTCGTAGTCGTCGCACGAGGCGAAGGCCACCACGGCGAGTGCTGCGAGGAGCAGGCGGGTTGTCTTTTTCGTCATTCTTTGGTGGGTTTGAGAGTCTGCCCGGCGCGGGCCGCATCCGCCCGGTGGGGCGCAAGGGCCGGGCCGCCCTGGGTAAATCGGGGCAAAGTTAATAAATTCCGTGCAATATAGTGCGCTATTAGGCTACTTTAACGCGCTTTCAAAGTGGCGGATGGCGCGCTTGGTCACCCTGACGGCCTCGGCCATGCTGCAATGCAGGCGGCCTCCGGAGGCGTTCAGGTGGCCGCCGCCGCCAAAGAACATCTCGGCCATCTTGTTGCACGGGAAGTCGTCCACCGACCGCAGGCTCACCCAGATGAGGTTGTCCTTGTAGGTGTCTTCGCGCAGCGAGATGGACAGCTTCATGCCCTTGATTTGCAGCGGCATGTTGACAAGGCCCTCGGCGTCGCCCTTTATGAAGTGGAAGTCGTGCAGGTCGCGCTTGGTGAGCGTGAAGTAAGAGGCATGCCGCTCGGCGTCTACCACCAGCTTGCGGTGGAGCACGTAGCCCACGAGCCTCATGCGGTTTTCGCTGTAGTTGTTGTAGACGTTGCGGTATATCTTGTCTTTGTCTATGCCCTTGGTGAGCAGCTGGCTTATTATGAAGTAGACCTCGGGGCGGGTGCTGTTGTAGGTGAAGCCGCCCGTGTCGGTCATCATGCCGCAGTATACCGGGGCGGCGAAGCCGCGGCCCATGGAGCCGAAGCCGCCGAGCTGCCACACGATGCGGAACACAATCTCGCAGGTGGAGCAGGCCGACGTGTCGGACACCGTGACGGCGCAGCTGGGTATGTCGGGCGAGAGGTGGTGGTCGAAGAGCACGCGCGCCGCCGCCGATGCCTCGATGGCCGGGGCCATGGCATCGGTGCGGGCTATCTGGTTGAAGTCGAGGCAGAAAAGCAGGTCGGCCTGCGCCAGCATGGCGTCGGCCTCGTCTTTGTGCTTGTCGTAGCGCACAATCTTTTCGGAGCCGGGCATCCATTGCAGGAAGTCGGGGTATTGGTCGGGAACGATTATCTGCGGCTCTTTCCCGTGCGTGCGCAGGTAGTCGGCCCAGCCGAGGCATGCGCCTATGGCATCGCCGTCGGGGTTGACGTGGCAGCACGCCACAATGTTTTTTGCTCCGTCAATTAGAGAGAGCAGCCTGTCGGCATCGGCAGGCGACAGAATGTCGTTGAGCATAACGCTTGCAAAGTTAGTAGCGAAAGTCTTTATTAATATAATGTGAAGCGGGCGGGAGGTTGCTGTGAGGTCTGCCTTTGCAGGCGGGTGCAGCCTGCCGTGCCGGTATGCGGGTGGCCCCGGCCAACGCAAATCCCGGCTGCGGCATCACAAAGGCGATGCCAACAGCCGGGACTGAAGGCTTTTGCTCGTAGGCGTTAGAACAGCTTGGCGGGGTAGACGCCGGCGTCTACGAGGCTCTTGATTTTGTCAACGACGCTCTGGCGGTCGGCAGAATACGTCACGCCGAACCACTTGCTCGTCGTGTCGAGCACCCTCACCGTGGCAGTCTGTTCGCCGATGAGCTTGTTGACCATCAGCGGGATGAAGAACTCCGCCTTGGGGTTCTCCATGTTCTTCGGGTCGGAGAGGAACTCCTTGAAGTAAGCCTCGCTGTGCTCGAAGTAGTCGGGGGTGAAGCCCCACATATTCATCGACACGGGCGTGTTGTCGTCAACGGCCACCCAGTTGCCCTCTTCGTCCTTGTAGCACACGGGGCCGTCAACGCGCATTATCTCCGTGCGCTCCACAACGGTGGTCAGGTTGCCGCTCTCGTCGGTGGAGCAGATGCCGCGTGCCACCGTGCCGTTCTCCGACAGGGTGTTGCCAACGCGGAATCCCACCATGGCGTAGGCGTTCTTGCTGCCTTCGGGCAGTTCGGAGAGGAACTTCCCCATCACCATGTATGCGTCGCGGTTGTAGAAGTCGTCGCAGTTTATCACGCAGAACGGCTCGTTGATGACGTCCTTGGCCATGAGCACGGCGTGGTTTGTGCCCCACGGCTTCACGCGGCCCTCGGGGCAGCTGAAGCCCTCGGGCAGCGCGTCGAGGCTCTGGAAGCAAAGCTCTGCCGGCACGTGGCCTTCGTATTTAGAGAGCACCTTGTCGCGGAACTCCTGCTCGAAGTCCTTGCGGATTACGAACACAATCTTGCCGAAGCCGGCCTTTATGGCATCGTAGATGGAGTAGTCCATGATGGTCTCGCCGTTGGGGCCGAGCCCGTCGAGCTGTTTCAGACCTCCGTAGCGGCTGCCCATGCCGGCGGCCAGAAGTAACAATGTTGGTTTCATGTGCTGTTTGGGTTTATGTTATGGTTATGTTAGCTACTTAAATATATGCAAAAGTAACAAATATAGCCGAGAGAACGCAATGGCAGGCAGAGGCTTAACATAATTTAGTTGTTCGCGTTACGTAAAAAGAATGAGGCAGGCCGAAACCGAAGTTCCAGCCTGCCTGTTGGCGGTGTCGCCCGTTCCGGGCCTTTTGTCAGGGGGTATGGCTTGGGGTTGAGGCCCGGAGCCGGCTTTCAGTCGATGTCGATCACCATGAATTCCTTGTTGAATGTGATTTCAACGCCGTTGGAAAGGTTGATTCCGTACTCGCTGCGGTCTTTCTCAATCTTTAGGATGGAGTTGCCCGGGTAGTTGGTGTTCACGTAGTTCGCGATTTGAGCCGGGATGAGCTTTGCGGGAACGGCCGTGCGCTTGCACTCAATTTCAGTCCAGTTTCCGTCGCGGTCGAACTCTATCTTCTCGCCGGTGGTGAAGATCACGTCGTAGCTTTTCTCCAGGAATCCGGTCTCCATCTTTGCCAAGGCCACCTTCATTCCGCTGAAGTGCGACCTGATGACTTGCTGCGCCGTTGCCGGGAGCTGGTTCACTGTGATGGGCCTGTCGGTGTCGGCCATGGCCTGTGTCTGGAACGCTACGAGGCAAACAATTGCCATGATGGCTTTTTTGATGAACTTTTTCATAACTTGGTCTCCTTTGCTTTTATTGTTAATACTGTTTATTCTGTGGCCAAAGCTTTTCGCTTTTCCTGTTGCAAAGGTGGCAAACCAATCTGAAAAGATTCTGAAAAGAAAGGGCTTAACCTTGCGTTTAACGTTCTTTAAACTATGGCTTCACCTCGAACACGTGCATCCCTCGCTCGAAGCGGTAGGCGACGCCTATGCCGTAGAGGCGGCAAATGGCTTGTACTATCGATAGGCCGAGGCCGGTCGACGAGGCGTTGCCGGGCGTGTGGTAGAATCGCTCGAAGATGCGTTGGCCGTCGAGTGGCGTGTCCTGGCCGGTGTTGGCGATGGCCATGGATGCCGGGGAGATGCTTATGGTGATGCGGCCGCCTCGGTTTGCATGGGTAAAGGCGTTCTTCAGCAGGTTTGTGGCGAGTGTCGTGGCGAGCGATTCGTCCATGTTGAGCACGAGGTCGCCGTGGGTGCGCCTTTCCACCGCGATGCCTTTGTGGGCGTATATCATTTCCATGTCGGGCAGCAGCCGGTCCACCGTTCCGGCCATGCTTATTGCTTCGGTCGACGTGAATTGCCCGCCCGCTATCTTGCTGAGCAGCAGCAGCGAGCGGTTGGTGCGCGAGAGGGCTTTCAGCGTGTGCAGCGCCTTCACCACTTCGCCCATCTGCTGTTCCGTCAGCTGGCCGTCGTCGAGCAGCATCTCCAGCCGGCTCTGTATCACGGCAAGCGGGGTCTGCAGCTCGTGCGAGGCGTTGGCCGTGAAGCGCTTCTGCTCCTCGAAGAGTGCCTCGTTGCGTTTCGTCGTGCGGCAGATGGCCTCGCCCAGCCTCCTGAACTCCGTCACGTTGGTATTCTGCGGCATTTCCTTGTTGCGTTCGCCCAGCCGGTAGTCGTCGAGCCACGCCAGTATGGCTTGCAGCGGGCGCATTCCGCGGCGCAGCGAGCGCCTGTTTACCACCACGATGCAGGCCACCATGGCCGCGTAGAGGGCGGCCAGCCAGTAGGCCACGGCGGCCTTCAGGTCGGCCTTGTCGATGGTTGGGGTGAACACAACCACCTCGAAGAACCTCCCACGGTCGTCGTTGAATATGTAAGATATGGTGCGGGCCGGCTCAAACTCGTTCTTGGCCTTGATGTAAACCTCGTTGTCTTCGTAGCGTATGTGCGAGCGGCTGGCGGCGTATTCGGCCGACACCTCGTGCAGGTAGTACTGGTTGTTGGTCGTGGCAGGCTCGTCGGGCAGCGGCTCGCCGGCCAGCGAGCGGCGTATCACCGTCTCGGCGTGGTCTTCGAGCGAGTCGTCCACCTCGTCGTTTATCTCGTCGATGATGGCAAAGTAGAACAGCGTTGCCCAGAAGGCGAACACCAGTGCGCCTATGACTGAGAGGCGCAGGGTGAGCAGGTTGACCAGTTTCATGTCTCGGTGAGTTTGTAGCCGAAGCCGTAGACGGTCTTTATCTCTATGCCGGCGCCTGCCGCCTTGAGCCGCTTGCGCAGGTTTTTCATCTGTGCGTAGATGAAGTCGAAGTTGTCTGCCTGGTCGATGTCGTCGCCCCATACGGCCTCTGCCAGCGTCTGTTTCTCTATCAGCCGCCCCCGGCGGTTCACGAGGTAGAGCAGTATGTCGTACTCCTTGCGGTTCAGCTCAACGGGCGTGCCGCCCACTTCAACGCGGAATGTGTCGGGGTGTATCGTCACGTTGGCCACCTTTACCGTCTGTTCGCCGCCTCGCATCTGCCTGCGCAGCACGCTCTTTATCCTGGCGTGAAGCTCCGCCAGGTGGAAAGGCTTGGGCAGGTAGTCGTCTGCCCCAAGTTCCAGCCCGTTCACCTTGTCGTCTATCGAGTCCTTGGCCGAGAGTATGATGACGTTTACCCTCCGCCCCGCCTTGTGCAGTTCGCGCAGCAGGTCGAGCCCGTTGCCGTCGGGCAGCATGATGTCAAGCAGTATGCAGTCGTACTCGTAGACGAATGCCTTGGTACGCGCCTCGGAGTAGTTGGCCGCCGTCTCGGCCACGTAGCGTTCCTTTTCGAGCGACCGTGCTATCACTTCGCGCAGGTCGTCGTTGTCTTCCACTATCAGTATCTTCATGTTTCGTGGTGTGTCGTGTATTGATTTTAAGCAGTCATCCCGGCGTGCGGGATTTGTTGCAGTGCTCGTCTTTCTATTGTCGGACGTTCGCAAATATACGCTTTTTCTGCGACATTGCCGCGCTTTCCTGCACTTTTCTTGGCATATTTCCAAGAAGTCGTAAGCCTCGCTCTCGGCTCCGGCAAAGGTGAAGTCGCCCGAATGCACCAGCACATCGGCCTCTGGCAGGATTGGCTTACGGTGCAGTCCGTGCGTGTCTGATATGTGCAGTATCCTCATTTCGGCGGATTATACAGTCACGTCGATATGCTTTATCCAGCAGGAAATGTCTTTGCCGGAGATGTCTCTGACAATCCGTCCGTTGCCGTCCGCTCCTGTCGCTTTTAGGAAGTCGTCAAAGTCTTTCGCGTTTTTTGCGCAATTTGCATCGTAATTCTTTTCTTTTTCCACATTGCCTTTGAACGTGATGACGAGCATTATGCATTTATCCATCCCGTGTTCCAGGGCTGCGCACATTGTGCCTCTGGCCGCCGTGAAGAGCTGGTAGCCTATTCCTTTTACCTCGTTTTGGGTTTTGCCAGGCGTCAAGAAGTCAATCAGGAGTTTCGCCCTCTTGCTCCTGTTGCCTTTTTTGCATTTCAGTGGCTTGTCGATTTTATCGCCAAAAGATTCTGAAACCTTGGCTTCAATGCCGATAACGCAGTCATTCCCGAGCATGAGCAGGTCGTGGTTGCGTGGTCCTCCCGGGTACATTTCTTCGCCAAGACAGGTTTTCGCCTCCGGCTTGCAGACGAAATCCTGCTCTGCAATGCCGCATTCGGCCAGCAGGTCTGATATCCGTTTTGCGAACTCTGGCTTTCTCTCAATCGCCAGCTCGGCCATCAGCCGTGCGCTGCGGTCTTCTTTCCATTGGCTATCCTTTTTGGGGTTGCCAAGTCTTTTCCATGCTTCGAGGCTGTCTATGGCCATTCCTTCTTTCTCGTATTTTATGTTCATGTGCTTTGTGTTTTATGGGGTTGTACGTTGTTTGTTGTCCTTTTGATTGTCACGAAGACATTTTCCAGCCTTACGATTGTTTGGTAATACATCACGGCAGTGCGGTAGCCGTGTTCCGTAAGCCAGTCGAACACTTTGTTGCGCGCGTCATCGTTGTAATATATTTCCACTTTCAGAGGCACCTCCGTCAGCCGTTTGTCCGCCAGGTGGCACACTCTGTCGAGGTCGATGTCGGCATATTCCAGCGGGTTTACGCTTGTTATTCCCAACAGATAAGGAGTGGCGTTGCCGTTGAGCGAGCACATTTCGTCAATGGGGCTGATGCCTAATCCGTCTTTGACCGCGTTTATCATGTCGCGCAATTGCAGCATTCCTTTCGTCAGTCCGTGGTGGAATATTGATTCAAGCTCGCCGTTCAGCACTATGTTGTCGGCTGGGATGCCGCAGCCCGGCCGGTTTTTCAGGCCATACATGACTTGAAATCTGAACGACTCTTCCTCTTGCCTTCTTTTGAGTTCTGCCTTCCTTCGTTTGTCTCTGGTTGTCTTCATTGCTTTGGCGTGGTTTGGTTTCGAGGGCAAAGATAGCCTGGCTGTGTGCAAAAAACTTTCATAGGCGAGTGGAATTTTATATGAATTGTCGTTAGTCGTCGCTTTTTTCGCTGGCAGATTCATGCTTGTATGCTTCCAGCATATTGCTAAGTTCGTCTCTCATCATGCCTCTGAGGCATTCCGGCTCTATCACCTCAACGGACTTTCCCAAGCCGATAAGCCTCAGTACAAGTTCGTGGCTGGGTGCCATTCTGTACCTGAAGTCTGTGTGGGTTGAGGTGCTTTGCAGCTCCTCTTGCGATTCGTGGAGAGGCACGGAGCGCAGATGTGCCGCCATTACGCCATGGACCCTGACAACGATGTTCTCCGGTTTGAGCCCTTCGTTGACGTAGATGCCGGCGCTGTTGCGGAAATATTCTTTCGGGCTGAAGTCTTTCGGATATTCAAAGTGCTTGTCGGTGGCTTCCATGTTCCATGCCCGGTCGAGCGAGATTGTCCTGATGTCACGGTCTTCTTCTACCGTGCCGACAACATACCACCGCTGCCTAAGCACCTTGATGCAGTACGGCCTGAAATGCAGTTCACGTGGCTCGGTCTTGTAATACGACTGGTATTTCACATTCAGCACCCTGCATTCTCTCATGGCGCGAATCACCGTTTGCAGGAATTGCGCCCCGTCCGACATTTCTTCCAGGATGATTCTTTCGTGCAGGTCTGCGCTTTGGCGTATTGTCTCCACAGTGTTGAATGTGTTCACAAGCCATTGCAGGTATGGGGCATTGTCCAACGGAGCCTCATTGCAGATGCGATATTTGTAGCCGTCTGCGGCAGAGCACGCAATGGAAATGCCGAACATGGAGCACAATGCGTCCTTGTGGTTGTGGAATGTCCGCAGGCTAAGAGACTTGCGCTCATCGTTGATGGAGGCGTACTCCCACAATCTTCTAATCTCCTCGAACGTAAGCCGCTTGTGCCTTAACAGCGTGTCGAGGAGCCAAAGCTGGCGTTTGAAAGCGTTGCTTGACATTTGCCGCCTTGTAATTAAGGTGTTTCCTGTTCAGCACGCAATGCCTATCTCGTGCAGGAACTCCGGGGCGAGGTCTGCCCCGTTGGCCCATTCTATTGTCGAGTTGGTCAAGCCATACTGTATGAACTTGTCCTTGTCGAGCAAATCGCCGAACACTTCGCCTTTGAGGTAGGGCTTCAGGTCTACTCTCTTCTTGCTTCCGTCGCTGAAAGCGATGAGCAGCTCGTAGTCTTTTATGTAGTCAACGTCAACGATTTTTAGCATGGCAATATTATTTTAAAGGTTCTATTTTGTTCAATTTTTCTCCTCTTTGGGCTTTTCCCCATAGTTCAAGCAGCTCTGGCTCGTGCTGGTTTATCCACTCGTTTACTTTAGCAATTACCTTTGCCGGGGCTTGGCCGTCCACGATTCTGTCCAATATGCTCATGGAGCATTTATAATCCCCGTATGTGAAGTGAATGTGCGGAGGATTATGGTCTTACCAGAACAGGCTGATAATTATACCGTAGAATCTGCAAATTTCGGGCATAAAGCTTCTTGTTGTTTCTTTGCAAATGTACAAAAAATAATTCGTTTCTGCAATGGTTTGTGCGCAACGTTTATGCCGAGCCGAAGCATTATGTGCAAAAGTTTGTGGCTGTCGATGCTTTTTTTCGGCCAAATGCCCGCCGTCTCAGAAAAAAATGCTAAGTTTGCAGCTGCAAAACAAAAGCGCGCGCAGTCCGGCCCGGCGGGCCGGCAGGGGTGCTCGGGCTGTTGCCCGGGCTGAGATCATACCCGTAAGACCTGATTCGGATAATGCCGACGGAGGGAACCGACAATGCCAATGTTGCTTTTTGCAAGTCCGAAAGGCACGCGGCCTATATCGCAGGCAGCCCCTTATTTGCGCCATATATATAAAATAAGGAGAAAATGGAAAAGTTAGTGATTGCAGGCAAGGAGTTCTCCTCGCGCCTGTTCCTGGGAACCGGCAAGTTCAGTTCCAACGAAGTGATGGCCCAGGCCATCGAAGCCTCGGCCACGGAGATGGTGACCATGGCCATGAAGCGCATCGACCTGGCCGACAAGGGCGACGACATGCTCGCCCACATCGCACGCCCCGGCATACAGCTGCTGCCCAACACCTCCGGCACGCGCAACGCAGAGGAGGCCGTGTTTGCCGCCAAGATGGCCCGCGAGGCTTTCGGCACCAACTGGCTCAAACTGGAGATTCACCCCGACCCGCGCTACCTGCTGCCCGACCCCGTGGAGACGCTGCGGGCAACGGAGCAGCTCGTCAAGGAGGGCTTCGTGGTATTGCCCTACTGCCAGGCCGACCCCGTGATATGCAAGCGGCTGGCCGAGGCCGGCGCGGCCACCGTGATGCCGCTCGCAGCGCCCATAGGCACCAACATGGGGCTGCGCACGCTCGACTTCCTCAACATCATCATTGACGAAGCTTCGGTGCCTGTCGTGGTAGATGCCGGCATTGGCGCACCGAGCGACGCTGCAAAGGCAATGGAGATAGGCGCCGACGCGGTGCTCGTTAACACGGCCATCTCCGTGGCTGGCGACCCCGTGGCCATGGCGCGCGCCTTCAAGAAGGCCGTTGAGGCAGGCCGCGAGGCTTTCGAGGCCGGGCTTGGCAACCAGTCGATGGACATGACGGCGGAGGCCAGCTCGCCGCTGACGGCATTCCTTAACTGACGTTAAAGCGTGGCGGCCTCGCCCATGACGAAATGCGCCGTATGCCATGTCGGTTTGCAAAACGGCCTGTTTCGCATCGCGAAACGACCCGTTTCAGGCTCTGAAACGGCACGTTTTGGAAGCTAAAACGCCCCATTTTGTAACGCGCTGTGAGCCAGGTGGTTGCGCGATAGGGCGCAGGTTGTGGCCCAAAAGTTAAAAAATCTTATAGAAACAAGCTAAAAAGCAAGGTCTGATGAACATCAAGATAAACAACGAACTGGCCACCGTGGCGGAAGGAACTACGCTGGCCGGCCTCGCAGCTGCCCACAGCCTGCCCGACAAGGGCGTGGCCGTGGCTGTCAACAACGCCATGGTGCCGCGCACGGAGTGGGCCACGCGCACACTCGCCGAGGGCGACGACATCGTGATTTTGAAAGCATTTTGTGGAGGATAAGACTATGTTTTACGACGAAATAAAGAAGATAAGCTGGGACGAGACAACCCAGAAAATCATGTCGAAGACCGACGCCGACGTGCGCCGCGCCCTCTCGAAGAGCCACCTGTCGGTAGACGACTTCATGGCGCTTGTGTCGCCCGCCGCCGACAAATACCTTGAACAGATGGCCCGCCTGAGCCGTATGTACACGCGCGAGCGTTTCGGCAAGACCATCAATATGTTCATACCGATTTACATCACCAACTCGTGCTCCAACTCGTGCGTCTACTGCGGCTTCCACGTGCAGAACAAGATGCCGCGCACGGTGCTCACCGAGGAGGAGATAGTGCGCGAGTATGAGGCCATAAAGAAGCTCGGCCCGTTCGACAACCTGCTCGTGCTAACGGGCGAAAACCCCGCCGTGGCCGGCGTGAAATACATAGCCCGCGCCCTCGACCTGGCCAAGCCCTACTTCAACAACCTGCAAATAGAGGTGATGCCCCTGCGCTCGGAGGACTATGCCGAGCTGCGCCACCACGGGCTGAACGGGGTCATCTGCTTCCAGGAGACATACAACGAGGCGCGCTACAAGGTGTACCACCCGCGCGGGCCAAAGTCGAACTACGAGTGGAGGCTCAACGGATACGACCGCATGGGGCAGGCCGGCGTGCACAAGATTGGCATGGGCGCGCTCATCGGCCTTGAGGACTGGCGCACCGAGGTGACCATGATGGCCTACCACCTGCGCTACCTCGAGAAGACCTACTGGCGCACGCAGTACAGCGTGAACTTCCCCCGTATGCGCCGCGCGGAGAACGGTGGCTTCCAGCCCAATGTCGAAATGACCGACCGCGAGCTTGCCCAGGTGACCTTCGCCATGCGCATCTTCGACCACGACGTGGACATTTCGTACTCCACGCGCGAGAATCCCGACGTGCGCAACCACATGGCCACGCTCGGCGTGACGACCATGAGCGCCGAGAGCCACACCGACCCGGGAGGCTACGCCTGCTACCCCAACGCCCTGGAACAGTTCCACGTGAGCGACGAGCGCACCGCCGTAGAGGTGGACCGCGACCTCCGCGCCATCGGCATGGAGCCTGTCTGGAAGAACTGGGACGCAAGCTTCGACCGCATGTCAATGGTGAATTAGGAGTGGGTAAAAGGAGTTAAATGGAGTTGGATGAAGTTATACGGATTTAGAATACGTATGCTTTGTTGGCAGATTGCATTTGCGCCTTGCCTGGTAAAAAGGCATTTGTCCTCTAACTCCATAGCGGAACGCAGTGGAGCGATAACTCCCATTGACTCCTTCTAACTCCTCAAATGAAGAAAATATGCGTTACCTTCCCGTCCTTACCATAGCCGGCAGCGACTGCAGCGGTGGAGCCGGCATACAGGCCGACATGAAAACGATGTCGGCCCTGGGCTGTTACGCCGCCTCGGTGGTCACTGCCGTCACCGTGCAGAACACCGTCGGGGTCTCCGGCGTTGACCTTGTTAGGTCCGAGACCGTGGCCGCCCAGATACGGGCGGTGATGGACGACATACGCCCCGTGGCCGTAAAGATAGGCATGGCGGGCGATGCCGCCACGATGTGCGCCATCGCCGGCGCTCTCAAGGCGTATGAGCCTAAGGCCGTGGTGGTAGACCCCGTAATGGTGTCCACCAGCGGCCATGTGCTCATGCCGCCCGATGCCATCGACGCTTTCCGCCGCTACCTTGTGCCGCTGGCCACGCTGCTCACGCCAAACGTGCCGGAGGCCGAAGTGCTTTCGGGGCTAACCGTCAGCGACGAGGCGTCGTGCCACGCAGCCGGGCTGGTCATAGCCCGCGACAGCCGTTGCCCCGTGCTCATCAAGGGCGGCCATTTCGGCGGGCAGGACAAGGTGGACCGCCTCTACGCCGCCGACGGACGGCTGGCCGAGGCATACGCCACCGAGGCCGTATGCACGTCAAACACCCATGGCACGGGCTGCACGCTGTCGTCTGCCATAGCCTGCTTCATCGCCCGCGGGCTACCGCTCGCCGATGCCGTAAGGCAGGCCAAGGCTTACGTAACCGAGGCCCTTAAGGCAGGGAGTGGCGTTGAGATAGGGCAGGGGCACGGCCCGGTGAACCACTTTTTCAATCCCGAAAAAATGCTGAAAGTATGATACCAGTACAGTTTATTACCCACCGCAACGAGCGTTTCGGCTACGTCGAGGGCGCACGCATGGCCTTGGAGGGCGGCTGCAAGTGGATTCAGCTGCGCATGAAGGGCGCGACCGACGACGAGGTGAGGGCCGCGGCGGCTGCCATCCAGCCGCTCTGCAAGCAGCACGAGGCCGTGTTCGTAATCGACGACCGCGTCGCCTTGGCCAAGGAACTTAAGGCCGACGGCGTACACCTCGGCAAGAACGATATGCCCGTCTGCGAGGCGCGGCACGTGCTCGGCGAGGACTTCATCATCGGAGGCACGGCAAACACGTTTGAGGACATAGAGCGTTTGCACCGCGAGGGGGCAGACTATATCGGCTGCGGGCCGTTCCGTTTCACCACGACGAAGCAGAACCTTGCGCCCGTCCTCGGCCTCGACGGCTACTTCACCCTTGTCAACCGTATGCGTGCGGCGGGCATACTGCTCCCCGTAGTGGCCATCGGCGGCATCCGCCTTGACGACATTCCCGGCATCATGCGCACCGGTGTGCGCGGCATCGCCGTCTCCGGCGCAGTGCTCGGCGCACCAGACCCCGTGGCAGAAATGCGCCGGATGGTAGGTGAATGATGCCGAATTTGCCGGAGACCGGGAGTTATCGGAGTTTTGGCAAAGGCCACATGGGTGGCTTGCATGGCTTTCAAAATTGCTTGCCATGGCAGCAGTCATCGTGCAGCGCACAAGGCATTTGTCTGAACTCCCGCAACTCCTGAACTTCTGGACTCCTTTTGCAATAATCAAATAATGTAAGATATGGACAACAATATCAAGATTACTTATCCGAGTTCCGAGAAGGTTTACATGAGCGGAAAGCTCTACCCGGAACTCAGAGTGGGAATGCGCAAGGTGCGCCTGACCCCTACCGTCGACATCGTTGACGGCAAGAAAGTTGTGACGGAGAACGCTCCCGTCTACGTTTACGACACCAGCGGGCCTTACAGCGACCCCGAAGTGGAAATCGACTTGAGGCGCGGCCTGCCCAAGCTCCGCGCCCCGTGGATAGCCAAGCGCAAGCCGGGCGACACGCAGATGGCCCTGGCCAAGCGCGGAATCGTGACCGAAGAGATGGAGTATGTGGCCATACGGGAGAACATGAACTGCGCCGAGCTGGGCATAGACACCCACATCACGCCTGAGTTCGTGCGCCAGGAGGTGGCCGCCGGCCGCGCCGTCATCCCCGCGAACATAAACCACCCGGAGGCAGAACCGATGGTGATAGGCACCAACTTCCTCGTGAAGATAAACACAAACATAGGCAACTCGGCCACGACTTCGGGCATTGAGGAAGAGGTCGAGAAAGCCGTGTGGAGCTGCAAGTGGGGCGGCGACACGCTGATGGACCTCTCCACGGGCGACAACATACACGAAACGCGCGAGTGGATCCTGCGCAACTGCCCCGTGCCGGTGGGCACCGTGCCTATGTACCAGGCCTTCGAGAAGGTGGACGGCAAGGCCGAAGACCTCACGTGGGAGATATTCCGCGACACTCTCATAGAGCAGTGCGAGCAGGGCGTTGACTATTTCACCATCCACTGCGGCATCCGCCTGAAGAACGTTCCGCTCTCGCAAGGGCGCCTTACGGGCATGGTGAGCCGCGGCGGCAGCATAATCTCGAAGTGGTGCATGGTGCACCAGCAGGAGAGTTTCCTCTACTCGCACTTCGACGACATCTGCGACATCTGCCGCAAGTACGACGTTGCCATATCGCTTGGCGACGGGCTGCGCCCCGGAAGCATACACGACGCCAACGACGCTGCGCAGTTTGCCGAGCTTGACACGATGGGAGAGCTGGTCGAGAGGGCATGGGCCAAGGACGTGCAGGCTTTCATCGAGGGCCCGGGACACGTGCCGATGCAGAAGATCCGCGCCAACATGGACAGGCAGATTGACAAGTGCCACGGTGCGCCTTTCTACACCCTGGGGCCGCTCGTCACCGACATCGCGCCCGGATACGACCACATCACCAGCGCGATAGGCGCCTCGATGATCGGCTGGTATGGCACGGCCATGCTCTGCTACGTAACGCCCAAGGAGCACCTTGCGCTGCCGATGAAGGACGATGTGCGCACGGGCGTGGTGACATACAAGATTGCCGCCCATGCCGCCGACATTGCAAAGGGGCATCCCGGGGCCACAATCCGCGACAATGCGCTAAGCAAAGCCCGCTACGAATTCCGCTGGAAGGATCAGTTCAACCTCGCCCTCGACCCCGAACGCGCACTTGAATACTACAAGACTTCCAACGATGTGGAGGGCCGCTACTGCACAATGTGCGGCCCGAACTTCTGCGCCGCACGCATAAGCCACTCGCTGAAGGACTGCGACCAGCAGTAGATTTAGGAATTAGGAGTTTTGAGTTTTGAATTGTCGCGCTACGCGCGATTATGAGTTATGAATTTCTAAGTTGAGTGGGAAGGATGGAGCAGCCGCTCAATTAGTAAATGCTTAATTCACAATCGCGCTATGCGCGACAATTCAAAACTTGAAATTCAAAACTCAAAATTCATGAAATTCCTTGTATTCACCTCCCCATCGTTCATTCCCGATGAGGCTTTCTACATACGGCGGCTGTTTGAACTGGGGCTTGACGTGCTCCACTTGCGCAAGCCCGGTGCTTCGGCTGAGGAATGCGCGAGGCTCGTGGAAGAAGTGCCGGAGGTGTGGCGCGGGCGCATTGTGGTGCACGACCACTTCCGCCTCTGCCGCGACTACGGCCTGATGGGCGTACACCTGAACAGACGCAACCCTGCGCCGCCGACTGGTTTCAGCCCCGGTTCGGTGTCGGCCTCGTGCCATTCGGTGGCCGAGGTGGCCCGGCGCAAGTCTGGTTTGAACTATGTCACGCTCAGCCCCGTGTTCGACAGCATTTCCAAGCAGGGCTACCGGGCGGCCTTTCCCGCCGAAGAACTGGAGCGGGCTGCCGCCGCAGGCGTGATAGACGGCAGGGTGGTGGCCCTGGGCGGAGTGTCGCTTGGCAATATCCCGCGCCTTCGCGAGTGGCATTTTGGCGGGGCTGCCATGCTCGGCGGTGTGTGGAGTAGGGCCGGGAAACCTGGTTTTGACGATTACGTAAGCGCGCTGCGCAGGGCGTTGGACGACTGAACCGCACGAAAAACAATCCGCATGAGTAGTGGGAATGCTGTTTCCACCCTCATGCGGATTGCTACGTTGCCTTGTGGCGGACGACAGTCTGTCACTTGCCGGCGAGTATCTGTGCGGCGTGATCCTTCACCTTTATCTGCTTGGGGCCTATTATT
>CALUMB010000030.1 GCA_944321645.1 uncultured Prevotella sp.
CAGAGATTTCGGCAAGGCTGGGCTTCAGGTGCGAGGCCACGTTCAGGCGCACGTTCACGCAGCTGGCCAGATGCACCCCGGCTGAATACCGCCACCGCTGACGCCACATTTGCAACCGGGTTGCAGCGCAAACCGCATAACTTTGCACTACAAAACAAGCAAAAAAAGAAAGGCAAAGCTATGGAAGGAATCCACCACAATCACCACCACCACGACCACGCGCACGGGGTGGAATCGCCAAACGGCATCTTCATCCTGTCGATAGCGCTCAACGCCGCCTTCGTAGTGGCAGAGGCGGCCGTGGGCTTCATGGAGAACTCGCTGTCGCTCCTGTCGGATGCCGGCCACAACCTGGGCGACGTGTTCTCGCTGCTGCTCGTGCTCGCCGGCTTCAGGCTGGCCGCCGTACACACGTCGAAACGCTTCACCTACGGGCTGCGCAAGAGCACGGTGCTCATCTCTCTGCTCAACGCCGTGATACTGCTCGTGGCCGTGGGAGTGATAATCCTGGAGAGCGTACACAAGTTAATGGAGCCTGCCGAGGTGGACGGCGCAGCAGTGTCGTGGACGGCCTTCGCCGGAATAATAGTCAACGGGGCCACAGCCCTGCTGCTGATGAAGGGGCAGAAGGGCGACCTCAACGTGCGCGGGGCGTTCCTACACATGGCCGCCGACACGCTGGTGAGCGTAGGCGTGGTGGCATCCGGGCTGGTAATCACGTTCACCGGGTGGAACGCCGTAGACCCCATCGTCTCGCTCATCATCGCCGCCGTAATCCTCGCATCCACGTGGAGCCTGCTCGCCGAGAGCCTGCGGCTGTCGGTGGACGGCACGCCTGAGGGCATCGACGCCGACCGGGTGGTGGCCGAGATGGCCGCCTGCCCACACGTAAAAGACGTACACCACGTACACATCTGGGCCATGAGCACCACCACCAACGCGCTGACGGCCCACGTGGTGGTGGACGACCTCGGGGCCATGGAGCAGGCCAAGGCCGACATCAAGGCGCGGCTGAAGGAGGCAGGCATAGCCCACTCGACGCTCGAGATGGAGACCCCGGCGAGCCACTGCGCCGACCACGGGATGCAGTACGGCGGCTGACTCCCCCGAAAATACGGCGCCAAGGCACCATGCCGTGCGCCGCATTTCAGCACCTTTGCACCAGGCGGGCCGCTCCCGCGAAGCCGCAGGCAAGCCCCGCACCGCCCGCCGGAGTTGCCTCCGCAGGCGGGAAACGGGCAAAGGCGCGGGCCTTTTAACACGGCGCAACCAAGTTTAACGCTCCGCCGCGCCGGGCTAAGCCCAAAGGCACTACCTTTGCAGGCTCTAAGGGCAACGCATTCACAATGGGCAACATCAACGACATGACGGCAGGGCCGCCCACGCGCGACATCGTAAGGTTTGCAGTGCCTCTGGCCTGCGGCTACATCCTGCAGCAAATGTACCTCATAATCGACGCAGCCATCGTGGGCCGCTTCGTCAGCGTCGGGGCGCTCGCCGCCGTGGGGGCGAGCGCCTCGGTCATGTTCCTCATCATGGGCTTCTGCAACGGGGCGTGCAACGGCTTCGCCATACCGGTGGCGCAGTCGTTCGGCGCGAAGGACTTCGCGGCCATGCGCCGCTACGTGGCCAACGCCGTCCGCCTCTCGGCCACAATCGCCGCAGGCGTGACAGTGGCCACGTGCGCACTCTGCGGCCCCATACTCCGGCTGATAAACACACCAGGCGAGATATTCGCCGACGCATACACCTTCCTCATCCTGCAGTTCGCGGCCATCCCGTTCACCTTCAGCTACAACCTGCTGGCGGGCTTCATCCGCGCGCTCGGCAACTCGAAGCAGCCCTTCTACTTCCTCATCTTCTCGTCCATCGTCAACATACTGCTCGACTTCCTGTTCATAATAATGATGGGCCTGGGGGTAGAGGGCGTGGGCCTCGCCACGCTGCTCTCGCAGGCAGCGTCGGGCTATATGTGCTACACATACATAAGGAAGAAGATGGACGTGCTCACGCCGCGGCCGGAAGAGCGGGCCTACGACCGCGCGAAGGCCATGGAGCTGCTGGCCAACGGGCTGCCCATGGGGCTGCAATTCTCCATCACGGCCATAGGCAGCATCATGCTGCAGAGCGCGAACAACGCCCTCGGCACGGTGTACGTGGCCGCGTTCACGGCCTCGATGAGGGTGAAGTACTTCTTCACCTGCGTGTTCGAGAACATCGGCGTGGCCATGGCCACATACTGCGGGCAGAACATCGGGGCGCGGAAGCTGGGCCGGGTGGCCATGGGCGTGCGCTCGGCCATAAAGGTGACGGCCATCTACATAGTGCTGGCCTTCGCCCTGATAATGCCTTTCGCCGAGGAGATGATGATGCTCTTCGTCGACGCCGGCGAACGGGAAATAATCGGCAACGCCGCGATGTACATGCGCATATCGTGCTACTTCTACCCCGCCCTCGGCCTGCTCACCATACTGCGGTACAGCATCCAGGGCCTGGGCTACAGCAACCTGTCGATGCTCTCGGGCGTGATGGAGATGGCGGCACGCTGCGGGGTGAGCCTCTGGCTCGTGCCGGCACTGGCGTTCGTGGGAGTATGCTACGGCGACCCCGTGGCATGGGTGGCCGCCGACCTATTCCTCATACCGTGCATGCTGCTCCTTTACCGCCACCTCAGGCGCAAGCTGGCCGCCGAAGGCAGCCTGAGGTGAGCGCGGTTTGCGCCCGCCGGGCGGCACATGCCTCTAAAAGTATCCTAAAATCTAAGCGCAAAGGAACTTTAATCGGAAAAATATCGCTACTTTTGCCAGCGTATATGAGACGCGCGTTGACCATCATTGCCCTTGCCGCAACAACGCTTGCCGCCACGGCGCAAGGCACCGGCGGCAAGCGGCAGACCGCCGCCGAGCTGGCAGAAGCCATGGACGACCCTACGTTCGTGCCGACGGTGAAGGTCGGCAAGGTCATGGACGGCGGCGACAGCATACTGTTCATGCAGATGAACAACGTCTACGTCTACCCCCCGCTCGCCTTCAAGGACAACCGCCAGGCCGCCGCCTACATGCGGCTGGTGAGGAACGTGAAGAAGGTGCTGCCCCTGGCGAAGGAGGCAAACAAGATAATCATCGAGACCTACGAGTACCTTGAGACGCTGCCCGACGACAAGGCGAGGCAGAAGCACATGAAGCTCGTGGAGAAAGAGATAGTGGAAGCATACAAGCCGAAGATGAAGCGGCTCACATACTCGCAGGGCAAGCTGCTCATAAAGCTCATCTACCGCGAGTGCAACTCCACCTCCTACGACATCGTGAAGGCGTTCCTCGGCCCGGTGAGGGCGGGCTTCTGGCAGGCGTTCTCCGCCATTTTCGGAGCCAGCCTGCGCAAAGGCTACGACCCCGACGGCACCGACCGCCTCACCGAGCGCGTGGTGCTGATGGTGGAGGCGGGGCAAATCT
This sequence comes from uncultured Prevotella sp., assembly GCA_944321645.1. Taxonomy (GTDB): domain Bacteria; phylum Bacteroidota; class Bacteroidia; order Bacteroidales; family Bacteroidaceae; genus Prevotella. The sequence continues at coordinate 3,453 of CALUMB010000030.1, forward strand.
GAGCCTAAGGGAGGGCCTGCCACCGACGGACGGGAAACCAATAACATTATATATAAGTATGAGAATAAGAAAGATTCTGGCCTTCGCGCTCATGTTCGCCGCCGCAATGGTGGCCAAGGCGCAAATGCCAATGCCGCCGATACCGGCAGACACGGCTGTAAGGATAGGAAAGCTGCCCAACGGCCTCACCTACTACATCCGCTACAACAACTGGCCCGAAAACCGCGCCGAGTTCTACATCGCACAGAAAGTAGGCTCGCTCCAGGAGGAAGAGGAGCAGCGCGGGCTGGCGCACTTCCTCGAACACATGTGCTTCAACGGCACCGACCACTTCGAGGGCAACGACCTGATACGCTACTGCGAGTCCATCGGCGTGAAGTTCGGCCGCGACCTCAACGCCTACACGGCCATCGACGAGACGGTGTACAACATCTCCAACGTGCCAACCGACCGCCAGTCGGCCCTCGACTCGTGCCTGCTCATACTCTACGACTGGGCAAACGGGCTTACGCTCGACCCGAAGGAGATAGACAAGGAGCGCGGGGTGATACACGAGGAGTGGCGGTTGCGCTCCACGGCCTCGATGAGGATGTTCGAGCGCAGCCTGCCTAAGCTCTACCCCGGCAGCAAGTACGGCAACCGCATGCCCATCGGACTGATGAGCGTGGTGGACAACTTCAAGCCCGAAACGCTGCGCGCCTACTACGAGAAGTGGTACAGGCCCGACAACCAAGGCATAATCGTGGTGGGCGACATCGACGTCGACCACGTGGAGGCGAAGATAAAAGAGCTGTTCTCGCCGATAGAGATGCCGGCCAACCCCGCGCCTGTCGTGAGGGAGCCGGTGCCCGACAACGCCAAGCCTATCGTAGTGATCGAGAAGGACAAGGAGCACCGCGTGAACACCGTGGAGCTGATATACAAGCACGAGCCGACGCCCGACTCGCTCAAAAGCACAGTGCCTTACCTCGCCATGGGCTACGCACGCGACATAGCCATCACCATGCTCAACTCGCGCCTGGCCGAATATGTGCAGAAGGCCGAAAGCCCGTTCGTGGACGCTTCGGCGCTGTACGCAAGCTACATCTTCGCCAAGACGAAGGACGCGCTCGACATTTCGGCCGCACCCAAGGACGGACAGACGGAGGCTTCGCTCGCGGCGATGGTGCGCGAGGCACGCCGCGCCGCCGAGTTCGGCTTCACGGCAACGGAGTACGCCCGCGCCAAGGCCGACGCACTGAGCGCGCTCGACAAGATGTACAGCAACAAGGACAAGCGCTACAGCGCACAGTTCTGCGAGGAGTACAAGCAGAACTTCCTCTCCGCCGAGCCGATACCGTCAATCGACTTCTACTACGCCACGATGAAGCAGCTCATACCCGCCATACCGCTCGAGGCCATCAACGCCACGATGAAGGCTCTCGTGCCAATGTCTGACAGCAACATGGTGGTGATAAGCTTCAACAACGAGAAGGAGGGGGCGGCCTACCCCACCGAGCAGTCGCTGCTCGCCGCGATCGAGGGCGTGCGCACCGAGAAGCTCACCCCATACGTGGACAACGTGAAGGACGAGCCGCTCATCAAGGTGCTGCCCCAGAAGGGCAGCATAGTGGGCGAGGTGGCGAACCCCAACCTCGGCTACAAGGAGCTTTCGCTATCCAACGGCGTGAAGGTGGTGCTGAAGCACACGGACTACAAGCAAGACCAAGTACTGCTCACGGCCGAGGGCAACGGCGGCTCGTCGCTATACGGCGAGGCCGACTACCCGAACGTGAAACTGTTCGACGACGTGATAGAGGCGAGCGGGCTGGGCAACTTCTCGCACACCGAACTGGAGAAGGCGCTGGCCGGGAAGATTGCCGGCGCGTCGATGTCGCTGTCAACCATGCGGCAGTACATCAGCGGCTCGTCAACCCCGGGCGACGTGGAGACGCTCCTGCAGCTCGTCTACCTCTACTTCACGGCCATAAACAAAGACCAGCAATCGTTCGACAACCTGATGCGCACGGGCGAGATTTCGCTCAGGAACAAGGCCCTCTCGCCGGAGAACGCCTTCAACGACTCGCTCAACATGGCGCTCAACTGCCACAACCCGCGCTTCGCCTCGCTCGAGCTTAGCGACCTGAAGAAGGTGGACTACGACCGCGTGCTGCAGATAGCCCGCGAGCTTACGGCCAACGCCGCCGACTATACGTTCACCATCATAGGCAACTTCGACGAGGCCAAGCTGCGCCCGCTGCTCGAGCAATACGTGGCGTCGCTGCCCGCAGGCAAGGACTTGAAGAAGGCGCGCCGCGTGGACACCGACGCAAAGGGCGTGGTGGTGAACCGCTTCGAGCGCAAGATGGAAACGCCGAAGGCTTACGCCGCCGTGGTGTGGAGCGACACGACGACGGACTACACGCTCGAGAACGCCATACGCGCCGACATGGCCGGACAGCTGCTCAGCATGGTCTACCTGAAGAAGATACGCGAGGACGCCGGGGCGGCATACTCCGTGTCGGCGCAGGGAGCGCTCAGCCGCGTTGACGACAAGGTAGACTGCGGCGTGTACGCCCTATGCCCCGTGAAGCCGGAGAAGGCCGATACGGCCCTGGCCATCATGCGCGACGAGATTGCCGCCATGCAGTCGGGCTGCGATGCCGACATGCTCGCCAAGGTGAAGGAGTTCATGCTGAAGAACATCGACGACCGCACCAAGACCAACGGCTACTGGCAAAGCGTCATCGGAACGTTCCGCAAGTACGGCGTAGACATGCACACCGACTACAAGAAGACCGTGGAGGCGCAGACCCCGCAGGCCATCGGAGACTTCATCAAGGGCCTGCTCGCACCCGGGAACCGCGTAGAGGTGGTGATGCTGCCAGCAGAATAAGCCACGGCGGCACGCCGAAAGCTTGGAAACTGTTTTGATTTTTTGTCCAATGGAATGGATACTGCTGTAAAAAATCAAAACAGTTTCTTAATGGCGAGCCGCCAAGGCAGGCCCGCCACACACAAAAATACGAAACAAGACCCGCGCACCCGCAGAGACGGATGCGCGGGTTTTGTTTTCCCCGTCGCCGTAGCGGCTCCATGATTTTGCCGCCAACCACTATTTTACATACGGCATACCGGTTATCAGGATTTTTTCATTAACTTTGCAGAAGTTAAGCTGCGCTCGGGAAACAGCAAGCGAGCTTCCTTTCCGCCCGCTTGCATTACCTTTGCAAAAGCCAAGCCGCGGCAGGCGCCCCGACGCTGACGGCACGGCCGGCCGCAACAAACACAACCACCAATAACGACAACCAGAAATGAGAAAAAGACTTGCCTGCCTGCTGCTCGGGCTTACGGCATCGCTGCTGGCAGAGACGGCGGCCATTGCCGCCGGGCATTATCGTGAGACGGAACTGTGGATAGACAACGGCGGCAGCCGCATATACGGCGTGATGGCCGAGCCGGAGCAAACTGCCGGCCGCGCGCCCGTGGCCATAATAGCCCACGGATTCAACGGCACCCACGCCTCGGGGCGGGCCTACTTCGACACGCTCTGCGCCATGGGCTACCGCTGCTATGCGTTCGACTTCCCCTGCGGCTCCACGCACAGCCGCAGCGACAGCAACACCATGAATATGTCGGTGAAGGACGAGGCGGCCTGCCTCCGCGCCATTGTGCGCCACTTCAAGGCGCGGCCCGACGTTGACACCACCGCCATCGCGCTCATAGGCGAGAGCCAGGGCGGGCTGGCGGCGGCCATCGCGGCGGCCGAGAGCCCGGCGGACGTGGCGCGGCTTGTGCTCGTCTACCCCGCGCTGTGCATCCCCGACGACTGGAACAGACGCTACGCGCAGCCAGCCGACATACCCGACACCACCCGCGTGTGGGGCGTTCTGGTGGGCCGCCGCTTCTTCAGCGAGCTGCGGCAGATTGACGTTTACGCCACCATTGGCCGCTATGCCGGTCCCGTGCTCATGGTGCACGGCGACAAGGACAACGTTGTTCCGCTCGACTACTCGCGCCGCGCGGCCAAGACATACGCCGACGCGCAGCTGCACGTGGTCTATGGCGCGGGCCACGGCTTTGGCGGAGCGGCACAGGCAGAGGCCCTGGGGCGCGTGGCCGACTTCATGCGGCCGATAGAGCAGGCCTTCGCCTGCCCGCCGCAGGATGCCCGCCCGCTGATGATATGGCAGTGGATGGACGGCGTAGTGTCGGCCGAGGGCATCACCGCCGACCTTGAGGCCTACCGCCGCGCGGGCATAGGCGGCGTGCAGCAGTTCCTCGTGGGCGGCCCCATGCAGGTGGAGGCGCGCGACACCACTAACGCCATAGGCACCGACAACTGGCGCAGACTGATGCGCCACGCCATCAGCGAGTGCCGCAGGCTGGGGCTGAGCTTCGGCACTCACAACTGCCCGGGGTGGTCGTCGAGCGGATTTCCGGCCGTGGAGCCGCAGTACTCCATGCAGAAGCTCGTGTGGACCGACACCGTGGTGACCACCGGCCGCCGCCCCCTCACCCTTGCCCTGCGCCGCCCCGACGTTGACCCGCGCTACGATTTCTACCGCGACATAGCGGTGCTGGCCGTGCCGGCCGACAGCATATGCAGCCCCGAAGAGGTGACCGACCTCACCGCCGCCTTCGACTCCGCCTCGGCCTCCGTCACGCTGCGGCTGCCGCGGGGCCGCTGGCGCGTGATGCGCTTCGGCCACACCACCAACGGAAAGACCAACGCCGCCACCGCGCCCTGCGGCGGCATGGGCCTGGAGTGCGACAAGATGAGCCGCGAGGCCGTGCGCCGCTACTGGGAGACCTACCCCCGGATGCTGCTCGACATTGCTGGCGACGACGCGGGCAAGACCTTCTGCCGCATAGAGATAGACAGCTATGAGGCCGGCGGGCAGGACTGGACGCCGCTCATGCCCGCCGAGTTCCGCTCGCGCTGCGGCTACGACCTGCTGCCGTGGCTGCCAGCCCTGGCGGGCATGACTGTGGGCGGCAAGGAGCGCACGGAGCAGTTCCGCCGCGACTTTGCGCGGGTGGGCACTGCACTCTTCACCGAGAACTACTACGGCTGCATGGCCGAGCTGGCCCACCGCGACGGCGGCCTGCGACTGCTCTACCAGCCCTACGGCACGGGCGGCTCGAAGCCATTCAACCCCATCAGCACCGAGGCCATAGCCCGGCAGCTGCCCGACGACTACCTGTGCACCGAGTTCTGGCTCAACCCCGAGCGGTGGGGCTGGCCCCAACTGCCGCGCCACACCGCCGCCGCCCACCGCAACGGGCTGCGCCGGGTGTTCGCCGAGGGATTCACGTCGTGGGCTCTCGCCGCGTGGAGAGAGACGCCCGAAGACCTCAAGCGCATGGCCGACCGCGCCTTCTGCCTCGGGGTCAACTCGCTGATGCTGCACGCCGGGGCGCAGAATCCGTGGCCACAGGCCGTGCCGGGCATGACGTTCGGCAAGTGGGGAGCGTGGTGGACACCCGGCCAGACGTGGTGGCGCAGCGGCGCGGCGGCACTGCTCTTCGGCTACTTCGGCCGCTGCCAGGCCCTGCTGCAGCGCGGGCAATACGTTGACGACTACTCGGGCAAGAGGCAAAAATCGCTCACCACCACAGCCAGTGGCCTGCAGTGGACGCACCGCCGCGACGGCCAGACTGACATATACTTCATAGCCAACACGCTCGACTCGGCCTATACGGCCACCGTCAGCATAGCCTCGGCAGGCCGCGAGCCTGAGATATGGCTGCCCGAAACTGGCGAGACGGCCACAGCCGACAGCTGGAGCACCGACGGCAAGGCCACCAACGTGACGCTACGCCTCGACGAACACCAGTCGCTGTTCGTCATCCTGCGCCGCAAGACGGCCGCCACAGCCTCGTCACCGGCACAGCCCGAGAGGCGCACCGTGTCCACGCTGCCCGCCGGCGGGGCGTGGACACTGCGCTTCCCCGAGGGCTGGGGCGCGCCCGCCGAGGTGCGCTTGGACAGCCTCACGCCGTGGAACGAGCACAAGGACGATGGCATACGCTACTTCTCCGGCACGGCCACGTACAGCAAGACCGTCAACATAGGCCGCAAGGACGGCGCGGCACGCTACGTGCTCTGCCTCGGCGAAGTGAAGAACACAGCGCGGGTGATGGTGAACGGGCGCGAGTGCGCACACCTGTGGAAGCAGCCTTTCCGCTGCGACGTGACCGAACAAATCACCAACGGAGACAACACCATAGAGATAGAGGTGACCAACCTCTGGCCCAACCGCATGATAGGCGACGAGCAGCAGCCCGACGACGTGGAGTGGGGCGAGCCGTTCGTATATACCTACGCGCCCGGAAACCCCGTCATAGGCCGCTTAATGAAGAGCGTGCCACAGTGGCTCGCCGAAGGCAGGCCGCGCCCGTCGCAAGGCCGCAAGACGGTGGTGTCGTTCAAGTTCTTCGAGAAAGACGACCCGCTGCTGCCCTCGGGCCTGCTCGGCCCGGTGCGGATAGAGGTGAGAAAGTAAGCTTTCTGACAAGAAAGCAACAAGAAGTCTGCGAGCTTTCAAAATGGAATTAACTGGAAATTCAAGCCTTGAGGCCGCGCCCGAAGCATGGGGCGCGGCCTCAAGGTCACTGCTTGTCGCCGTAGCAAAGGTCGCCGGCGTCGCCCAGCCCCGGCACGATGTACTTGTGCTCGTTCAGCTCCGGGTCGATGGCGGCGCACCACAGAGTAGTCCTCTCGGCAGGCATCACACGGCGCACCGTCTCGATTCCCTCCGGCGTGGCGAGCACGCAGGCCACGTGGATGTGGCTCGGCTCGCCTCGGGTAAGGAACGCCCGGTAGCCCATCTCCATCGAGCCGCCGGTGGCCAGCATCGGATCGGCTATCACAAGACACTTGTCCTCAATGCTCGGGGTGGCAAGATACTCCACGTGTATGCCCACCTGGGTATGGTCTTCGTCGGTATACTCGCGATAAGCGCTCACGAAGGCGTTGCCCGCATGGTCGAACACGTTGAGGAACCCGGCATGGAACGGCAGCCCGGCGCGGAATATCGTGGCAAGGACTATCTGCTCGGCGGGCACCCGCACGGTGGCCGTGCCGAGCGGAGTGGTGACGTCGCGCGCCTCATAGCGCAGCGTCTTGCTTATCTCGTAGGCCTCCATCTCGCCTATGCGGGTGATGTTGTTGCGAAAGAGCAAGCGGTTTTTCTGGTAGCCGGCGTCGCGAAGCTCCGCCAGATACTGGTTGATTATCGAATCTGTCTCACTGAGGTTGATTATCTTCATCATATTGTTTTTTGGTTAAGCAAAATGGATTCACAACGGCTGCGCGCCCCGACGGCGGGCGCAGGCGCAAGCCTTCCCAAACTTGGCGGCACGGAACAGCACGCGCAAAAGACACGCCAGAAAGCACAAACACGGCACGGCCCAAACTTGGCGAGTGCAGCCATACTTGTTGCAAAGGTAATGAATAAGTTTCTCTTTTTGCAAGGTGGGATTTGCAAATGCGGCGAGAGACAGGCCATTTTTGAATACTTTAACCTAAAAAGATTTATCTTTCACCGATTTTACACGCGCGGACTTTGCGCTGAATCCTTTTTTTGCTAACTTTGCGGTCGATTCAAGGATACGTTCAAACGACAGACAATTCACATTATAAATACATTTATACAATGGCAAAGTTTGACAAGTCAGTTTTAGAAAAGTACGGTATCACCGGTACCACCGAAGTACTTTACAACCCTTCTTACGAGGTATTGTTTGAAGAAGAGACAAAGAGCGACCTCACGGGCTTCGACAAGGGCCAGGTGACGGAGCTTGGAGCTGTCAACGTTATGACGGGTGTTTACACCGGACGCTCGCCTAAAGATAAGTTCATCGTCATGGACGAGAACTCTAAGGACACCGTATGGTGGACATCAGACGAATACAAGAACGACAACAAGCCCGCTTCACAGGAGGCCTGGGCAGCCGTGAAGGAAATCGCACAGAAGGAGCTTTCTGGCAAGAAACTGTACGTAATCGACGGCTTCTGCGGCGCAAACAAGGACACCCGCATGGCCGTGCGCTTCATCATGGAGGTGGCCTGGCAGGCTCACTTCGTGAAGAATATGTTCATCCGCCCCACCGACGAGGAGCTGGAGAGCTTCGAGCCCGACTTCGTTGTCTACAACGCCTCAAAGGCAAAGGTTGAGAACTGGAAGGAGCTTGGCCTGAACTCCGAGACCGCCGTTGTGTTCAACGTGACATCAAAGGAGCAGGTAATCATCAACACATGGTATGGCGGCGAGATGAAGAAGGGCATGTTCTCCATGATGAACTACTTCCTTCCGCTCAAGGGCATAGCCTCAATGCACTGCTCTGCCAACTGCGACATGAACGGAGAGAACACAGCCATCTTCTTCGGACTGTCCGGAACGGGCAAGACCACGCTGTCAACCGACCCGAAGCGCCTGCTCATCGGCGACGACGAGCACGGCTGGGACGACAACGGTGTGTTCAACTTCGAGGGCGGATGCTATGCCAAGGTGATCAACCTCGACAAGGAGTCAGAGCCCGACATCTACAACGCCATCAAGCGCGACGCGCTGCTTGAGAACGTGACTGTTGACGAAAACGGCAAGATTGACTTCGCCGACAAGAGCACGACCGAGAACACCCGCGTGTCATATCCTATCTACCACATCAACAACATCGTGAAGCCCATCAGCCACGCTCCCGCTGCAAAGCAGGTGATATTCCTCTCGGCTGACGCCTTCGGAGTGCTGCCCCCGGTGTCAATCCTCTCGCCCGAGCAGACCAAGTACTACTTCCTCTCTGGCTTCACCGCCAAGTTGGCAGGCACAGAGCGCGGCATCACCGAGCCCACTCCCACCTTCTCGGCTTGCTTCGGCCAGGCATTCCTTGAGCTGCACCCCACAAAGTACGCCGAGGAGCTGGTGAAGAAGATGGAGAAGAGCGGCGCAAAGGCTTATCTGGTGAACACCGGCTGGAACGGAACAGGCAAGCGCATCTCTATCCGCGACACCCGCGGCATCATCGACGCCATACTGAACCACTCCATCGACGCTGCCCCGACGAAGACCATTCCTTACTTCAACTTCGTCGTTCCTACGCAGCTTGAGGGCGTTGACCCGAACATCCTCGACCCGCGCGACACCTACGCTGACGCCGCTCAGTGGGAGGAGAAGGCCAAGGACCTGGCCGGACGCTTCATCAAGAACTTCGCCAAGTACGAGGGCAACGAGGCCGGCAAGGCTCTCGTTGCAGCAGGACCGAAGCTTTAAGAGAATATATAAAAAAGCATTTTTCATTTAGGATTTAGGTTAGCCCCCCGTCTGACGTGATGTCAGGCGGGGTTTTTCGTGGCCATAGACCGGCGCACGGCTGGCGCGTAACACACTGCGGCGGGCCTTCACTCGCCCGCCACGAGCAGCTCATACCGCCCGTCCGTCCACGCTGTGCGGTATGGGGCGATTGAGCGCAGCTCGCTCTCCACGTGCCTGAAGCCGTCGGTCATCGCCTCGCGGTCGAGCAACATCAACGGCAAATGGCCGCCACCGCCCGCACGGCGGTAGGCAACGGCAATGTAGCGCGAGTTCATCGCGTCAGAAGTAAACACGTCGGAGAACACCGCGTAGGGCTTGCAGCCCATCATGGTCACCATCGGCAGCGAGAAGTTGCACACCATATAGCTGCCCTGCGGCACCATCGGGCGCAGCTCGGCCAGCAAGTAGCCATACATCGCGGCGTTGGCCCCGGTGGTGAGTATCGGGCCCGTGGCGGGGCTGTCCACGGTGTAGCGGCACTCCATGCGCGTGCCGTCCTCCATCAGTGGCCGCTTCGCGTTGGCCGCAAGCAGCGCGGCGCAGGCTGCAAAGTATGCCGTGAGCGCGGCGGCTGGCCACGCCCTGCCGCACCGCGAGCGCAACGCCGGCGTGGCGCGGGCCACCAGCGCCAGTGCCAGGGGCGTGGAGAGGAAGCCCACATACTGCCCGAAGAACACCGTCCCGCCGTTGCTCCCTATGGGATATGCCAGCGGCACGAGCAGCGACAGCGCGAAGAGGCACTCAAGGCGGCCCGCGCCCTCGCCGCCGAAGAGCACGAACGCGAGCGCGGCGAGGGCCACGCCCGCCGTCACGTTGGCCGACGGCTCGCTGAAATAGATGTTGAGCACGATGAGCAGGGCAAGCCCCGCGAAGGCCGCCACGCGCCTCGCGCCGCCGAGCCTAAGCCCGGCCACCACGAGCAAGGCCGTGAGCAGGGCCACCGGGGCGAAGCCCGCCACGTAGCCCTTCCACACGGTGTAGGCGCTGATGGCCACGGCCTTGAGGCTGTGCGGGTCGTCGGCACCGCCGCCTATCGACACGAGGTCGCGCGCCGTCTGCGCCAGCACGGGCAGGCTGCCGTCGCCCCACGCAAAGAGTAACACGCCCGCGCAGCCTGCCGCGCAGCCCGCGCCAAACCACAAGGGCTGCCTCCGTGCGGGCAAGCCCGCGCCGCAACGGCGCGAAACGGCCATGCCAACCAAGGGCAGGGCGAGGAAAGTGAGGTTCACCACACGGAAGAAGAACGCCACGCCCACGGCCACGCCGGCCGCCGCCACGAGCCATGCGCCGCGGCGGCTGTACAGCCCGGAGTGGTAGGCAACCACGGCAACGGTGAGCAAGGCCACCGAGTAGTCGTTGTAGTTTATGTCGGTATAGCCGCCGAAACAGGCCAGCGTGGCCAGCGCGAGGCCGCCTATCGCATAGCGGCGGGCCACATAACGACGCACGTAAAGGTAGACGACGCACTGCACCGCCACGTTGAGCGCGACGGCCATGAGCCTCAACGCCATGAACGAATGGGCGCCGAGGAGCGAGCACAAGCTCCCGGTGAGCTTGTAGGTGAGGAACCATTGGCCGAGGTAATAGCACGACCAAGGGTCGGAATTGAAGTTGAGGTAGCCCGCAAGGTACATCCCAATGTCGAGGAACGACAGCCCTTGCAGGGTCTGTGCGAGCAGGAACGCCGCCGCCAGAACTATGTAAACGGGAAAGGCCACGCGACGCACAACGCGCCGCACAGCAGGATTTTTGGTCATGGCAAAGTAGGTTTTATGGTCATTCGCCGGCGTGGCAGGCGCACGCCGCCCCCCGTCAGCGGGCATTGCCGCAAGCCGGGCAGCGGGCGTCGGGAGCCACGCCGATTGTGTGGAACTGCATTGAGAGCGCGTCTATCGTGAGCAGCCGGTTGGCGAGCAGGCTGCCCGCGCCGGCCAAGTACTTCAGGGCCTCGGTGGCCTGCACCGTACCCACGATGCCAACGACGCTGCCCAGCACGCCCGCCTCGTCGTTGGCAGGCACCGTGCCGTCGGGCGGCGGCGCACCGTAGAGGCACCGCAGGCAGGCCGAGCCAGGCACGTGGGTGAGCGACTGGCCGCCGAAGCGCAGCACGCCACCGTAAGAGAACGGCTTGCCGAGGGCCACGCAGGTGTCGCTAACGAGGAACTTCGCGGCGAAATTGTCGGTAGCGTCCACCACGAAATCGTAGTCGGCCACGAGGTCGGCGGCGTTTCCGCTGTCGAAAAACGCACGGAGCGCGTCAACCCTCACGCCGGGGTTGACGGCCAGCATCTTCTCCCTGGCGCTCTCCACCTTGGGCCGCCCGATGTCGGCGGTGGCGTGTATGACCTGCCGTTGCAGGTTGCTCGCGTCCACCGTGTCGCCGTCAACGATGCCGATGCGCCCCACCCCGGCTGCGGAGAGGTAGAGAGCCACGGGCGAGCCAAGCCCCCCCGCGCCCACCACGAGCACGCTCCCGGCCATGATGCGCTCCTGCCCGGCCTCGCCCACGCCGTCGAGCACGAGGTGGCGGGCGTACCGCCGCCGCTGTATGTCGTCGAGAGGCATGGCGGTCAGAGCAGCTTCGGCAGTTCGTACAGCCTCGTTGAGTGGCTGCCCTTTATTAGTATGTAGTAGCCTTCGGGGCGGTCGCGCTCTATTTCGGTTGCCACCTCGTCAACGTCGGCGAACTTGCGGAAGGGGCATTCGGTCTTGGCGAACTCGCCGCCCACGAGCCACACGCGGTCGAAGCCGCACGCGGCAAGCTCGGCGGCCACGCGGCTGTGCTCCTCGGCCGAGGCGTCTCCCAACTCGCCCATGTCGCCGATGATCGCCATCTTGGGCTTCACCGCCATGTCGCGGAAGTTTGCCAGCGCGGCGGCCATGCTCGTCGGGTTGGCGTTGTAGGCGTCCACTATCAGGTGGTTGTGGCCGGTGTGCTCCAGCTGCGAGCGGTTGTTTGACGGCACATAGCCCTCCAGCGCGGCGCACACATCGGCTTCGGCCACGCCGAAGTGAAGCCCGATGCAGGCGGCGGCCAGCATATTGGCCATGTTGTATGCGCCGATGAGGTGTGTCTGCACCCTGTACCATCCGCCCCCGGCAGCCCTCCACTCAAAGCGCAGCAGCGGCGCACAGTCAACCACGCGCCCCTCAACGGCTGCGCCCGGCGTGCCTTCCGTGCCGTAGCGCACTGTGGCAAGCCCGCCGGCAAGGGCAGTCAGCGTGGCGTCGGCGCCGTTGACGAACACGCAGCTGCCCGGCCTCGTGCGCAGGAAGCCGTAAAGCTCGCCCTTGGTGCGCACCACCCCCTCGAACGAGCCGAAGCCCTCGAGGTGGGCGCGGCCCACGTTAGTTATGATGCCGCAGGTAGGCTCTGCCGTCTCGGCCAGCCGCTTTATGTCGCCGGGGTGGCTCGCGCCCATCTCCACCACGGCCACCTGGTGTTCCGGCCGCAGCCCGAAGAGCGTCTTAGGCACGCCCACGTCGTTGTTGAAGTTGCCCTGGGTGCAGTGTACGCGGTACTTGCGGGCAAGCACGGCGGCAGTCAGTTCCTTTGTGGTGGTCTTGCCGTTGGTGCCGGTTATGCCCACCACGGGTATGTCGAAGCGGCGGCGGTGCTCGCGCGCCAGCATCTGGAAGGCGTGCAGCGTGTCGTCCACGAGCAGGCAGCGGCTGTCGGTGGCGGCGGCGGGGTCGTCCACCACGGCATACGCGCAGCCCCCCGCGAGGGCGGCGGCAGCAAAGCGGTTGCCGTCGAAGTTGCCGCCCTTGAGGGCGAAGAATATCGAGCCGGGCGGGCAGTCGCGGCTGTCGGTGGTCACCGCGGGATGGCCGCAGTAGATGCGGTAGAGTTCGTTTATGTCCATGTCCAAAGTCTTTAGCTGTGCAAAAGTATATCAAAAAATCCGTTCCATGGCATTTTTGGACGTAAATGTTGGCCCGGTTTGCCAACGTTTTCTTACCTTTGCGCTGTCAACCCACATAAATTCACCGACATGAAAAGATTCGCTTACATAGCGGCAGCGCTGCTCTGCCTCGCGCTCCCGGCGGCACAGGCGCAAGACGCCGCCGCCACGGCACGCTACGACAGCCTGCTGCTTAAGCCCGGCGAGGCCGCGCCCGACTTCGCGTTCGCAAACGCCGGCCCTGCCGACGGCAAGACGCTCGGCTCGCTGCGTGGCAGCTACGTGGTGCTGGAGTTCTGGGCATCGTGGTGCCCCGACTGCCGCAGGCAGACCAAGGACGTGGCCCGGCTGCACAAGGAATACGCCCCGCTGGGCGTGGAGTTCGTAGGAGTGTCGTTCGACACCGACAGCGCGGCATGGCAACGCTACGTGAAGGCCAACGCCATGGAGTGGACGCAGAGCTGCGAACTGAAGAAGTGGAAGCGCGGAACCACCACCGACCGCCCCTACCGGGTGGACTGGATACCGGCTTTCTACCTTATAGACCCACAGGGAAAGGTGGCCGCCGCGTCGGTGGACTTAGCCAAGGTGGAGGCCGCCCTCAAGGCACTGCCGCTGCCGGCCGCAGCTAAGCCTGCCGCAGCAAAGGCCGAAACGGGAAGCGGGGCCGCCCTATGAGCAGCCGCACGGAGCTTACCATCAACGCCGGGGGGCGGCTGATGGGCCTCGGCAGGCCGGTGGTGATGGGCATACTCAACGCCACGCCAGACTCCTTCTATGCCGGGAGCCGCACACAGACCGAGCGCGACATTGCCGCCAGGGCCGACCAAATAGTGGCCGAGGGCGGGCGGATAATAGACGTGGGGGCATACTCTACGCGACCCGGCGCGGCTCCCGTGGGCCAGGCCGAGGAGATGGCGCGGCTCCGCGCCGCGCTCGCCGCAGTGCGCCGTGCGCAGCCGGAGGCGGCGGTGAGCGTAGACACGTTCCGCCCCGACGTGGCCCGCATGGCCGTCGAAGAGTTCGGGGCGGCAATAATCAACGACGTCTCCGGGGGCAACCCCGACGGTGCCTTCGGCGGAACGGAGCTGCGCGAAAGCTCCTACCGCCAATACTCCGAGGCCGACTGCCCGCCGATTTTCGCCATGGCGGCGCGGCTCGGCGTGCCATACGTGCTCATGTCGTCGCGCCCAAGCATAGAGAGCATACTGCTCGACATAGCGGCCAAGGCCGCGCTGCTGCACTCGATAGGGGTGAAGGACGTGATAGCCGACCCCGGCTTCGGCTTCGGCAAGACGCTGGAGGAGAACTATGCCATACTCGCCCGCCTCGAACGGCTGCAAAGCCTGGGCCTGCCCGTGCTGGTGGGCGCGTCGCGCAAGTCGATGGTGACGCGGCTGCTGGGCTGCGACACCGACCACGCCCTCAACGGTACCACGGCCATAAACACCCTGGCCCTGGCCAAAGGTGCCTCCATACTGCGCGTACACGACGTGCGCCAGGCCGTGGAGTGCGCAACGATCTATTGCGAGGCGGAAGCACTTAGATAGCAAAGCGCAACACAACTTTACAGAAGAAACCGACGAACGCAGCAAACTGGTAGTGGAGCTTTGCCAAAGCCATGGAGTGTGTGCAGCCACAGGCGTTCGTGATGGGGAATGCCAAAGCCCCTGGCACAATCAAGCGCCGGGCGGAAGTGAGGGAAAGGCTTATCCGACAGCTGCAAGACGCCGGCTATCCTGTTGGGATGTGCGTGCTCAACGCCGCCGACTTCGACGTGCCGCAGGCCAGGGAGCGCATTTTCATCGTAGGCTTTAAGGGCATCCCCCAGGCAAGCATCAACTTGCACGCCATGCTGGAACCATACAATAAGATACCTGAAGTCCGCACTTTCCGTAATGAAGGAACTCAACAGGGAGTTTAATTAAGCCGTTAACACACACAAAGGCATAAAAATTGTGGCAGCCACGCTTTAAGCCGACGGCGCGTTAACGACAGTTAGAAGCGTTAAAAAGCGGGGCAGGGAAGCCTTTAAAAATCGCGACGGCGAAAGTCCGAAGCCTCCCGGACGCAAATATCGCAAAAATGGCGCACCGGCGTAACTGCCTGTGGGCATGGACTTTAGCCAAAAAGCCATGCAAATTTTGCATAGGCCGACCATGTCTTGGGGGCAAAAACAGGCGTAAAATCATTGTTATTTGACAAAACGGGGCGTACAGAACGTGCCGTTTTGCTTTCCAAAACGTACCGTTCCGCATCCTAAAACGTGCCGTTTCGCCTCGCGAAACGGCACGTTTTGGAAAAACAAGCGGCGCACTTGGCAAAAAGCCATGCCGCCAACCGTCCTACGATTTCTATTTTACTGGTTTTTGAAGTGTTAAAATCAGGAGACGGGAGACGGGAGCTCAGGAGTCCAGACAAATGTATTTCGGGAGGAAGGAGGAAGGGGAAAGGAGTGCGGACAATAGCTTTGCAGGTGAAGGGAGACGGGAGTACGCCCACAAGGAGGCGGAAAGCAGGCAAAGAAACAGCCCATTTCCCGCATTACTTAAGCTGGAGAGCACGGCGCGGCATCCTTAATCCTCCATTCTTGATTCTTCATTTCCCGCCGCCGCAAAGAGCCTTAAATAATGTGAATTGTAGCACGGTTACGAAAGTTTCGCCTAAATTTGCACCGTAAAAACGATAAGAACAATGAGCCTAACGAAAATAGTCAGCAGTTTTTTCGCGCCGAGGCAACGCGACTTGCAACGCCACATTGGCGGCGGCGAAGAGCTGCAACGGCAGGCGCTGGCGCGGCTCGTGGGCGCGGCCAAGGACACCGAATATGGGCGCAGCCACCTCTTCGGCGCGACGCGCTCCTACGAGGACTTTGCCAAACACACACCGCTGAACACCTACGAGGAGCTTAAGGGCGACATCGACCGTATGCGCCACGGCGAGCGCGACGTGCTGTGGCCGGGGCGCGTGCGCTGGTACGCCAAGTCGTCGGGCACCACCAACGACAAGAGCAAGTTCATACCGGTGAGCGCCGACGGGCTGCAAGACACCCACTACCGGGGCGGCACCGACTGCGTGGCGCTCTACCTGGCCAACAACCCGCAGAGCCGGATGTTCGACGGCAAGGGCCTCATACTCGGAGGGAGCCACTCGCCTAACTACAACCTGCCCGGCACGCTCGTGGGCGACCTTAGCGCAATACTCATAGAGAACATCAACCCGCTGGTGAACCTCGTGCGAGTGCCAAAGAAACAGACCGCGCTGCTGGCCGACTTCGAGGTGAAGCGCGACCGCATCGCGCACGAGACGATGGGCAAGAACGTGACCAACCTCAGCGGAGTGCCGTCGTGGATGCTGTCGGTGCTCACCCGCGTGATGGAGCTTACGGGCAAGACCCACCTCGAGGAGGTGTGGCCAAACATCGAGGTGTTCTTCCACGGCGGCGTGGCCTTCACGCCATACCGCAGCCAGTACGAGCGGCTAATCACCTCGCCCAGGATGCACTACATGGAGACATACAACGCCAGCGAGGGCTTCTTCGGGCTGCAGAGCGACCCGACGGACAAGTCGATGCTGCTCATGCTCGACTACGGCGTGTTCTACGAGTTCATACCCATGGACGAGTTCGGCACGGAAAACCCCACGGCGGTGCCGCTGTGGGGCGTGGAGAAGGGGCGCAACTACGCCATGGTAATCTCCACGTCGTCGGGCCTGTGGCGCTACGTGCTGGGCGACACGGTGATGTTCACGCAGACAAACCCATACAAGTTCATAATAACGGGGCGCACCAAGTGCTTCATCAACGCCTTCGGCGAAGAGCTGATAGTGGACAACGCCGAGCGCGGCCTGGCCATGGCCTGCGCCGAGACGGGCGCCGAGGTGGCCGACTACACCGCCGCGCCGGTGTTCATGGACGCCGGGGCGAAGTGCCGCCACCAGTGGCTCGTGGAGTTCAAGCGCGAGCCTGCCGACATGGCCGAGTTCGCACGGCTGCTCGACACGCGCCTGCAAGGGCTAAACAGCGACTACGAGGCCAAGCGCTTCAAAGACATAACGCTGCAGCCGCTCGAGGTGGTGAAGGCGCGGCCGGGCCTGTTCAACGACTGGCTGCGGCTGAAAGGGAAGCTCGGCGGACAGCACAAGGTGCCGAGGCTGAGCAACGGGCGCGAAGTGATTGACCAGCTGCTGCGCATGAACGCGCCGCAGGACAAGCCGGGCAGCCTATGACCGCACGCCGCAGACTCGCCGCGCTCATAGCCTCGGCTGCCGCCGTGCTATTGGTGGCCGCAGTGTCGTCGTGCGCCAGGATGGGCCAGCCCGACGGCGGGTGGTACGACGAGACGCCGCCAAGGGTGCTCCACGCCACGCCGGCCGACGGCGCGACAGGGGTGAACACGCAGAAAATCAGCATACACTTCGACGAGTACGTGAAGCTCGACGACGCGGCGACAAAGGTCGTAGTGTCGCCTCCGCAGATAGAAATGCCCGAGATACGCACCGCCGGGAAGGAGATAAAGGTGGAGCTGAAGGACTCGCTCAAGCCCGGGATGACGTACACCATCGACTTCTCCGACGCCGTGACCGACAACAACGAGGGCAACCCCATGGGCAACTATACATACAGCTTCTCCACGGGAGGGCAGATAGACACACTCGAAGTGTCGGGAACCGTGCTCGACGCAAGCAACCTCGAACCGATAAAAGGCATACTCGTGGGCCTGTACTCCGACCTATCCGACACGGCGTTCACCACGAAGCCCATGCTGCGCGTGTCGCGCACCGACAGCCGGGGGCGCTTCATCGTAAGGGGAGTCGCGCCGGGAGCATACCGCGCCTACGCCCTGCAAGACATGGACGGCAACTACCTGTACAGCCAGAAGAGCGAGATGCTGGCCTTCAGCCACGACTCGATAGTGCCTTGGTGCGGCCCCGACACGAGGCAGGACACCGTCTGGCGCGACTCGCTGCGCATCGACTCGATAACGCGCACGCCATACATCCACTTCTACCCCGACGACATCGTGCTGCGGGCTTTCACCGCAATGCAGACCGACAGGTACCTGCTCAAGACCGAACGCAAGGACGTTGACAGGATAGGCATCTACTTCACGAGCGGAAGCGACACCCTGCCCACGCTGCGGGGGCTTAACTTCGACGCATCGACGGCGTTCGTAGTGGAGCCTTCGGAGCACAACGACACCATCGTGTACTGGCTGCGCGACACCGCCCTGGTGAACAAAGACACGCTCGAATACGAGCTGACATACATGACAACCGACACCACCGGGCTGCTCGTCGAGCGCACCGACACGCTGCAGGCCATGGCCCGCGTGCCATACGAGAAGCGCATGAAGGAACTCGAAAAGCAGCGCGAGAAATGGCAGAAGGACATGGAGAAGGCAAAGGAAAAGGGCGAGCCATACGACTCGGTAATGCCCGTGGAGCCGCTGGACATAAGGATGAAGAGCGGCAACACGCTCGACCCCGACAAGAACGTGATACTCGAGTCGCCCTCGCCACTGGCGCGATGCGACACGGCGGCCATACACCTATACTCCAAAATAGACACACTGTGGTACAGGTCGCGCTTCGAGTTCAAGCCCATCGAGGGCAAGCTGCGGCAGTACATACTAAGGGCCGAGTGGAGGCCGGGCGTGGAATACAGCCTCGAGATAGACTCGGCGGCCTTCGAAGACATCTACGGACGCGTGTCAGCCCCCATCAAGCTCGGCCTGAAGGTGCGCCCGATGGACGACTACAGCTCGCTTACGGTGAACATCACGGGCTGCAACGACACCACGCTCGTGGTGCAGCTGCTCAACGGGAGCGACGCCGTGGTGAAGCAGGTGAAGGCGGAGGGAGGCTCGGCAGCGTTCTTCTACGTGATGCCCGGCACGTACTACCTGCGGGCCTTCGCCGACTCCAACGGCAACGGCAAGTGGGACACGGGCGACTTCTACGCCAACCGCCAGGCCGAAACCGTGAGCTACTACACCAAGGAGGTGGAGTGCAAGGCCAAGTGGGACATAACCATTGGCTGGAACATGGCCGGGCGGCCTGCCGACAAGCAGAAGCCGGCGGACATCACGAAGCAAAAGCCCGACAAGGAGAAGGGGCGGAGCAACCGCAACGCCAACCGGGCGAAGGAACTGGGCATAGAGTACACCGGGCAGTGAGCCGCCGGGCAGCGCCGGGCGCGGCCACACCGCACGCAAACGCCACGCAAGGCGCACGGCAGCCCGCGCAAAGCCACAAAGCCAAACCGTAAAACCAACCGATATGAAACCTAAGGCATTAGCTCTGGCACTGGCCATGGCAGCCTGCGCAATGCAGGCCGCCGCGCAGTGCGGCATAAAGAACACGGCGTTCAAGCCGGGAGAGTTCCTCTACTACGACCTCTACTTCAACTGGAAATTCATCTGGGTGAAGGTGGGAACGGCCTCGATGAGCACGGTGATGTCGCGCTACAACGGGCAGGACGCCTACCGGGCCAGCCTGATAACGCGCAGCAACAACAAGCTCGACAGGTTCTTCACGCTGCGCGACACGCTGCTCTCTTACAGTACGCCAGACCTCACCCCGCTCTACTTCCGCAAGGGGGCGCGCGAAGGCGACCGCTATTACGTGGACGAGATTTGGTACTCCTACCCCCACAACGCCTGCCACCTGAAGCAACACCGCATAGAAAACGACGGGCGGCACGTGTGGAAGACCTCCGGCTACAAGGACTGCGTGTACGACATGATGAGCATCTTCCTGCGGGCGCGGAACTTCGACACATCTAAGTTTAAGGTGGGAGAAAACATCCCCATGCCAGTGAGCGACGCCAAGAACCTGTCGAACTCGTGGCTGAAATACCGGGGGAAGGAGACCTACAAGATGGACGGCAACGACACGGAATACCGCTGCCTCGTGTTCTCCTTCATCGAACGCGAGAAAGGAAAGAACAACGAGCTGCTGCGTTTCTACGTGACCGACGACGCAAACCACATACCCGTGCGCCTCGATATGTTCCTAAGCTTCGGCTCCGCCAAGGCTTTCCTGCGCGGATACAAGGGCGTGAAGAACCCCGTCACGTCGATAGTGAAATGAGTTTCAGGAGGAAGGAGAAAGGAGAAGGGAGTGCAGACAATAGCTTTCTGACGAACATTTCGCGAAAGGTTCAGCCGAAAAGGCCATTGTCTGCACTCCCTTCTCCTTCCTCCTTCCTCCTGAAAAGTCACAACTTGTCGTACTCTTCGTCGGTGACAGGCTCAAGCCACTCGTTGCTTGCGCCCTCGGCAGGCACGCCTATGGCGATATGCTGGAACCAACTGTCGGCAGCCGCGCCGTGCCAGTGCTTCACCCCGGCGGGGATGTCCACCACGTCGCCCGGCTCCAAGGCACGCGCGGGCTTGCCCCACTCCTGGTACCAGCCCCTGCCGGAGACGCAAATGAGGATTTGCCCGCCCTTGTGGTGGATGTGCCAGTTGTTGCGGCAGCGCGGCTCAAAGGTCACGTTGTTAACCGGCAGGCGGCCACCGCCATTGGCAAGCGGCGCAAGGTAGCTCTCGCCCACGAAGTATTTGGCGTATGCCGCGTTGGCCTCGCCCTTCGGCCATGGCAGCGGCGCCTCGCCGGCGAACGGCTCGCCGTAGACCTCGGCTATGGCCTTAGAGGCGCGGTAGGCCGAAGCCTCCTGCCCGCGTGCGGCCAGCACGAGGGGGATTGAGCGGATTTCGGCGTCAGAAAGGCCCATGTTGCGCGCGCCGCTGACGTGCGACTTGAGCTGCGGCCCTACGCCTTCGATGCCGGAGAGTGCGCTCACCGTGACCAGTTCGCGCTCGGCGAAGGTGAGGTTGTTGCGTGCGAAGATGTCGCCGAAGAGGTGGGCCTTGAGGTAATAGTCGGTGGCCGGGGCGAAGGTGTAGTCGAACGGGCGGCCCGAAAGGCGGGTCTGCACCTCTGTGCCTTGCTTCAGGGCGTCGTAGCCGGCGGGCAGCGGGTCGGCGTCGCGGCCCTCGGCGCAGGCCTTCCCGGCGGCCTTGCGGTCGGCCACGACCTTCTGGAGCGTGCCTAAGGCGTTAAGGCTGCGCGGGAAGCCGGTGTAGGCGTAAAGTTGCGAGAGAGCCTCCTTGATGGTGGCCACGGTCACGCTGTCGTCCAGCGCGGCGTCGATGGCGGAGGCAAGCGCGGGCTGGTCGCCCTGCGCCTCGAGGTTGGAGATGATGGCAATGTGCTGTTGCCTCGTGTCAAGTACGTTTTCCATATTCACTTTGTCTTTTGTCTGTGCGCCTGCCGTGGCCGCAACCATTGCGGCGGCCAGCAGGCAGAAGGTTTTCACTTTTGTTCCCATGCCTTGCGTTTTGTTTGCTACTAATTAAACACCGTGGCGCGGGCTGAGGCGCGGCAGCCGCCGCACTGCGCCCGCAGCAGTGGCAAAGGTACGAAAAAGCGCCCGCCATGGCACAACCCGTATTACTTGAATTTGTCACGATTTTACGGTTGTTGTGCCATGGCGGGCGCCTGTGTGCCGTGTTGCGGCTGGCCGTCAGCGGTGGCGGCGCGGCCTCTTGAACTTGTCGTCCATCTTCAGCGCCTGCAGCGCGAGTGCGTTGGGGGCTATGCCAACGAGCTTGAGCGTGGCCTTGTCGGCATCGGGCAGGCGCAGCGGGCGGTAGAAGTCCACGTGCTCGCGGGCAAGCCTTATGCTGTGCCACTTGTCGTCAGGCCGCCCGGTGGCCACCTGCACCATCACTTCGGGCTTGCCCTTCTCCACCGGGAGGAATATGAACCGCTTGGGGTGCGCTATCTCCACAATGGTGGTGTCGCCGCTCGTGCGAACGAAAATGGCCTTCTCCGACACCTCGGCTATCACGGTGTCGCCGCTGTGGTGAACGTTGTAGTCTTGCGCCGAGGCGGATGCCGGGGCGAGTAATGCCGTGAGGGCTACCACGGCATTTGCTATCCTATGTCTGTACATGGGCATTTGTTGTTTATGATTATTAGTCGTTGCTTGCAGGCGCACCGCCCGCCAGGGGCCGCGCCGGGGCGGAACGCTCCCGCCACTTCCACAATTTGACTGCCTGCGGCGGGCTAAGTAAAAGCCTGTTAAGACTTTTTAACCCTCCGCACGCGCCAATCGCCAATGCGGAAGATGCGGCTACCCAAGCCTTCCCCGGCCTTCGCCGCGAGGCTTACCTGCTGCAAATATAGGGATTTTCTTTTGAAAGGCAATCGTTTCAAGCCGAAAAATGGCCGGAAAGAGCCGCCAACCATAATTGAAATATTGCAACTAAAATCCGGGGCTGCGCCCATCGAGAAATGCCCGGCGGCGTTTTGCAACGCAAAACGTGCCGTTTCAGGCTGCAAAACGTGCCGTTTCGCAGCCTGAAACGGCACGTTTTGGAAGCCAAAATGGCACGTTTCGTAAACCGTTGACAGTCAAGGCGTTTCGCGGAGGGGCGCGAAGCGCGTCTTTTTAACGTTCAAAAGTTAAAATTTTAAGGTTTGTGAATATCCGCAATGCACCTTTTCAAAGGAGCTAAAGGAGCCACAATAAGCCATCGCTCCACTGCGTTCCGCCAAGGAGTTAGAGGACGTATGCTTCTTCGATTCCTTGTTTCATTCGCTCGGCATAATGCGGGCATTCACATTAAGGTTTCCCCACAGCCTAAGGCTGCGGCGGGAGGCGGTGGGGCTGGAGGCAGGTGGCCGAGCGCGACTTCGCGCATGACGTTGGCCGGGGGGCGGCCTGCGTCAAGCTCACCCTTCATAAAGTCCATGCATGGCGCGACGTGGGCGAAATACATCCTGTAGCCCTCGCAGAGGTAGTTAAGGCCGGGGTCGCCGTGCTCGTCGCGCACGAAGCGGTTGCGCGGGCACTCGCCGTGGCAGGCAAAGAGCCAGCGGCAGCGGCGGCAGCGGCGCGGCAGCCCTACCGACTTGCGCCGCCCGAAGTCGAGCTGCGCCCGGCCCGACATCAGTTCGGCCATCGACCGGCTGCGGATGTTGCCCAGGCGGAAGGCCGGGAACACGAAGTGGTCGCAGCTGTACAGGTCGCCGTTGGCCTCCAAGGCCGGGGCCTGGCCGCACAGCGGGGCCAGCGAGCAGCCGCCGGGCGGCTCGCCCGCCCAGTTGGCCAGCGTGTCGTCGAAGAGCCTGACGAACACCTCGCCCACGTCGGCCTTCACCCACTCGTCGAACACGCCGCAGGCAAACTCGCCCCACTGCGCCGCCGACAGCGACTCTGGCGTGGGCTGCCCGCCCTCCACCGTGCCGGGCATGAGGCGGCCTGTGGCGGGGTCGGTGCGCTCCACCACGGGCGTGAACTGCAAGAAGGCGCAGCCAATGGAGCGGAAGAAGCGGTAGAACTCTGCCGGGTGGGGCGCGTTAAGGCTGTTGACCGTGGCCATGGCGTTCCACTCCACGCCGTGGCGGGCGAGCAGTTCCACGCCCCGCATCACGCGGTCGAACGAGCCTTGGCGCAGCGGGTCGTGCAGCCTCCGTGGCCCGTCGATGCTTATCCCGACGAGGAAGCCCTCGTCGCGGAAGAAGCGGCACCACTCGTCGTCGAGCAGCGTGCCGTTTGTCTGGATGCAATTGTCCACCCGCCGCCCTCCGGCGTAGCGGCGTTGCAGCCCGACGGCGCGGCGGTAGAACGACAGTGGGCGCAGCAGCGGCTCGCCGCCGTGCCACGTGAAGAGCACGTCGGGCGCGGGCTGCGCCTCAATGTACTGCCTGACGAAGGTTTCGAGCAGCCCGTCGTCCATGGCGGCGGGGGCGGCGGCTTCGTGCAGCGCGGCCTTCTCGGCATAGTAGCAGTAGGCGCAGCGCAGGTTGCAACTGGCGCCGGCGGGCTTGGCCATGGCGTAGAACGGGCGTGGGGAAAGTTTGGCTTGCGTTGTGTCCATGTCAGAATTCGACGTAAGGCGTTAGCCTGGCAATGGCTTCCGGCGTGAAGTCGGGGCAGAGCCGCAGGTCGGCCAGCCCCTTGAGCGGGCCGTGCTGGCGGCGGTAGTCCACTATGGCCTTTGCCTGGTAGAAGTTGATGTAGGGGTGGCGGCGCATCTGCGCGAGCGACAGCGTGTTGAGGTTGAGCCGCCTTGGCGCAGTGTCGGCAATGGTGAAATAGCCCATGGCTTCCTCCGGGAAGCCCTCAATCTCGGCGAGCTGCGCCACGCTCACATAGCCGCCGAGCCGCCTGCCGTAGCCAAGTATGGCGCGGGCGTAGTAGCGGCCGATGCCCGGAACGCGCATCAGCGCGGCGGTGTCGGCCCCGTCGAGCGCGATGCGCTCGCCCGGCCCCAGCTTCGCGGGATAGCGCAGCGTGTCGCGGCGGCGGCCCGTGTCGGCCACGAGCGTGGCTGCCGGGAGGAAATCGGGCGAGATGCGGATGTATGGTTCGAGGCGGCGATACTGCCCAACGGTAAGCCCGTAGAGGCGGGCGAAGTCCTCCTTGCGGCGGTAGACGCCCCCGGCGGCCCTATACTTATATATATTGCGCACCTGCCACGGCTGCAGGCCGAGGCGCAGCAGCGCGGTGCTGTCGGCAGTGTTGGGGTCGAAAGCAAACAGCTCCGCCCGGCGTTCGGCCACGGCGTAGGTGTAGCGGCGCGGGCCTGGCCGCCGATAGGACGCGCTGTCGGCCCGCGCCGAGGCCGAGCTGTCGGCCGCCGGGGCTTCGGCCACGCCCGCCACGCCGCCTCCCAAGGCCACCACCATGGCCACGCAGGCCGCAGCCACGGCGAGCACGGCCAAGGCCGCGCGGCGGTCGGCACGCTGGTATGAGAAATTGCCCTTTCGTTCCACGGCGCTAAGGCTTGCTTGCGCCCGACTGTCAGATCAAGCCGAGCTGGTTGAGGAATATCATCGCAATGCAAATCGGGCACACATACTTAAGCGCGAAGACGAACGTGCGGAACGAACGGTCGCGCAGCGTGCCGTAGTTGGTGTACTCGTCGCGCACGAGCTTGTGCGGCAGATACCAGCCTACGAACAGGCAAATGACGAACCCGCCGAAGGGCATGAGCACCTGCCCGGTCACGAAGTCGCACCACTCGAAGAGCGTCCGCCCGAAAGGCTGCAGCCACTGTCGGTCGCCGAGCGACAGCGAACAGAGCGACCCCACCACCACTCCAAGCGCGGTGACGGCGGCCGCCGCGCGGCCGCGGCTTATGCGAAGCTCCTCGTGGAGGAACGCCGTGCTCACCTCGTGGAGCGATATGAGCGACGTGAGGGCGGCCAGCGTGAGCAAGACGTAGAACAGTATGGCCACAACATAGCCCAAGGCCGGGGCAAACGTGAACGCCTCGCGGAACACGTTGGGCAGCGTTATGAAGATAAGCGACGGGCCGCTGTCGGGCTTTATGCCCACCGAAAACGCCGCCGGGAATATCATAAGCCCCGAAAGCACGGCCACGAGTATCACAATCACGCCTATCTGCATGGCCGACCCGGCGAGCTTGGTCTGCCGCCCGAAGTAGGAAGCGTATGTACACATACACCCCATGCCTATGCTCAGCGAGAAGAATGCCTGGCCGAGGGCGTCGAGGAACACGCCGCCGTCCACCTTGCTGAAGTCGGGCTTGAACAGGAACTCCACGCCGCCCCACGCCCCCGGCAGGCAGCACGAGGCAACGACTATGACCAGGAGCAAGACGAACAGCGCGGGCATCATCAGCTTCGAGGCGCGCTCGATGCCGTCGCGCACGCCATGCACTATCACCCAGTGGGTGGCGAGGAGCACCAGCACCATCCACACTATCGGCCTGACCGCAGCCTGCTCGAACTCGGCGAAGTAGCGGCTGGCCTGCGCAGGGTCGGAGTCGGCGAAGTGGCCTGCGGCAGAGGCGTAGATGTACTCAAGGCACCAGCCCGACACCACGGCATAGTAGCCCGTGATGAGCGTGCCGGTGAGCACGCCGAGGTAGCCCACCCAGCCCAGCGGCGTGCGCCCGCCAACGGTGCGGAAAGCCCGCGCCGCGTTGGCCTGGGCGCGCCTGCCGACGATGAACTCCGCAATCATGCAGGGCATGCCCAGCGCGAGCACGCAGGCAATGTAGAGCAGCATGAAGGCCGCGCCGCCGTTCTCGCCCGCGAGGTAGGGGAAGCGCCACACATTGCCCAGGCCCACAGCCGAGCCTGCCGTGGCGAGTATCACGCCAAGCTTGCTGCCGAATTTAGCTCTTTCCAATTGTGCCATATAGTCCGATTTTGTTATTTTCATTCGCAAAAGTATAAAAAAATAGCTAATTTTGCACCGCGAATGGAAGTGAAAATGCGTTTTATGAGAAAAATGTTAAGGAACTACCCGCTCTCCGTGGCGCTTTTCCTCGTCATCTGGTACCTGTCGTTCTTCACGCCGCCACACACCGAGCTTGACAACGTGAGATTCATCGACAAGTGGGTACACGTGCTCATGTACGGCGGCACGTGCTCCGTCTTATGGCTCGAACACGTGCTGCGCAACGGCCACAAGGCAATAGGCGCCAAGGCAGTGGCCCTCGGCTGGCTCGCGCCCGTGGCCATGAGCGGCCTCATCGAGCTGCTGCAGGCCTACTGCACCGGCGGGCGGCGCAGCGGCGACTGGCTCGACCTGGCCGCAAACACCTGCGGGGTCACACTTGCCCTTGCGTTTGGCTGGGCTGTCGCTCGGCTTCGCTCCAAAGGGCGTAGGGGCGCACGGTGAGGCTCGAATTGTAGTAGCGGCGGTCGCCCGTCACCTCTTCGCCAAGGAACGGAGGCCGCCCGAAAGGCTCGTCTGCCGCTCCAAGCTCGACCTCGGCCACCACGAGGCCGGCGTTCATGCCGTGGAACTCGTCCACCTCGAACGTGTGCCGCCCCCACTCCACGAGCCAGCGGGTCTTGTCGATGGCCCCGGGCAGGCAGAGGCGGAAGAGCTGCTCGGCCTCGCCGGGGTCTATCTCCTTCTCAAACTCGTAGCGGCTAAGGCCGCCGTCGGCGCTCGGCCCCTTTATGGTGAGGAAGCCGCGGCCGCCCCGCAGGCGCACCCTGACGGTGCGCCCGCGGTCGCTGCAGATGTAGCCTTGCCTGATGCGGCTGCTGCCGCAGGCCATGCCCTTGTAGCTGTCGCCCCTCACGAGGAACTTGCGCTCAATCTCCAATCCGCTCATCTGCCGCGTCTCATTGCACGATTGTGAACGTGTAGGCGATGAAGCATATAGCCAAGAGCACCAGGACGACGAAGATCCAGTTCACGATTTTCTTGGCTTTCCTCTCTTGCCGCTCTTCGTAGGCCGCGCGGCGGGCCTTTCCTTTTTCGCTCATATCTTTTGTTTTTAGGTTTGACTCTTGCCTTTGTGGGAGCCGTGCGCGGCCCAAGCGAGGCTTTGGGGCGCACGCTGGCCGGGCCGGAGCGCGGCCTGCCGCGGCACGCCACGGCATCGGCGGCCGCCCCGCTACTCGGCGTCCACCACGGGGAACTCCATGAGGTATGCCTTGATGAAGCCGTCTATCTTGCCGTCCATCACGCCGTCCACGTCGGCGGTCTGGTAGTTCGTGCGGTGGTCTTTCACGCGGCGGTCGTCGAACACGTAGCTGCGAATCTGGCTTCCCCACTCTATCTTCTTCTTGCCGGCCTCTATCTTGGCCTGCGCCTCGAGGCGTTTCTTCATGGCGCGGTCGTATAGCTGCGACTTAAGGAGGCGCATCGCGTTGTTGCGGTTCTCCAGCTGCTTGCGGCTTTCGGTGTTCTCAATGAGTATCTCTTCCTCCTCGCCGGTGTCGGGATCGACGTACTGGTAGCGCAGGCGCACGCCCGTCTCCACCTTGTTCACGTTCTGCCCGCCGGCGCCGCCGCTGCGGAAGAG
>CALUMB010000031.1 GCA_944321645.1 uncultured Prevotella sp.
GGACTGATGGGGCTTGGCGGATTGGAGGCTTAGGACACATAGGAGGCTTGGGGATGGCAGGAAAAATTGGGATAATAAGACAAATTGGGGTAATAGGGCTTATTAGGGTGCTTGGGAGCTGAGAAGCATTTTCCGGCTGTGTGGAATGCCGGCCACCTGCGCGTGCCGTGCGGACATAATAATAAAAATCGCGGCAAACTTTTTGCCTTTCGCTCTATTTGCAATATCTTTGCACCATAAAAAGTTGCGCCACGGCGCATAAACGAGACAACGATGAAGTATTCAATCGAAAAAGTCACCACGCTCATTGGGGCGCGGCGCATCGGCGAGGCCGATGCCAGCATAGGGTGGCTGCTTACCGACAGCCGCTCGCTCTGTTTCCCGGAGGAGACCCTTTTCTTCGCCTTGCGCTCCGAGCGCAACGACGGCCACCGCTACATACCTGAGCTTTACCGCCGCGGCGTGCGCAACTTTGTGGTGAGCCGCGTGCCTGAAAACGTTGCGGAATATGCAGGGGCAAACTTCCTGAAGGTGGTGGACACGCTCGAAGCGCTCCAGCGCCTGGCCGAACGCCACCGCGACGAGTTCTCCATCCCCGTCGTGGGCATCACCGGATCGAACGGCAAGACGATGGTCAAGGAGTGGCTCTACCAGCTGCTCTCGCCGCAAATGGTGGTCACGCGCTCGCCTAAGAGCTACAATTCGCAGATAGGCGTGCCACTGTCTGTGTGGCTGCTGGACGAGCATACCGACGTGGCTCTCTTCGAGGCAGGCATAAGCCGCCCCGGGGAAATGCAGGCCCTGCGCGACATCATACAGCCAACAATAGGCGTGCTCACCTCGCTCGGCGCAGCCCATCAGGAAAACTTCCGCTCCATGGAGGAGAAATGCTGGGAGAAGCTCGCGCTGTTCCACGATGCCCGCGTGGTGGTGTACGACTCCGACGACGAGACCGTGAGCCGCTGCCTGCGCAAGTCGGGCTTCGCCGGAGAGAAGATTGGGTGGAGCCGCCAGAGCCGGGGCGCGGCGTTCTACGTTGCGTCGGTTGAGGCCGAAGGAACAACCTCGACCATACATTATATATATAGAGGCAGCGAAGGCAGCTACCGCCTGCCGTTCATCGACGACGCCTCGCTCGGCTGCTCGTTTGCCTGCGCCTGTGTGGCACTCCGCCTCGGGGTGCAGCCCGAAGCCCTCGCAGCACGCATGGAGGTCCTGGAGCCTGTGGCAATGCGCCTTGAGGTGAAGGAGGGGCAGCGCGGCTGCACGCTCATAAACGACTCCTACAACTCCGACATCAACTCGCTCGACATCGCCCTCGACTTCATGAACCGCCGCCCCGACCACAACGGGCGCCGCCGCACGCTCATACTGAGCGACATCTACCAGAGCGGCGAGCGTCCGGAGCGGCTCTATGCCGAAGTGGGCGAGCTGGCCGCAAAGCGCGGTGTGGACAAGCTCATAGGCATAGGCCCCGACATCTCGGCTCAGGCGGGCGTAATAAACCTGCCTGAAAAGCACTTCTTTGCAAGTGTGGACGGCTTCGTTGGCAGCCCCGCATTCCGCTCGCTGCGCGACGAGGTTATACTCATAAAAGGCTCGCGAGCGTTCGGCTTCGACCGCCTGACGGAGCTTTTGGAACAGAAAGTGCACGAGACGATACTCGAAGTGAACCTCAACGCGCTCGTGGCAAACCTCAACTTCTACCGCTCTTTCCTCAAGCCGGAGACGAAAATCGTGTGCATGGTCAAGGCCGACGCATACGGCGCAGGGGCCGTGGAGGTGGCCAAGACGCTGCAAGACCACCGCGTAGACTATCTGGCCGTGGCCGTGGCCGACGAGGGCGTGACCCTGCGCAAGAACGGGATAACCACGAGCATAATGATAATGAACCCGGAGATGACGGCGTTCAAGGCAATGTTCGACTACGACCTCGAGCCGGAGGTGTACAGCTTCCGGCTGATGGACGCGCTCATACACGCCGCCGAGAAGGAGGGAATAACCAACTATCCCGTACACATAAAGCTCGACACGGGCATGCACCGCCTCGGCTTCGACCCCAGGAAGGACATCGACGAGGTGATAAGCCGCCTGAAACGCCAGAACGCCATAATCCCGCGCTCGGTGTTCTCGCACTTCGTTGGCTCCGACAGCGACGACTTCGACAGCTTCTCGGCCATGCAGTTCGCCCTCTTCGACGAGGCAAGCCGCAAGCTACAGGCCGCGTTCGACCACAAGATTCTGCGCCACATGGACAACTCCGCGGGCATCGAGCACTTCCCGGAGAGGCAGCTCGACATGTGCCGCCTTGGCCTTGGCCTGTACGGGATAGACAGCCGCGACAACCGAATACTCAACAACGTGAGCACGCTAAAGACCACCATACTGCAGCTGCGCAACGTCCCGAAGGAGGAAACCGTGGGCTACAGCCGCAAAGGCCGCCTCACCCGCGACAGCGTAATAGCCGCCATCCCCATCGGGTATGCCGACGGGCTGAACCGCCACTTGGGCTGCGGCCACTGCCATTGCCTCGTGGGCGGCAAGCCTGCCCCATACGTCGGCAACATCTGCATGGACGTTGCGATGATCGACGTGACCGGCATCGACTGCCACGAAGGCGACCCCGTGGAGATATTCGGCGACCACCTGCCCGTCACCGTGCTCTCCGACGCGCTCGGAACTATTCCATACGAGGTACTCACGAGCGTAAGCAGCCGCGTGAAGAAGGTTTATTTCCAAGACTGACAATGCAAATACGAAAGACGTAAAGCCTGAAATAAACGCTACTGCGGAAAAACAATACAGTACCCCAGCTTGCAACAAAGTTTCATTTTACGCTAAAATCTACCGGCTCGCGGCCTCGTTAAGCTAATTTAACGAGGCCGCAGGTCTTTTTTAATGGAAAATCAGTAACTTTGCGCACATTCACATTGTGGACTTTCGCAAAACAAGAACTAAATTTTTAATATCTAATGAATTCCATTCAAACTACCAAGATGACCAATTTCCGTTGGGTCATTTGTGCGTTGCTTTTCTGCGCGACGACAGTAAACTACCTCGACAGGCAGGTGCTCTCGCTCACGTGGAAAGACTTCATCGCTCCCGAGTTCCACTGGAATGATTCCGACTACGGCACCATTACCGGTTTCTTCTCTGTGTTTTACGCTTTGGCCTGCCTGTTTGCAGGCAAGTTCGTTGACTGGATGGGCCTGAAGAAAGGTTACCTCTGGGCCATCTTCATCTGGTCGTTGGGTGCCTGCCTGCACGCCGGCTGCGGCTGGGTGACCATGCAGGTCGAGGGTCTCGACTCCGTTGCCGCCCTGCGTGCCGTAGAGGCCGGCAGCGCAATGGCAGTGGCCATAGCCACCCTGAGCGTATGGCTGTTCCTCGTTTGCCGCGCCATACTCGCGCTTGGCGAGGCCGGCAACTTCCCCGCCGCCATCAAGGTGACGGCAGAATACTTCCCGAAGAAAGACCGCGCCTTCGCAACGTCCATCTTCAATGCCGGAGCTTCCGTGGGCGCCCTGGCAGCCCCGCTGACCATCCCGGTGCTCGCCAAGCACTTCGGCTGGGAAATGGCTTTCATCATCATCGGTGCCATCGGCTTTATCTGGATGTTCTTCTGGGCGCACCTCTATGAGAAGCCGGAGAAGTCAAAGCACGTAAACCAGGCCGAGCTTATCTACGTAAACCAGGACGACGAGGAAGCCGTGGCCAACCCGACGGCCGAGGCGGCAAAGCCAGAGAAGACCATACCATTCCTGCAGTGCTTCAAGTACAAGCAGACATGGTCGTTTGTGGTGGGCAAGTTCTTCACCGACGGCGTTTGGTGGTTCTACCTGTTCTGGGCACCGGCATACTTCTCCGACCAGTTCGGCTACGAGTCGTCTTCTTCGATGGGCATGGCACTCATCTTCGTGCTCTACCTCATCGTCACCGTGCTGTCCATCTACGGCGGCTACCTGCCCAAGCTCTTTGTCGAGAAGAAAGGCATGGGTCCGTATGCAGGCCGTATGCTCGCCATGCTCATCTTCGCGTTCTTCCCGCTGTTCGCCCTGTTCGCACAGCCGTTGGGCGCATATTCGGCATGGTTCCCCGCAATAATCATCGGCCTTGCCGGCGCAGGCCACCAGGCATGGTCGGCCAACCTGTTCTCCACCATCGGCGATATGTTCCCCAAGTCTACCATTGCCACCATCACAGGCATCGGCGCAATGGCCGGAGGCATTGGCTCGCTGCTCATCAACAAGGGCGCAGGCTCGCTGTTCACATACGCCGAGACAATGGGCGACTCGTTCACCTTCATCGGCTTCGAGGGCAAGCCCGCCGGCTACATGATTATCTTCTGCATCTGCGCAGTGGCCTACCTGCTGGCCTGGATCATCATGAAGACACTCGTTCCGAAGTACAAGCCAATCGTGGTTGACGAGTAATCGCACTTCGCCTGGCTTTCCCTCCCCTACCCTCCATGGGTAGCATGAAAAAGGAAGGCTAAGCCATCGGAAAGGCTACAAGCCATAAAAACAAGGACATGGCGTAAAGAATCCTCTTTGGGAATCTTTACGCCATGTTTGTTTATTTTTGAATATCCGCAAAGCTCCAATTCAAAAGAGTTAAAGGAGTTACAAGGAGCCATCGCTCCACTGCGTTCCGATGGGAAGTTGGAGGACGTTTGCTCCTTAGCTTCCTTATTTCATTTGTTTTGGCAAAATTCGGACGTTCATATTGCTTTTTTCGCCGTTCCAAGCCTGCCGCGCCGCCGTTTCCCCTTGCTGTCGGGCAACGGTGGCGCCCCGGCCTATGGCTTGTTAAGCCTTGCCAAAAACTTGACGTGCATCAATATGGTGCGCAGCAGCCCGTAGTGGTGCGCCATTATGGCAAAGCGTTCGGCAAGCGACTGCTTGTGGTGGGCAGTGGTCTGCCCTTCCTTCATATAGCAGGCGAGGGTTTCCCCGGCATCGAACAGTTGCAAGTGCCTTACCTCGGCTTCGCGCATCACCCTGATGCACCAGTCAACATCGGCCGAAAACCTGTATTTCAAGTTGTAGCCAATGCCCTTGCAGAGGTCGGTCCTGGCATAGAAAGCCTGGTGGCACACCACCATGCCGTTTGCGAACGACCGCCACGAGAGGTCTTTTGGCGGGCGCAGGAACCGTTTGTGGAGGAAGCGTCCGCCTCTGTCCACGATGTCGGTGTCGCCATAGATCACGCCCGGCCACTCCTCCCTCGGCCTGTCGCCCAGCCTCGCCGCACGGGCTATCGCCGCAATGGTGCCGCAGTCCGGCAGGCTGTCGCCCGCGTTCAGGAAGCACACGTAGTCGCCGTCGGCCATGGCCAGCCCCTTGTTCATTGCGTCGTAAATGCCTTTGTCCGGCTCCGACCTTACGGTTACCGTGTGTCCTGTGGCAGTTTCCCCGTTTTTCCTGACGTAGCTTTCCACCCTCTGCATCGTAGAGTCGGTGGAAGCCCCGTCCACAATTATGTGGCCTATGTTTTTGTATGTCTGCCTTAGCACGCTATCGAGCGTGCGCTGGAGCGGGTCTCCCGCGTTGTAGGTTATTGTGACGATGCTGAACGTTGCCCCGCCAGTGTCATGCGCATCTCTCATAGTCGGTATCGCTTGAAGGCCAGGGCCTGGTTGTAGACTTCGATGTATTTCATGGCCACGGCGTTTTGCGAGTAGCAGGCGGCCACTTTCCGGCGTGCGTCGCGGCCCAGTGCGTCGCGGTCGGCCTCAGCCAGCACCCACCTGATGCCCTCTGCCAGGTCGGCAGCGTCTTTGTAGGCGGCCACGTAGCCGTTTTTGCGGTGGTCGATCATTTCGGGTATGCCGCCCGTGTCGAATCCCACGCACGGCACCCCGCAGGCCATAGCCTCCATTATGGTGTTCGGCAGGTTGTCTTCGAGCGACGGCAGCACGAACACGTCGGCCGAGTTGTAGATGTCAACGATGCGCCTCTCGTCGCTCACGTAGCCCAGCGGGAACGTGGGCAGGCGCAGCCCCTCGGCCACTTCCTCGGCGTGTCCGCCGAGAACGGCCACGCACGTCTCGCCCGCCAGCTCCGGGTTGTTGCCGGCCAGCGTGTTCATGGCCTCGGTGAAGTAGCCCATCCCCTTGCGGCTGTCGGTCACCCGCTGCGACACGAAGAGCACCACGCGCTTGTCGAGCGGCAGCCCGGCGGCCATACGCGCCTCGCGGCGGTCGGCAGGGCAGAACGTGCGCGAGTCTATCGGGTTTGGTATGCTCGTTATGCTCTGCCCCGTAAGCAGTGCGCTCTGCTTGGCCTTGGCCTCCAGCCAGCGGCTGCACGCCACGAAGTGGATGTTGCGCCCTTCCATCGTGCGCTTCTTCCTGGCCCAGGTGCGTGCCGCGAGGTCGTGCTGCCCTCCCCCGCCCGGCAGCAGCGGGCAGTTGTGGCAGCGGCTTTGGTATTTGTCGCACTCGCGCGGGTAGTGGCAGATGGCCGTGGCGGGCCAGGCGTCGTGCATAGTCCACACCACGGGCTTGTCGCTGTCGAGTATCTTGCGTATGCCCGGCAGCGACAGCATTCCTTGGTTTACCCAGCTAAGGTGTATCACGTCGGCCTCGCGAAACTCCCGCAGCCGCGTTATGTCGGCCCCGGCGTTGGCTATGTCCATCTCGAAGAGGTGGTTGCGCGACAGCCTGTTGTTGGCGAATATCACGAGCCGTTCCCACAGGAAACGCCACTGCATGAGCAGCGGGTGCGGCACAGCGGCAACGGTTATCTGGTCGGTCTCCTTGTCCCTGACCAGCATTTTTGCCTTCACGCCGTTGTTTTTCAAGGCTTCCATCAGCCTGTTGGCGGCCACGGCGGCGCCACCGGTCTTCTCGCTCGTGTTTACTATCAGTACTCTCATTTGCTCCCTGTTGTGCGCGGCCTTTGGCCTCGTGGTGCCTCCGGCGGTGCGTTTACGATGCAAACTTACTTAAAAAATCCGAGATTCCCAAAACGAAGGTGCGCAAAATTCCCGCCGTGGGGGGGCCACCCCTACCGACCCACCATCCTTTCCCTAAGCCGCAGGCACGAGCACACGGCTCCGCACGCGGCGAGTATGCCCCCAAGCAGCATCGCGTCGTGCGGCGCCATCGGCCCGTAGAGGTGGAACAGCATGGCCACGAGCGCTGCGCCGAGCGTCTGGCCGGTGAGCCTGGCCGTGGCGAGCATCCCGCTCGCGCTGCCCGACCGCTGCGTAGGGGCCGACGTAAGCAGGATATGGTTATTTGGCGACTGGAACACGCCGAAGCCCGCGCCGCACAGCAGGAGCCTCAACACAAGGCCGGAGTGGCCCGCATCGGCCGGTATGAACGACAGCAGGAAGCAGCCCGCGCTCAGCATTGCCAGCCCCACGCCGCCCAATATGCCCGGGTGGACGTGGTTTATGAGCATCCCCGCCAGCGGGGCAACAAAGACTATGGCCAGCGGCCACGACGTCATAAGCAGGCCGATGCCCACGGCATCGTAGCCGAACGTGTTGACGAGCATGAACGGCATGCCCACCATGACGAGCATCTGCGCCGTGAACGAGACGATGCTCGTGGCGACCGAGGTGGTGAAAATCGGAATCCGCAGCAAGTCGAGCGGGAGCATTGGGTAAGCCTTGCCGCGCTCCAGCCTGACGTATGCCGCCGCCACGGCCAGCAGCGCGGCCACCCCGGCGAGCACACACAGCGGCCGGGCGTCGTGGGAGTAAGCCTCGACGCTGCCTATGAACAGCCCCATCGTGGCGGCGTTGAGCGCGGCCTCGCGCCAGTTGAAGCGTCGCCCGGCCACGCACACGGGGTTGTCGGGCAGGTAGCGGCTGGCCATGGCAAACGTGGCAATGCCCACCGGCAAGTTGATGGCGAAGAGCCACGGCCACGGGGCAACGGCAAGGATGGCCGCCGACAGCGTAGGCCCGGCGACCGACGCCACGGCCACCACCGTGGCGTTAAGCCCAACGCCCTTGCCGAGGTGGCGCTTGGGGTAGATTATCCTAACGAGCGAAGTGTTGACGCTCATCAGCATGGCCGCGCCTATGCCCTGCACCACGCGCGAAGCCACCAGCGCGGGCAGCGTGGCGGAAAGGGCGCAGGCCACCGACCCGAGCGTGAACACGACGATGCCGCGCAGGTAGACCTGCTTGTAGCCCCACAGCTCGCCCATAGAGGCAAACGGCAGGAGGAGCATCATCACGGCCAGCTGGAAGGCGTTGACTATCCAAATAGAGTCCTCCGACGGCACGCCGAGCTGGGCGGCCATGCTCGGCAGGGCCACGTTGCATATCGACCCGTCGAGCACGGAGAGGAAGAGGCCGCAAAACGTGGCCGCCATGGCGTAGTAGATGCGCGGGCGGTGCAGCCCGTCCCAATTGGTGTCGCCCTCCAAGTGCGGCCCAGCCGCCTGCCCGGCAGTGCCTGGTGTTAATCCGTATTTTTCCATCCCATCGTTTGCTTTTGCCTGTTGCGGCCTGCAAAAGTAAGAATATTTGGCAACAAAACGCCTGATTGGCAGGATAATTTGCCGGGCAAACGTTAACGAGTGCAACCACCGCACGAAGCATTCCCCTGGGTGCAGGCGGCACATACGGCACATTTTTGCCTTAATGAATGTCCGGCATTTAGCCAAAACAAACGAAATAATGAAACCAAAGAGCATACGTACTCTAACTTCCTATCGGAACGCAGTGGAGCGATGGCTTCCTATAACCCCTTTGACTCCTTTGAATTGGAGCTTTGCGGATATTCAATTGCCTTAACACTTTTAAGTTAAATGGCGGCAGCACTTACCCCGCCACGCAACAGCCTGGCACACAGCGCATTGCGAAACGTGCCATTTTGCCTTCCAAAACGGCACGTTTTAGAGCCTGAAACGGTATGTTTTGCAGCGCGGAACGCACCGTTTCGCAAGCCATCCGCGCCCTTAGCGTTAAGCGGGTGCGCCGGAGCGGCATTTTAGTTGCATATATTCAAGTAAGCGGCAACAGCCAAATATTTTGATAGCGCAGATTTAATTATCTTTAAATGAACGCCGCACGCTTGCATAATGTAGCGGAAAAATGTTATTTTTGCAGTTGCAACCAAAGCAAAATTTAAGACATGAGAACCGTTTTGTTGGCATTTATGCTCGCCTTGGCAATGGCCGCAAAGGCCCAGGTTGGCGGGCAGTCTTTCGAGCAGATGAAGGAGAAATACAAGAGCGCATCGGCAGAAGAGCGCGCGCGGATGGACGAGCAATACCGCGACGTGGAGGCCAAGCTGAAGGCGCAGCAGGTAACCAACATTGGCGGCGTGGCCTTCGGCACGCCGAGGGAAAAGGCGCTGGCAATGCTAAGGAACAAGTACGGGGCGTCGGAGTATAACCAGGAAAACGACATAGTGTCATTCCGCGACATAAAATACGCTGGCTACGGCTTCGACGCAGTACACTTCCTCTTCCAGTCAGACGGGGTGAACAGCTATTTTTACTCCTGCATATTCATCAAGGAGGCCAAGACGCAGCAGGAAGCAGTGAGCGGGCAGCAGATGCTCAACAAGGTATTGTCGGAAAAATACGAGCTGTATAAGGTGACCACCGAGAAAGGCTTCGACACCTACGGCGGTGGAGTGTCGCCCCTTTGGGATGGGCATTGGTATAACATGAGCGACAATTTCTACACGGCCCTGCACACCGACATAATGCAATACGAGCCTGAATTGGTGAAGATTTTCGGCAACCAATGCGCCGTGAGGCTTATCTACGGGCCGTACAACTATGTGAAAGAGGAGTTCTAAGCCCGCAAGCCGGCCCGGCGGCGTAAAGCAAATGCCGCCGGGCCGGCTTGCCATACATAGTTACCATTGCACATCCCGCACGGGGAAACCATTCCGCCCCGCAGCCCATGCGCCAAAGGGCGCACGCCCCTGCGCACGCCGAAATGCGCCGTGGCGTGCGGGCGAACCGCCCCGGAAACGCAGGCCCGTTTTTTCGTTTACGCTGACAGTCTTTTTGCGTACAAACGGAACGACTGTTAAATTACCGTAAAGGCGTTGTTTTGAGTAACAATATCTCAATATTTTTCGTATCTTTGTGGCTGAAGAAACGAGATAAAATATTATTCATTAACGTTCGTCTAACTTTAAAAAACAGGGCTTATGGCTAATTATCTAAACACAAGCGTAGGTGCCATATTCAGTGATCTGGACGATTACATGATGAGCACCGGCCGGTTGGAGATAGGAGTTATCGAAGCCAACCGTGAGTTGGATTGCAAAGGCCTGTTAAAGGATGACCCGACACATCCGGGAAAACCGTTGGAGTCGTTGCTTTGCAGGTTGCGCGATTTGAACAAGTTGCCTCAAAGTGTGCGTCAGAAGTATGGAACGTGGAAAATCAAGCACTCAAAGACTATCGCCAAAGTGCGCATGATTTTCCAGTATTAGGCGTAGTGGGCCGGGATGAATGGTTGTAATGTAGGCACACTTTCTTCTGCGAACTGGGCAGACAGCCAAATGGGGTGGCTGTCTGCCCAGGTTTTTAGAAACTGTTTTGATTTTCTTGTCCAATGGATTGCCGTGGATTTCCGCGATGTTTTTTTGTTGTCGTTTGCCAGAGTTTAGCGGGCTAAATGATGAAAACGGCAACAAGAAACAGCCGGAAAGACACCGCAAGCCATGGGCAAAGCCAACATTAAGGACAAGGCGGATGCTACTGTAAAAAATCAAAACAGTTTCTTACACGCAAGCGGGTGCGGGATGCGCTTAAGGAACCGGCTTTGACTTTCTTGCCCGGCGAAGCGTGGCGGGCATGGAGCCTTTAAGCAAAACCTGCCCCACGGCAAGATGCAGTGGAGCTTCGCTTGTCAAAAACAGGCAGGTTTGCCGCCTTTTTCCTTAATTAATTCTCATTCCGCCGCTTTATAGTTAAATTACTTTAACCCAATGTCACTTTCGCCACTTTTATGTGTCATATAGGTAACTTTGCACAACAATAGGCAACAGATAACAACAAATTAAACATTTATAATTATGAGAAAGAACATCTTAATGTTTTCGCTGGTTGCAGGCTGCGTGCTGATGAGCAGCTGCGTCAGCAAGAAGTCGCTGGAGAACTGTCAGAACGAAAACAGCAAACTGACGGAGAGCTTTAAGGAAATGGCCAAGAACTACCAAGACTCCAAGGAGCAGCTTGCAGCTGCCACGGCCCGCGCCACCACACTGCAAGACCAGCTCGAACAGCAGAAGGAGGCTTACGCCGCACTGCAAGGCTCGCTCGACAAGAGCCTCGCAAACGCAGGGCAGAACAACATAAGCATAGAAAAGCTCGTGGACCAAATAAACGAGTCTAACCAATACATCCGCCACCTCGTTGAGGTGAAGAGCAAGAGCGACTCGCTCAACCTCGTGCTCACGAACAACCTTACGCGCTCGCTCAGCAAGGAAGAGCTGAAGGAGGTTGACGTGCAGGTGCTCAAGGGCGTTGTCTACATCTCGCTGGCCGACAATATGCTCTACAAGAGCGGAAGCTACGAGATAAACGACCGCGCAGCAGAGACGCTCAGCAAGATTGCCAAAATCATAAAGGACTACAAGGACTACGACGTGCTCATCGAGGGCAACACCGACAACGTGCCTGTGAACGCCTCGGCGGCGTCGATGAAGAACATCCGCAACAACTGGGATCTGTCCTGCCTCCGTGCGTCGAGCGTGGTGCAGGCCCTGCAAAACGAGTATGGCGTAGACCCGAAACGCCTCACTGCCGGCGGACGCGGCGAGTACAACCCGCTCACTTCAAACGACACTGAGGTGGGCAAGCAGCGCAACCGCCGCACCCAAATAATCATCACACCGAAGCTTGACCAGTTCATGGACCTCATCGGCCAGGCTCCTGAGGTGGAGTAATATGCAAGACGGCATTCCCTGACCGGGAAAGGAAGAGACAACATAGAGCCGGGGAGCAATGGCGCGACAGCTTCTAAAGAGAAGCTTTGCGGCCATTGCTCCCCGGCTCTTCACATATTATAATTCTGTATGCACGCCGTGGCAACGCCTTGACGGAGCCTTGTTTGGTATTCAACGCGGGATTCAGCATCCCCAGTCGCGATTTGCGAGTGGCCAAATCCCTTTAGGCAAGCGTTCAATCCCAATCCAAGGATTGCACGGATTGCCGCGCCATAGGGGTTGGGGCGTTGCCATTGGTTTGTAAATTTGCGCATACAAAACAAGCGCGGACAACCAATCGCCTGACTGTCCGCGCTTGCCCCAAAACAGTTTCTAACAGTAATGGAAAGAAACCGTTGCCCTTTTACTTCACGACCTTAAACGTGTTTTCGCCTTGCCTTATTATCACTATGCCTTTGGCACTCCCGAAGTCGGCCCTCTTTCCATCCAGCGTGTATGCCTCGAACGGCATTGCCGGGTCGAAGCCTTGGCCGTCGGCGGGAATGTCTTCGATGGCAGACGGCACTCGCTTGCCTTCAACGGCCATTGAGCGTATCTCCCATGTGGCGGCCTCTTCCTCGTTGCTCGTGTAGTGGAAGGCAATGCGGATTTTCTTGCCGGCAAACTCGTCGAGGCTCACCTCGCCGGACTCGACGAACGTCCAGTTGCTGCCCCCAGGCCAGGTTATGCCATCGAGGGCTACGGCCTGCCCGTCGCAAACCACCTCTACCGACAGCACGTCAGCCGGAACGCTTACGTAGTTGGCTGCGTGGCTGAACGTCAGCGTGGCCGAAGAGTAGCCGGTGAGGTCTATCTCCGGCGTGGCCAGGGTAGCGTCGGCAGCATAGTAGGTGTAGTTGTAGAAGGCTGTGCCTTTCCATCCGTACTTGCTGTCAGTCGTCCACACGGCAAATCCGTCGAACGGCACGTCGTTGTTGGTCACGGTGCAGCCCCCGGTGCCGCCGGTGAAGTCGGCAGTGTATATTATTTCGTCGCCAGTTGGAGGCTCGTGCGTGCCGCCGCCGGCCGCAGTGTATGTGGAAGTGCAGAGCGAAGTCTCTGGGTCGAAGGCATAGTCGGTGCTGTCGCCCCAGATGTATTCCATAAGATTGGGGAAGTCTACAAACGGGTTGCGGTTGCCCTGTATCTCGCTCACGGCATTGTTGCGGTCTGTCTCAAGCTGGTCGGGGGCGTCGGCCTTTGCCCAGCTTATGTACAGTTCGTAGGCCCATGGCTGCAATGTGGGGTAGTCTCCCTGCTGGAGTATTTGCAGGGCTTGCGGACTTTTTGTGCTCCAAGTGAATTTTTGGTATGCCGTGGCCATGTACATATACGACCGCGCGAAGTCTCCCTTCCACTTGTCTGCCGGTTCCCAAAGGTTGTAGCCGTTGTGCCCGGTGCCAATCTTCGTGCAACCGTTGTCCTTGGTGACGTGCGTCACCTCGCCCATGGGGTAGTTTGACTTCGAGGAGTTTATCTTCTGCTCGCTCGGCATTAGGTTGTACAAGTCCTTGTATGCCTGGTTTTCGGAGCCACCCCACCAACTTTTTGGAAACGAGTGCTCTATGTTCATGCCGCCCACCGACTCGCCTTCTTCGCCGAAATACCTCACGTCGTTGCTGTAGCGGTCCACCACCTGGTTGTCAGCGGTGCGGTCTGTGGAGTAGAAACCCTCCCACGTGTGGCCCTTGCCGCTGCCGTAGCTCAAAACGTCGGCATCCTTTATGGTCTCGTAAACGGCGGTCTTAAGCTCCGCCCCGCTCTTTCCCTTAAGGTCGTCGTAATACCCCGTGGGTATCTGCGCCATTGCCTGCGTGGCCATGGCGATTGCTGCCAGCACGGCCATTTGTCTTTTTGTCTTTGTAGTTTCCATAATTCCTTCTCGTTGGTGGTTTCAACAATGCAAGCGGGCGGGAAAGGAAAGTTGGCCTTCAAATTCCCGAACGCTGCTTATCCATTGCAAAATTACTCTTTTTTCGCTAATCTCCCATCCACCGCGCGGTTTTTGTTGCGGCCAAAACTCCTTGGCCGAAAAAAGGCGGCCGCACCGTGGCAGCCGCCTCCTTTATGGTATATGCGGTTTCGTCATTCGTCTTCATCCAAATCCCACACGCTGTAATGGGGCTTCGATGCGGCCTCTTCCCATCCGCTGCCCATGCCGGGGTTTGGGTCGATGTCTACCCTATTTCCATCACCGCTCACCGACATCAGCGAGCCGGCTTCCATTTCCAATATGGCCATGTCGGGCCTTAAATATTCTTTCTTTTCCATAGTTTGTTGTCTATTTAATTGTTATTTTCTTTCCGTTCTTGATGTATATGCCCTTTGGCAGGCTGTCGGCATTGTCGCCGACATACTGTCCGCCGAGGCTATATATCCTTCCGTCGTCTACATTACCGAAGGAGTCGATGTCCTCTATGCCCATGAGCGAGCCGTCGAAACTTAGCTTCACCATCTTTGCGTCGGTGCCTACGGGGATTGAGATGTATGCCCTCATGCCCTTAATCCTGTTGGCCGTGCCGTCGGCGCTGCTCGGCTTCTTGACGCTGCCGTCGGTGGAAATAAACAAGTCGGTGCCGTCGGCCTTGATGGTAGCCGGGCTGTAGGTGCCAACGAATGCGTAGCCGCTCACTTTGGCAGACGCGATGGTGGCGGGTCCGGCCGATGAAAGCGTCACGCCCTCTATCGTCGGGTTTGCCGTAGTCAGGGCGGGTTTTATGAGGTAAGGCTTGCCTGCCTCGATGGCCGTGGCGTTGTCGAACATCATCGTCGTGCCTTCCACCGTGCCGTTGAACTCGGTAATCTTTGTGCCGGCACCGAACGTAGCCTCCACCTGTTCGGCCGTCATGCCGAACGGCAGGCACAGCGTGTTCCAATAGTCGCTGCTAAGGGTACGCTCCAACTTGACGTTGGCTGCGGCCACGTCGCCGGTGGCGTTGTCGGCGGTCTCCGAGAAGTTGTAGGTTATGGCGTTGGCAATGGGCAGTATCTCGTAAGCGTCGCGATATTTAATGCAGATGCCCACGATGTCGATGTTTGCCCCGGCAAATGGCTCCGTGTAGTCCGGGATTTGGAATTTGTTGTATATCTGCACAGTACCGTTGCCGTCGCCCACGTAGCTGTTGCTGCCTTCCTTTGTAACAGTGGCCCCGCTAATGGCCACCAAGTCGCAGGTGTACTTGCCGCTGTTAATGTCGGCAATGGAAGTTGCGGCGGGTGCCGGTGTATCTCCGTCCGTTATGGTCAAGTCGTCGGCGTTGGTGTATTCGGTTCTGACAAGCTCTTCCACAAAATTAAAAAATTTGTATTCGGCCACGAGCGTTCCGCTCAGCACTTGGCCGGCCGAAAGGTCAAGCCCGATGTTGTACAGGTCGATTGCGCCTGAAGCGTCGCGCAGGTAGTATTCGGTGTTGTCGCCGTAGGAGTTGACGTACACCACCTGTGCGTCCTTCAGCGTCACCCTCACGATTTTGCCGTCAACTTGTTGCTTAACGGCGGCAATGTCATCGCAAGCCACCGGGAACTCGTAGTCCATTCTCGTAGAGTTGCTGTATATGCCTTCCGCGTTTATGGCTATTGCGCGCAGCGTAGTGGTTTCGCTTATAGCTATCGGCCCTTCGTAGAGCGTGCTTCCGGAGTTTGGCGAGGTGCCGTCGAACGTGTAGCGTATGGTGCAACCTTCTGCGGCGGCAATCTCCACAGTCTGCGGGTCAACGTAGAAACCGCTTGGGAGCGAGATTGTGGGCATGGCCACTGCTGCCGAGCCGCCACCGCTGGCATATACAGACACCTCGTCGAGGAAGAAGCGGTTGTTCTTTTCTTCGGGGCTTGAGAATGTGATTTTCGTGTTTGGCGTGCCGCCGGTGA
This sequence comes from uncultured Prevotella sp., assembly GCA_944321645.1. Taxonomy (GTDB): domain Bacteria; phylum Bacteroidota; class Bacteroidia; order Bacteroidales; family Bacteroidaceae; genus Prevotella. The sequence goes on from CALUMB010000031.1 coordinate 15,785, forward strand.
TGCTGATTGTGTATTCCTTCCATGCCCCTTTTTCCATCTCGACGCTTGTCCCGCTAAGCGAGCCGCCACCGCTTATGCCCAGCGCCAATGTAGTTTTTTCGTTTCCGGCGTCCCATGCCGCTGCCTTGAACGTGAGCGTTGCGTCGCCGCTGAGGTTGAGCGCGGGAGTGGTTGCGTAGCCACTGTAATTCGCCGTTCCAAACCTTACGCATTGGCTTGCGCCAAATCCACTATTAAATTCCCAGCCTTCATTGTCGGCCGAAGGAGTAGGTCCGCCGCTTATGCCGCCCCACTCGCCGTCGTTGCCGCCAAAGCCGCTGTTAGTGTCGAAGCTTTCGTAGAACGCTGTTCCGCTCATGTCTTTCTTGTACACAATTGTGTACGAGGCCGAAGAGGCGGCGTAGGTGTCGTTCCCGGCAAAGCTTGCCGTGATTGTGGCCGTGCCGAACTCCGGGCCAAAGGTCACTTCGCCCGTGGCCACGTCAACGCTTGCTACAGAACTGTTGTCGCTCTCGTAAGCCACGGCTCCTGCTTCAGCAGGATACAAAGTGGCTGTGGGAGATTGGAAGGAAGCCTCGTCGCCCTCAACCACAGTGAAAGTCTGGCCGTCGGTTTGCTCACCGAAGGTCACTGTGCATGGGGTTTTAAGCTCGCCCGATACAATGACCGTAATCTTTTTGATGCGGTATTGGCTCGTGTTTGTGTTTGTAAACGTCACAGAGTTGGACTGTCCTGTCCATGTGTGCGACTTATAATCATAACCGCCCACTGTAGGCACGATTTTTCCCTCTGCCGGTGTGTAACGATCGTCCCACTCAAAAACCACGCTCGCGATTGCTGCACTTGCATCGTTTGCAGTTATGGTCAAGCCATTTCTCGAATAGAAGCGGATCTGCCCAGAGTGGAACACAGCTTCATTCTGCCCTTCATCCACAAATGTCAAGCTACAGTTGGCCGCCTGCCAATTTAGCGACGAGGCTTGCGTATTATTGGCATAATCATAGATGCCAAAGTCAAACACATCTTGCGCGTAACTCCCACCCCCCCAGATAGTTACGGCGAGGAGCGCAAATAAGATTCGTTTTAGGTACCGTTTCATAATGATAGTATTTTGAAGTTATACGTTCACAAAAATAGTTGTTGGTTGTTTCAGTACGGTTAACGTGGCGCTAAAGTTTTGTTTCGCCCACGCTGCATTGTCCGTCCAAAGATTGTGCAGCATAACACCGACAAAAACGAATATCCGCAAAAGGCCAATACGCCATACGAAGGCCGCGTACAGCCGTTAACATTTTTATGTTAATGGCGACGGCAAAGCCCGCCTTGCCTAACCATCTGGCGCACAACGTGTTGCGGAACGTGCCGTTTTGGCTTCCAAAACGGTGCGTTTTGGCCTCTAAAACAGGCCGTTTCGCGACCCGAAACAGGCCGTTTCGCGGCACGGCACGGCGCACGCTGAAAATCAGGATGGCCTGGGGCGTTTTTTAATTGCATATATGCAACTATGGCGTGAATGCGGAAATCAAAGTTGGCAAACGCCCATGCTACCGTTCCTCCCACAGCAACCGCTGTTGCAATGCCACTGGCACACTGTGAATTTGTGTGCCATATCCATCTACAAATATAGGATTTTAATTCTTTCGATGTTGCCTTGCGCCTTTCCTTTTATGTTCTTTTAACAAGCACGGCACAACAACAAAAGCCCCGGCTCCATCCCTACCCGGCGGGAAATGGCGTGGCGCGTCAGCTCACCACGCAGCCGATGCCCACCGCCCGTAGCCGCGAGGCGAACTCGGTGCGCTGGCTTTCGGAGAGCGCATAAAGCATCTCTACCTCCTCGCCAGACTTCATGCGCAGGTAAAAGGTGTATTTGCGGAGCCTGATTCCTGCCACGCCGTCGAGCTTGACGGTATGCTCCGTGGCCTGCGTGAGACCGCTCCTTATAACCATCACGCCGGCATAGACGTCGAAATTGGTGAACCGGCGGGCCGCAACAAACACATACGCCACGGCCATGGCCGCAAGCATGAAGGCCTTTAGCTCGCCCGGCAGGAGCCAAACGGCCACCAAGCCGAAAGCGAACACCGCGAAAAGGAACACCACAAGCCAGAACCAGCCGCAGCGCAGGTAGGGCGTGGTGAACGCGAAGCTTTCAAACCCGCCCACATAGTCGCTCTCCACGCCCGCCAGGCAGTCGTATGGGCCACGCCCATGCGCATCCCACCATCGCCCGGCAAAGCTCGAAAAGTCGAGGAACGCGTCGGAAAGCACCACCTCGCGCCCATCAGCCAACGCAAAGAGCCAGGAGCGCGAACGGCTGTCGTTGGGGTCGTACATGAACGGGTAGACTATGTTTGAGATATTGGCCACGTCTATCTCCTCCCGCCTGAACATATAACGCTCCACGAGCTTTCCGCCATTTTCCTCCATGAACAAAGGCACTTTCGACATAGCGACGAACAGCACGGCATCGACAGGCGGCATCACACACAACCACACCCAGACATGCTCGTAAAAATCCACGGCCACGAAAGGCACTATTAAAGTAAGCAACAGCATCATGGCGGAACCGAAGGCCACGCCAAAGAAAGCCCAACACCAATATCGTTTTCTCATTGTTTCTTTTCAAGACAAATCATCCTAAACCTCCATCAGCGGATACCGCTCCTTGAGCGCGGCCAGACGCTCCTGCGTTTTCCGCACGAAAGCCTTGTAGTCGTCGCTCTCCGGGTTGAACGGGCGATGGCCCAAAGCCTCCTTTATCGGCCTCCACTCTTCGATGAACCGCCGGGCAGCCTGACTGAAGTAAGCCTCGGCAAGGCGTTCCCATATATAGTCCACGGCCTGCTGCGAGGGGTGGAGCATATCGGGGGCGTAGAAGCGGTAGTCGCGCAGCTCGTCGAGCACAATCTCATAGGCGGGGAAGTATGTGCAACGCGGGTCCGACTCCGCCAGCCGGTCGGCCGCCATGAGCAGCGTGGCCTTAGAGAGCTGGCTGCCGTGGAACCCGTACTTGGCGTAGCGTATGGGGCTGACGGTGAGCACCACGCGCACATCAGGGTCGCGGCGGGCGAGTTCGCCCACGGCCTGCCGCAGGTAGGCGGCGCACTCGTCCACGGTCAGCTCGCGCTCGGTGAACAGTCTCTGCGGCCGCTTGCGGCAGTTGTCCACTATCTCGCCCGTCTCGTTGAGTATGTAGACACGATTCGTTCCGAGCGTGAGGAAGGCCACGCGCGGGGCGCAGTCGGTGCGCTCCACGGTGTGCAGTATGCTCGCCGGATTGTACATCACGCCGAAGGGGTTGACCGTGGCGCGGAATTTCTCTTCCACAAACCGCCGCCCTATGCTGTCGGCGAAGCACGAGCCTACGCACAATATGCGCTCCTGAGGCCCTATCTCGAAGCCGGGGCGCGGCACGTCCACCATCGTCCTGAAATCCATAACGGCGCGTATAATTACAGTGAATTTATTTCTTCCTCACCCATCCCGGTAGCCCCGGCTATGGCTGCAGCGTCAAGCCCCATTGCCTTGAGCTTGCGGGCGGTGGCCAACAGAGCCTCGCGCCGCCCCTTTTCGAGGCCATCCTTAAGCCCTTTTTCCATTCCTTCCTTAAGCCCTTCCTTCAGTCCGATTTCCTTTCCGCGGCGTTCGGCGCTCCCTACGAGGGTCCTCTCAACGCTGATGGCATCCCAGAACTTTTCGTAGCCAAGCAACTGGGCCTCGGTAAAGGCAGACTCCTCAAGCTGCCCAACGGCCTTGCTTATCTGCGGGTCGGCCATGAGGTCGGCCGGAACCGTGGAAGTGTTGTCGCCTATCTCGGTCAGGTAGCGAAGCCACAGGATGGCAAGGCGCTTGGCGGAGTAGGACTGGGGCTTGAACTTGGGAAGCTCGATGAACACAAGGTGAAGCCCGTCGATTACGCGGTCGGTGTGCTCCACGTGTACCATGCGGTAGTAGTGGTAGAACTCATCGCCCAAGCCTGGCTCAAAGACCGTGTTGACAAGGTTGAGCGAATAGACGGGCTGCAGAAGCTCGTAGGCCTCGCCGCTGCCAAGCTGGCGGACGTATGCCTTCGACGCATTGAAAAGCACGCGCTGCTGGAACTCCGGGGTCCACACCATCTGCATCTCGACGATGAACTGGCGGCCCCGGTTGTCGCGGCAGCGGACGTCAACTATGCTGTTCTTGCGTAGCGGAGTCTGTGGCACAAGCTCCGAAGGCAGGTACTCGGCCTCGACGATGCAGTCGCCGGGATTGTCGAAAGGCAGCAGCGCGTTGAGGAAACTGATGAGCAGGTCGATGTGCTCTCCGAACACGCGCTTGAACGTCAGGTCGGCCTTGGGGTCTAAATATCTCATGGTTGAGGTTTCTTTTAAGATTGTTTATTTGCACGTCCACAATTGTCGCAATAGTCAACAACAGGCAGGACAGCGTCACAGTTTGTTTATTTCATCCTCACCTATCCCGGTAGCCCCGGCTATGGCTGCAGCGCCAAGCCCCATTGCCTTGAGCTTGCGGGCGGTGGCCAACAGAGCCTCGCGCCGCCCCTTTTCAATTCCTTCCTTAAGTCCGATTTCCTTTCCGCGGCGTTCGGCGCTCCCTACGAGGGTCCTCTCAACGCTGATGGCATCCCAGAACTTTTCGTAGCCAAGCAACTGGGCCTCGGTAAAGGCAGACTCCTCAAGCTGCCCAACGGCCTTGCTTATCTGCGGGTCGGCCATGAGGTCGGCCGGAACCGTGGAAGTGTTGTCGCCTATCTCGGTCAGGTAGCGAAGCCACAGGATGGCAAGGCGCTTGGCGGAGTAGGACTGGGGCTTGAACTTGGGAAGCTCGATGAACACAAGGTGAAGCCCGTCGATTACGCGGTCGGTGTGCTCCACGTGTACCATGCGGTAGTAGTGGTAGAACTCATCGCCCAAGCCTGGCTCAAAGACCGTGTTGACAAGGTTGAGCGAATAGACGGGCTGCAGAAGCTCGTAGGCCTCGCCGCTGCCAAGCTGGCGGACGTATGCCTTCGACGCATTGAAAAGCACGCGCTGCTGGAACTCCGGGGTCCACACCATCTGCATCTCGACGATGAACTGGCGGCCCCGGTTGTCGCGGCAGCGGACGTCAACTATGCTGTTCTTGCGTAGCGGAGTCTGTGGCACAAGCTCCGAAGGCAGGTACTCGGCCTCGACGATGCAGTCGCCGGGATTGTCGAAAGGCAGCAGCGCGTTGAGGAAACTGATGAGCAGGTCGATGTGCTCTCCGAACACGCGCTTGAACGTCAGGTCGGCCTTGGGGTCTAAATATCTCATGGTTGAGGTTTCTTCTGATTGTTTCTTTCTATCTGCAAACTTACAAAAAAAGGCGGGAAATACCACGCTTGGCACAATGTTTTTGGCCATCTGCACACGATTTTGCCTGTATGGCGGATGTGTATTGCAGCCTCACCGGATTTTTTTGGGGTGCGGCGGTGGGGCCATTACCCTAAAAATTAGTATCTTTGCAACCGGCCTGACACGCCATGCCGCAACGCCCGGCAAAACAAAACGCAAAGAATAACCAAAGACCTGAAATATGAAAAGACTATCATCGATTGCATTGGCTCTCGCGCTCTCGGCCACGACAATGGCTGCGACGGAAGGCAATGTGTTCAAAGTGGACAACCCGGACTATAAGCTAAGCCCGTACACAGGCATGACACGGCAACATTGGATTGCCGCCGACAAGTACCTGCTCGAAGGGGCTTTCAGCCATATCCGCTCGCTCGACGACCCGATGTACTTCGAGCGGCTGGGCAAGGTGTGCTACCCAAAGGACAGCAGCCGCGTGCGCGGGGCCACGCTCGAGGGCATGTGCCGCACGCTCTTCCTCGCCGCGCCGCTGCTGCGCGAGGACTCCACGCTGACAATCAACGGCATACGACTGGCCGACTACTACCGCCGCCAGCTATCGCTGCTGGTAGACCCGCAGAGCAAGCAGTACGTCACGCACCGCGGCAAGCGCGGCCCATGCCAGGACTTGGTGGAGTTCGGCGCGCTCGGCATATCGTTCTTCGTCTGCGGCGACGTGCTCTGGGACCCGCTGCCGAAGGCCACCCGCGACTCGCTCTACTCCATGATTGAGAGCTACGCCGACGGCCCGACGATACAGCAGAACTGGCGCTTCTTCAACGTCTACCCCATGTCGTTCTTCAAGTCGAAGGGTTACGAGGTCAACGACAGCCTGCTCGTGAAGTACGTGCGCCAGCTCATAGGCGACTACCGCGGCGACGGCTGGTACCTGGACAAGCCAAACTACGACTACTACTCGATGTGGGCATACCAGCTCTACGGCCGCCTATGGTCGCTGTTCTTCGGGCGAGAGCACTACCCGGAGCTGGCGGCGCAGTTCGACAGGAACTTCACTGAGATGTACCGCAGCTACCCGCGTATGTTCGGGCGCGACGGTCACATGCCCATGTGGGGCCGCAGCAATATGTACCGCTTCGCCTCCATAGCCCCGCTGGCATGGGGCGAGGGCGCAGACATGGGCTGGATGCGCCGCATAGCGTCGGGCTGCCTGCTGCAGTTCCTGCAAAACCCCGACTTCATATACTCCGACGGAGTGCCCACGCCGGGCTTCTACGGGCTGTTCGACCCCGTGCTCCAGGGCTACAGCTGCCGAGGCAGCGTCTACTGGTGCGCCAAGGCGTTCCTCCCGCTGATGCTCCCGGAGAGCCATCCCTACTGGAGCGCGACGGAGAGCGAGGGCTTCTGGGCCGGCACGAAGGCCGGTGACGTAGACAACCTGTGGCTGCCCGGGCCAAAGATGCTCGTCACGAACTACGGCGGCAGCGGCGCTTCGGAGACGCGGGCCTTCTGCGACTACGACACCGAGCGGCGCGGGGCGGAGAAGTTCCGCGGCTCGGAGCAGTACAACCGACTGGCCTACAACACGCTGTTCCCGTGGATGGCCGACGGCAAGCAGGGCGAGGTAGCCATGGCCTACGTGGTGAAGAACCAGCAAGGGCAGTGGGAACCGCTGCGCCGGTACACCACCACCGGCTTCGACGGAAAGACGCTCCGCCGCACCGTGTGGCTGCAGAGCGACCGCCGCTTCACCATGGCGCTGCGCGACACGCCACTGGCAGACGGCACGCTGCGCACCGACTCGGTGACGGCAATAGGCACGCCCACCACGCTGCGCCTCGGCCACTACGCACTGCCCGAACGCGGCACGCCAATAAGGGAGACCACATTCAACCTGCCTGGCGGGCAGAAAGCCTACGCCATCAGCAACGGGACGCACTCTCTCGCCTTCGTCGCAATCAAGGGCTGGGGCAAGGTTGAGTTCGTGCGCACCGAGGGGCTGCACCCCGAGACGCGCTTTGCCGAGACCATCAACGCCACGGCCGAAGTGAGTGCGCCGACGGAGCTGAAGTCGCTCATGCTCTTCAAGGCAGGCGACTTCACGCAGCAAGAAATATCCGACGCACTAAAAAAGACCGTAGGAATGCACTGACGCCCACAACGCCAAACCAAGACGGGCATTAAGCGGGGCTGTCGCCCCGAAACCAACAAACGTCAATCCGCCAGCAGTCGTCCTGCTGGCGGATTGACGTTTTATGTATATCAGCCAACGCTCCATACGCCAAACGACCGCCGGCGGATGCCCGTAGCCGTTAACATTTTTATGTTAATTGCGGCGGAAAGTGCCGCCTTAGCTAACCGCTTGATTCACAGCGCGTTGCCAGACGGGGCGTTTTAGCGTCCGAAACGGCACGTTTTAGCCCGCGAAACAGGCCGTTTCGCAACGCAAAACGCGCCATTTCGCAATGCGAAACGGCGCGTGTTAAAACCCGTGGCGGAAGCGGGCGTTTTTAATTGCATATTTGCAAGTATTGGCAGGATGCCTACGCCCGCCTCCCGCTTATCCCAAAGCCTACGCTCACTCGCCACCGGCGGCAGGCGTTTTCCTTCGCTTGCGCCATTCCATCAGCGCGAGGGCCACTATCACCAAGGCCAGGATGGCGTATGCGGCGTAGGCCACCGTCTCCGTCCTGTCTACCGACTTGGGGAAGAACGACAGCACCACCTCGTGCTTGCCCGGCTTGACGTTGATAGCCCTAAGGATGTAGTTCACGCGGCCCACCGGCACCTCCAGCCCGTCAACCGTGGCTGTCCACTCCGGGTAATAGATGTCGGAGAACACTATCACGCCGCCCTTCGACGAGTTTACGTCGTACTTAAGCTGCGTGGCATCGTATGAAGTGAGCGTCACCACGCTCATGCTGTCCTGCGGCTGCGCCTGCCCCACCTGCGAGGCGAACTTCCTGTCGGCCACGGCCTCGTGGCGCAGGTCTATCTTGCCCACCATCTCAAGCTCCTGGTTGGCGTTGTCCACATAGCTAACCTTGTCTACGAACCATGCGTTGCCGTAGACGTAGGGATTCAGCAGCGGCACGGTCTGGCCCGACTGCAGCGGCATTATGAAGTACTTGGCGTTGAGCATGTTGAGCACGGGGAAGACGCTGTCGCCGTCCACGCGCGTCATGTCGCCCTGGCTCTCGCCAATGGCCTTGAAGCAAGCCTGCATCTCGGGCGAGATGTAAGCCTCTATCATCTCCTGGTAGCGGCGCAGCTTGGCAGCGTGGTAGCCGCCGATGCTCTTCAGGTAGTACGAGGTCTCGTTCTCGTTGAACGTGTTGGTAGAGAGGTTGAGCACGCGGTAGTACAGCTGCTTGTCCTGGAGTATGAGCCGCTCGGTGTCGGTCATCTGCACAGGGGCGGTGCGCACGCTCTTCTCCACGAACATCCCGTCGTTGATGTAGCGCTTGTTGACCTGCCACATATCCACGAGGCAGAGCACAAGTATGCCGCCCACCATGTAAGCGGCCTTTATCTTGCGGGCCTTGAAGAGCAGCAGCAGGAGCGTGCCTACGGCCACCACGAAGAACGAGCGCCAGCAGTCGGCCGTGAACACGGCCTTGCGCATCTCCGTGAGGTTGGCTATCAGCGGCTGGATGTGCTCCGGGGGGAGCTGCCCCAATGCCTGCATCTCCGACGACGACACATAGTCGGGGAAGAAAAGCCCCGGCAGCAGGGCGAACAGCAGGGCGAAGCCGCCCGTAAGCCCGAAGCTCGCATATACATACTTTATCTTCTTCGTGAGCACTTCAGGCTCGTCGACAACCTTCTTCAACGCCAGCATGGCCAGCAGCGGGATGGTGAACTCGGCTATCACGAGTATCGAAGCCACCGTGCGGAACTTGGCGTACATCGGCACATAGTCGATGAACAGGTTGGTGAACCACATGAAGTTGTGACCCCACGAGAGCAGCACCGAGAGCACCGTGGCCGCGAGCAAGGCCCACTTCATGGGGCCTTTCACTATGAACAGGCCGAGGAAGAAGAGCGTAAGCACGAAGGCTCCCACGTAGACAGGGCCGCTCGTGCCAGGCTGCTCGCCCCAATACTGCCCCAGCTGCTGGTAAATCGGCACGTAAGTGTTGTCGGCGTGCTCCATGGCCGTCTTGTTCTGGCTTAGCGGAACGCTTGCGCCGCCCTTGGCGTTAGGCACGAGCAGCGTCCATGTCTCGCCTATGCCGTAGCTCCACTGGGTAATGTAGTCGCGGTCGAGCCCGCTGCTCGTCTGGTTTTCCGACTGCGCCTTGACCAGCTCGCTCTTGCCGCGCATCGACTCCTGCGAGTACTCCCACGTGTGGTACAGGTTCGAGATGTTCATGCAGATGCCCAGCGCGGCGCCTGCGGCGCACACTCCCGTGGCCTTCACGAAGCCCGCCATGCGCTTCTCCCTTATGGCTTCCACGAGGAAAGCAACGGCCATGAAGAGCACGATGAACAGGTAGTAGTAGGTCATCTGCACGTGGTTGGAGTAGACCTCAAGCCCGGAGAATATGGCCGTGAGCAGGAAGCCCCACAGCAGCTTGCCCCTGTAGGCCAGCACCACTCCCGCAATCATAGGCGGCAGGTAGACCAGGGCCATGGCCTTCCAGATATGCCCGGCGGCAATGATTATGAAGAAATAGCTGCTGAAAGCCCAGATTACGGAGCCGAGCACGGCAAGCGACTGCCTGAAGTTGAACGCCCGCAGCAGGATGTAGAAGCCGAGCATATAAGAGAATATGAGCATCACGTACTCCGGGAGCCACAGGTGGAAGAGGCTGTCGGCCTGCTTAAGCACCTTTGCGCTGTCGTAAGACGGCGCTATCTGGTACGTGGGCATCCCGCTGAACAGCGTGTTCGTCCACCGCGGGGTCTCGCCCGTGCGCTCGCGGTAGTCCTCGATTTCCTGCCCGGAACCGCGCCCGGCGGAGGCGTCGTGCTGGTAGAGTATGCGTCCCTCTATGTCTGCCGGGAAGAAGTAGGCAAACGAAATGACTGCAAAAAAGAGCACTGCCAATATGTCAGGCAGGCACCGTTTCAATGTCTTCATTGATTTTATAGTTTTGATTTCTGATTCAAAATGCAAGTGCAAAGATACATTATTTAATTTAAAAAGCGTCCCGCCGCCCCACCGAAGAAAAGATTTTGCCGCATAATTCATATTTATTTGCTATCTTTGCGCCGTCAATACCCACGCAAGATGAAGATTGGAATAGTAATAGCCATGGACAAAGAGTTCATGCAGGTAAGCGCACTGCTCGGCGGCGCACGCCAGACGGTGCGCCACGGCAAGCCCTACACCACCGGCACACTGGGCGCAAACGAGGTGGTGATGGTGCAGTGCGGCATAGGAAAGGCCAACGCCGCCATGTGGACGGCCGACATGATAGACGGCTTCGCCCCCGACGCCATCGTCTCCACGGGCGTGGCCGGCGGGGCGTCCACCAAGCTGTCGGTGCAGGAAGTGGTGGTGGCCACAGAGTCGTGCTACCACGACGCCTACTGCGGCAGCGACGAAGCCTACGGCCAAATAGCGGGTATGCCCGCGCGGTTTGCCTCCGACAAGGGTCTGCTCGCCGCCGCCATGTCGCTCGACTGCGGCACGAAGGTTACGCCGGGGCTTATCGTCACGGGCGACTGGTTCGTAGACTCGCGCGAAAAGATGCGCTCAATAGCCGACCGTTTCCCCGAAGCCATGGCCGTAGACATGGAGTCGGCGGCCATAGCCCAGGCCTGCCACACGTTCGGAGTGCCGTTCGTAAGCTTCCGCATCATCAGCGACATACCGCTCAAGGACGACAAGGCGAGCCAGTACTTCGACTTCTGGGAACGCATGGCCGACAGCTCGTTCCACGTCACAAAAGCCTTCCTCGAGAGCCTTTAGAAAAGCCGGGGCGGCCCGCAAACAGCCGCAACAAGCCGCAGCCCCCGCCCCGCCACAGCATATTTCCTTAATCATTAACTCTTAATTCTTAATTTGTAAATATGGAAAAGATACCAAGTTTCACCATAGACCACAACCTCTTGCTGCGCGGCATATACGTTTCGCGCAAGGACAGCGTGGGCGGCGACACCGTCACCACGTTCGACATCCGCATGAAAGAGCCAAACCGCGAGCCGGCGCTCCACCCAGGCGCACTGCACACCATCGAGCACCTGGCCGCCACTTACCTAAGGAACGACCCCGAGTGGCGCGACCGCATAGTCTACTGGGGGCCGATGGGCTGCCTCACGGGCAACTACCTGCTCGTGCGCGGCGACCTCGAGAGCCGCGACATCGTGGAACTGATGCGCCGCACGTTTGCGTTCATCGCCTCGTTCGAGGGCGAAATCCCGGGTGCCGCGCCCAAGGACTGCGGCAACTGGCTGCTGCACGACCTGCCCATGGCACGCTGGGAGGCGCACAAGTTCCTCACCGAAGTGCTCGACTGCATGGGCGAAGAGAACATGGAATACCCGGGATAAGCCACACCAAGCTTACAGACAAGGCAAAGAGAAGCCCCGCTGCTGCCGGATTGCGTTCCGGGCAACGGGGCTTCTTTTATTATCTTCAGCCGAGGGCTTTACGCAAATTTGTGAGCAGAGGGAGCATTCGGCTGGCCTCCAAACCCGAAAAGCCAAAGGCGCGTCACGCCTTCTGGCTCTTCTTGCGCTCGTTGTGGTCGAGTATGGTCTTGCGCATCCTCATGCTCTTGGGCGTCACCTCCACGAGCTCGTCTTCCTTGATGTACTCCAGCGCCTCCTCGAGCGAGAGCACGGTGCGCGGAATGATGCGCGCCTTGTCGTCGGAACCGCTGGCGCGGGTGTTGGTGAGCTGCTTGGCTTTCGTGACGTTCACCACGAGGTCGTTGTCGTGGACGTGCTCGCCCACCACCTCGCCGGCATACACCTCGTCGCCCGGGTCGATGAAGAACTTGCCGCGGTCCTGCAGCTTGTCTATCGAGTATGCGTATGCGGTGCCTGTCTCCATGGCGATCATCGAGCCGTTGACGCGGCGCGTTATGTCGCCCTTGTATGGCTGGTACTCCTTGAAGCGGTGGGCCATGATGGCCTCGCCCTGGCTTGCTGTGAGCACATTGGTGCGCAGGCCGATGATGCCCCGCGACGGCACGTCGAACTCGATGTTCACCCGGTCGGCCTGGCTCTCCATCGAAGTCATCTCGCCCTTGCGGCGCGTCACCATGTCTATCATCTTGCTTGCGAACTCCTCCGGCACGTTGATGGTCAGTTCCTCTATCGGCTCGCACCGCTGCCCGTCAATCTCCTTGTAGATAACCTGCGGCTGGCCTACCTGAAGCTCGTAGCCCTCGCGGCGCATCGTCTCGATGAGCACCGAGAGGTGGAGCACTCCGCGGCCGCTCACCACCCACTTGTCGGTGCTGTCGCCGAAGGGTGCCACGCGCAGTGCGAGGTTCTTCTCCAGCTCTTTCTGCAGGCGGTCGTTTATGTGGCGGCTGGTGACATACTTTCCTTCCTTGCCGAAGAAGGGCGAGTCGTTTATGGTGAAGAGCATGCTCATGGTAGGCTCGTCGATGGCTATGGGGGGCAGCGGCTCCGGGTTCTCGAAGTCGCAGATGGTGTCGCCTATCTCGAAACGCTCCAGGCCGATGATGGCGCAGATGTCGCCGCTCTGCACTTCGGCAGTCTTCACGTGGCCCATGCCCTCAAACGTGTGCAGCTCCTTTATGCGCGTCTTCTCCTGCGAGCCGTCGCGGTGGGCTATCGTCACGTTCATGCCCTCGCGGAGCACGCCCCTGTGTACGCGGCCCACGGCTATGCGGCCCGTGTAGCTGGAGTAGTCGAGCGAGGTGATGAGCATCTGCGGCGTGCCTTCGATTACCTTCGGCGCCGGTATTACCTCCACGATCTTGTCGAGCAGGTAGGTGATGTCGGTCGTTGGGGCCTTGTAGTCTTCGCCCATCCAGCCGTTCTTGGCCGAGCCGTAGACCACGGGGAAGTCGAGCTGGTCCTCCGTGGCGTTGAGCGAGAACATCAGGTCGAACACCATCTCGTACACCTCCTCGGGGCGGCAGTTTGGCTTGTCCACCTTGTTCACCACCACTATGGGCTTCAGTCCTATCTGCAGGGCCTTCTGCAGCACGAAGCGCGTCTGGGGCATCGGCCCCTCGAAGGCGTCAACGAGCAGCAGGCAGCCGTCGGCCATGTTGAGCACGCGCTCCACCTCGCCGCCGAAGTCGGAGTGGCCCGGGGTGTCTATGATGTTTATCTTCGTTCCCTTCCAGTTGATGGAGACGTTCTTTGAGAGTATGGTTATGCCACGCTCGCGCTCCAGGTCGTTGCTGTCGAGCACTTGCCCGCTAAGGTCCTGGCCTTCGCGGAACAGGTTTCCGGCGAGCATCATCTTGTCCACGAGGGTGGTCTTGCCATGGTCCACGTGGGCGATGATAGCTATGTTTCTGATGTCTTGCATTGATGTGTTACCTTAAAATACGCTGCAAAGTTACACATTATTGTGAAAATAAAAGACGGTTGGGGCGACAAATTCGCAAAAGTGTGGCGCAGGGCAGCCACCGAAGCCACTCTCCCTCACATTTTGCCCCACGCGCCTCGTCCGCCCGGCTGGCCTTGCTTGCCGGACAAGCCCCATTAGTCATATTAGCCCTATTAGCCCCATCGCAACGGCAAAAGTGTTAAAAAAGCCGCGCCCGAAAGCCGCGAGAATGCCCGCGCCGCAAAATTTCGCGCCCCTGCCCGCGTATATCGCAGCCACGGGTGTGCAGCCGCAACAGCCTGGCCTTGCGCCACTTACCGGCCACGCCATGCAAAGTGTGCAATGGAAAAGCCTCGATTTTTGCAGGAAAACGGCCTAAAACGCCGTTTCAGGGATGAAATCCGGCCTGCAAAACAGGCCGTTTAGCTCTCTAAAACGGCCTGTTTCGCATCCTAAAACGGTATGTTTTGCAACACGAAACGCGCCGTTTTAGGAAACGAGCGAGCCGCGACCATGGTTTTGTGTGCGGCAAACGGCCCCTCGGTTTCTATTTCACCGCCTTTGGCCGTGTTAAATCCGCCAGGCCGAAATGCTAAAAATCCCTAAGCGGGACAAGTTTGGCACGCCCGGAATTTGAACGCAC